>CAIRGA010000001.1 GCA_903877935.1 uncultured Hyphomicrobiales bacterium
CAATTTATGGCCGTACCGTTCTTGCCATCGGTCAGAACGAACGCGCGGCATGGCTTGGTGGCCTCAAGGTTAAATCGGTCCGTTTTGCCACCTATCTCTTAAGCGCTTTGTTTGCCGGAATTTGCGGCATTCTTCAGTCTGGCTTCTCGGGCGGAGCCGCGCTGAATATGGGCGATGATTTTTTGCTGGCGTCCATCGCCGTTGTTGTGATTGGCGGAACATCGGTAGCGGGCGGCAAGGCGAATGTGCCGGGGATATGGGGTGCAGCCCTGTTCATGTATCTCTTGGTGACGATGTTGAACATTTTTGGCGCCAGCCCTGGCGTTCGCCTTATTTTGACCGGCGTCATGATTATTGCCGTCATAACCTTGGCGGGCGGCGAAAAATCCACTCGATAGGACGAATTTCGTCTTATTTTCTTGGATTTCGCATTCATAAGCCCTCGCCGGCATGAGACTGAGCGGCTCAAAGAATTGAGTCGACGCCTTTTCAATTAGTCACTATTTTAACCGTCAGCTAAGGTTAAAGGGTGGCTTTGCGCCAGGTAGAGAGAGGATATCCCCAATGGCACACGTGATTTCCGTGCAGAATGTCAAAGGCGGCTGCGGTAAAACCACAACCGCAATCCATCTTGCGGCAGCCCTGACGGATATGGGCTATACGGTTGCCTTGGCCGATGGCGACCCGCAAAAAAGCACACTCAGTTGGATTGAACGGCGCTCGCCTAAGCTCGTCACCATCGAGGGTTTGGATTTTACAGATCTTAATCTCGACGAGCTTCGCGCCCTTAAAAAGCGTAAGACGCTGGATTATGTCATCGTCGATGGCCGTGCGGCTGTGCGCGGTGCGCCTTTGACCGATTTTATCAAAGTCAGTGACGTCATTCTGGTTCCAATCGTTGGCCTACCGCTCGACATCGAGGCCAGCATCGATTTCTTGGAAAAATTATGGGAATACCGCAAGGTTGAAAAGGGCGATGCGCAGGTTGCCGTCGTCCTGAACAAGACCCGCAATTCGGGTAAAATAGCCGAACGCATTGAAGTCCTGAGCGAAACACTCGATGTCGAAATCGCTGCCTATATTCCGGAGCGCTCCGGCATGCAAAACCCTATTGAGTTCGGCATGACGGCGTTTGATCAACCGCGCGTGGGTAATTACGCAGTGCGCGAGCCTTTTACAGAGCTAGCGGAATATGTCGTATCGATCACGGAATAGTTTCCGATAGTGATCAAGCCGCAACAATCCGGCGCGAGCGGAACGCCTCTGAAGGCAAGGGCGGTAATTGGCCAAAGCGGGTCAGAAAATCGTCGCGCGATATCCAATTGCACGCAAATGCGATGCTCTCGACGCTAATGCGTCCCCAATGGCCATGAATATTCACCCACGCTTCCGGCGCTTTCTCTTCCCGGCCGTCATAGATCACGGGGAAATCTTTCCAGACGAAGAAATCGAGATGGTCATTTGAAAGGTTCAACATCACTTCACCCAACCCAAATTAAGCTTTGTGGCGGGTGTAGCGATGATTCACGACAGAAATTTATCAATCGAACCTATCGATATTTGGTTCTTTAAAAAATGGCATGGCCGGCTTCGAGTGGAGTAATGGCAAATCCATTAGCGACTTCTGGTAAAAGTCCCATAATAGCGAATTCGCCAATGCCAATACCAAATCCACCGAGCGCCAACGCAGTGAGGGCAAGCCCAATGCCTTAGGGCGTTGCAAGCGGGGATGGCGTATTTAATTCGGTCATGATCAGGCTCCGAACGATGGCCGACACGGCCCGGCTAATGCGCTCCAAGCCATGAACGATGTCACAACTCGGCGCGATCCCATCAGCGCTGTCTATCGCGCTTTAGTAAAGGGCAAGCTGCCGCCATAAATCAAAGCAGCAAAGACGTATGCATTCCCCGAAATGCTTCGAGCAAAAGCATCGCCTTTTCAGCGTCGAGCTTCGTCAGATCGAGATCTTTATCAACCTGAAAAAATCCGCGCATCAGCGCTGATGTCGATTTTGGATCGGCAATTTCCATGCTCCAATCCTCAAACATGCGTTGCGTTGCTGTGTTGTCTTTAAAGATAATTGTCGGATTCACATGACGAAAATCATCTTGAATGCGGGCAAAGGTTGCTTCGACAACGGCTTCATCACCCTCTAAAAGCTGCAAAAACGTGCCGTTTGAATAATATAAAAATCCTGTCACATGGTCCTGATGGTTCCGCGCGCGGCTATGCGCAACCAAACGCTTCAAATCAGCATCGCTTAAAGGGCGGAATTCCCGACTTGTATAGATGAGCTGTAGCACGAACACCTCTAACCATTTACACCATGCGGTGATACCGCTTAACGACTGTATTTCTATCAGTTCTTACGGTTGATGAGGCGCGTTGGATTTTCCTACCGTCAGTTTTTCACTCTAACCTTGCTATAATGGCCATTGCTGTCAGTTGACGGAAGCGATGGAATGTTCAAAAACAGGTAAGGCGTGTTGTGTCCTAACATGGGCCGCGCGTCGGGGGAAAACGTCACTCGCTGGTCGGGACTTCAAAGGCCGTCGGCGATTAAAATAGGAATGTTTCCGTGAACCAGCATTTGCCCGCCCAAAACTCCAAATTTCAGATCATCTTTGCCAGTCTTGTTGGTACTACGATCGAGTTTTACGATTTTTATATTTATGCCACAGCGGCTGTTTCTGTGTTTCCAAGTCTGTTTTTCCCTGCGAGCGAGGGTAATTCGGCGCTTTTAGCTTCGATGGCAACGTTTGGTGTGGCCTTTCTCGCGCGTCCTGTTGGCTCCGTCCTCTTTGGTCACTTCGGTGATCGCATTGGCCGCAAAACAACGCTTGTCGGTTCCTTGCTGCTGATGGGGCTCGCCACGTTTATTATCGGCTTGCTTCCGGCCTACCAACAAGTTGGTTTGTTTGCGCCAATCCTTCTGACGATCCTTCGTTTCAGCCAAGGGTTGGGCCTCGGGGGTGAATGGTCGGGTGCGGCTTTGTTGGCGGCGGAAACGGCGGAGCCCGGCAAGCGCGCTCGGGCCGCCATGTGGCCGCAGCTAGGCGCGCCGTTTGGTTTCATTCTGGCCAACGGCTTCTTTTTGATTTTGACCTATTGGTTCGCGTTCGATTCAACCAAATCGGCGGCGGATGATCCGTTTTTTGTATGGGGCTGGCGTATCCCGTTTTTGGTGTCGATCATCCTGGTATTGGTTGGGCTCTATGTCCGATTGGCATTGTATGAAACGCCAGTGTTTACAAGGGCCGCGGCTCGTGGTGAGCGGGTTCGTTCCCCACTATTGCGTGTCTTATCAAATAATCCGCGTCAGATTTTGCTCGGCACCTTCAGCATGGTGGCGACTTACGGCATTTTCTACACGATGACGACATGGATCTTGTCCTATGCCATTGGCAAAGTTCAGCTCGGCGCATTAGGGATCGGCTATCGTCCGTTCCTGATGTTACAGCTGATCTCGGTTTTGTTCTTTGCCGCCTTTATCCCGGTGTCTGGGGCGTTGGCCGATCGGTTTGGTCGCCGGAAATTACTCTTGGCCGTTACCGCTGCAATCATCGTATTCGGTTTTAGCTTCGGTCCCTTCTTGTCGCCTGCAACGATGGGTTCGGCGGATACGGCCAACCTTCCTTTAATGCTCGTCTTCTTGAGCATCGGCATGACGTTAATGGGCATGACCTTTGGTCCAATGGCTGCCTTTTTGCCTGAGCTTTTTCCGACCAATACACGGTATACGGGTTCCGGCGTGGCGTATAATGTAGCCTCGATATTAGGTGCCGCCTTAACGCCTTTCGTGGCCGCCTGGCTTGCTAAACAATATGGCCCCGGTGCCGTCGGGTTCTATCTTTCGGGCCTTGGCACGCTGACCCTGATTGCGTTGTATTTCGTGAAAGAAACGCGCGATACCGATCTTGAAACAATGGACGACCGCATAGCGACCGTTGGCATTGAATCGACGTCGCCTTAATCGGTAGTGATCGCCCTATCGGTGGCGCCTAGTCCGCTAAAATCGGGAAGGTGACACCGATAGCCCAAGCAAAGGCAAGCGCATGGGCTAATCCGGCCACAAGCGGATCGCCAGTGCGCTTGTAAATCCAAGAACTGAAAAGCCCGAAGATCAGGAAAAACAGCAAGATCACGGGGATGATGATCACAAGGAAAAACAGACGTTCAAAATCGAGCGCTGTTGCCAGGCCGAGTGAGATCAGAAAAACGAGCTTACTTGCTGCATAAGCTGCTCGTCCTGCGCCAGGCCCGCGCGTGAGCCATTCATCGCTCAAGAAATAACACAGCGTACCAATCACCATCGCCAGTAAAATTGGGATACGATTCAAAGCTGGAACGAAATTCGTAAAGTAATGGTCTAGCGGCCAAAATAAAGCCAAGGCCTCATAGGCAACAACAAGAGCCACCGCTGCCAATAAGCGCCTTAACGAGCGATGTTTTGATGATCGTTTTGAAAAGGCACGGGTGGTGATGCCAAGCATCGCCAATGTCATTAATCCATAAACGGCAAAATGCATGGCCAGATAATCGGCCACCAAGACGGGCAAGAAATGGGTCGGTATCACGCGCAATAATAGCGGCGTGAGCAACGCAGGCACCAAGAGGGGCCACCATAGACGTCGCCAAGAAAGCCCAGCGCCTATGGGCTCGGGTGTTACTTCGGGGAGATAACGCGCCGCTCGCCAACCGAGCAAAACCGCCCCCGTAATCAAAAGCGCAATCCAGGGTCCGCGCACGTCAAGTTCGATCGGTGTTGCGCGATGAATGTCAAAGCACTTATCCAGCCACGCAACAGCGGCGCGCATGCTCTCACGCGCAAACAACACGCTGACATGCTCCGTATGCGGAATGAAAACGGCCTCCCTACCGCTGCCCTTTAAGGGGTCGCCATAGGTAATACCGGCCTGAGCCTCTATCGGCACCGTCGCGAGAGACACGGCCCGCAAGGCTTCCTGTTTCAGCATCCCTTCCCAATCCCCGACAATGACCATCAGATTGCGAGGCGAAGAGGCTGTGACGACAGGCGAGAACATCGACACCGCAAGAGTTGCCGATACATCCGGGTTTCGTTGGGCAAAGCGGACAACGATATCGGACGCCATGGAATGTCCGAGAACGGCGAGCCGTCCATCCCCTAGCGTTCGCGCAAAAGTCGAAACCTTTTCGAGATCGCTGAGCAAGGTCTCTGTCGCACCTGCTTCCTCTGTAATGCTGCCGGTTAGCGGCGACGGGTTGCGGCCATGTCCGGCAAAATCAAAGGTAAGAGTGATATAGCCATTGCGTGCGAACGCCAATGCAAAGGATTGCATCAATTGCTGCGATCCGGCGAAGCCATGGGCAATGACAATGACAGGTGCCGCAGCAGCTTCTTGACGATGAAACACGCGCGCAGGGATGGTTCCGATGGCGATATCGTCCGTCACAATGCCATCAGCGGCTCTATTCAATTGCACAATCGACACGGCCATTGCGAGAACGGCTATGACACCAAGGATGAGCGAGAAAATCCGGCGCATGAAGGGCATCACATGTTTGGATCGACAGCCCGCTCCGCGTCGTCCGGTTTCAATCCGTAAGGCTCAACCAATGTCCAGACATGCGGCGGGACCATCGTCTTTATTTTGCGAGGCATTTGCCGACGTAGATGCAGAATAGTTTCAATCGCTTTCATCTCAACCCGTGCGCGAGCAAATTCAAGGCCGCGGGGACCAATCTTAGGCATGAGCCATCCGATAATGGGTCTTAACCAATTAGGCATTTTGCGCAACGGTAATCCGCCTGCCGCGCGCTCCACATTCGCCATAAAGCCTGTAACGGCGCCTTTGCGTTTACCAGCACTACCGGGCTCGGACAAACACACCTCATCGCCTAAAAGGCGTACCAATTCTTCGCCCCGATCATTGCGCACCAAAAGCCATTGCTCGCCTTGGCCACCCATATAGCCGACCGTAATATCGGCCAACACATTGGTATAATCGACGCAGGTGCGGCACGTCAGCGGAAAAAAATCCGGAGGCAAGGTGGAAAGTGGGAGCTGTAGAAACGGAATAGCTTTCTTCCGACCATCTTTGAAGCGCAGCTCGACATGATAATCAGCACGAAACTCGAGATAGGTGATGCTATCTGGATCATCCGATAGGAGATTCAGAAAGTCATGAAAATTCGCCGTTGTCGTATTATCCGAGCACGGCGTACCAATCACAAAAAGGCGTTCAAAGCCTAACTCTTTTTCAAGCGCACGAAGCGCGTAAATTTGGCAGGGAATGCCGATAATAGCGAGCCGCTTGTACCCCTGCTGAAGGGCAGGTTCGAGAAGCGCAAGAAGTGGCGCATATCCCATTCGCATGCCACGACATTGCGCCATGTCTTCGGCTTTCGTGACAAGCACCGGCACGGGGCGCCATTTGTCTGAAGGGTCGGGCGCCATGGTCAGCACGGCATCAATGGCGCCGGTCTCAAGCAGTCGCTCGGCCAACCGTGTGGTGATACCGGTCCATTGCGCGCCCGTCAGCGGCTTTGCCAGCGATGCACGCACCATACGCTTAAACGGACCGAAGAAGAGCTCGTCGGGACGGCTTGGATCACGCGCACGTCCATGGACGGCTGTTTCAAGGCCCGTATAATCAGGTTCGATGAATTGGCAGGCTTTACCACAACGCGACGGTTCGCTTGAGCGTGAAATGCCGCAATCCGTGCATAAACGGCGGTGCGGCATGGGTGCCAGTTGCGGCGATAAATCTAAACCAGACATCGGATATTAAAATTCCATCGTGAGCTTGAATACTCACGATGGTTATTCTGCATCGAAATGGCGTCGGGTAAAGACTTAATCGACCCTAAACAAACCAGATATCGCTTTGCAGATGCAAAGCCGGTGGTAAAACGTGATCCAATGTCGTGATGAGTACCTTGGTTCCCGCGGGATTGCCCGAGGCGTCATAATACACCGCCGTTCCGCCACTCGCATTGGCCGACAAGATCAAATGGCTGTCCGCAATAGGATCGGTGCCGGTATAGCCTGCCGTCTTAAAGATCCCGCGTAGATCGAGCATATCCGTTCCCGGGGTGAAATCTGTGACATGGCCCGCTTTTGTCGGAAGGGCTTTGAAAACAAACTCATCCGCGCCGGTGCCGCCGGTCAATATATCGGCGCCTTTGCCGGCAATCAGTTCATCATTACCAGCATTGCCGATGAGCTTATTGCCATAGATGGTCGAGTTCGAAATCATCAGATTGTCTAGGCTGTTGCCCGTCGCAGTTTGCGAGCCATTGCTATGATTGCCGCCATTGCCAATCAACGTGATGTCCTGAACATTGGCGGGCAAGACAAAGCTTGTCGAACCACTATTGACGGTATTGATCCCGGAACCGGCCGCTTCGTTGATGATGTTCTTGCTAGAATAGATTTCAAACACATCATTGCCCAGCCCCGTCATCGTATCATTGCCACCCCAGCTATCAAAATAAGTATGCGTGCTGGTAGCGGTTAAAACATCATTGCCAGAAGTTCCAGTGATCAGATGCGTTGTCGTCGGTGTCACCGCCAAATCAAACAGATGCTGTGCCGTAACCGGCGGAGGGGTTACAGGTGGAGGGGTTACAGGCGGAGGGGTTACAGGTGGAGGCGTTGTTCCACCGCCGGGCACGGACGAATAGGCGCGAATATAATCAATCTGCATATCGGCCGGAAGCGGTGTGGTGCTGTTGGGCGCGCCCGGCCAGTCGCCACCAATAGCGAGATTGGCCAACATATACATGGGCTTGTTCATCCCCGCAGGTGTCGCGGTTTTCGATACGGCATTACCGTCGAAATACCAGGTGATAAAATCGGGCTCCCAATCGACGCCATAGGTATGAAAGCCCGTTGTCATGCCGGGTTCATTGATGACGAAGCCGGTCGCTTGGTTCGAGCCATAATGAACCGTTGTATTCAGCTGATTAGGGCTTGAGCCAATAAGTTCCATCACATCGATTTCCGGTGGCCAGGATTGATCAACCGGCAAGAGCCAAAACGCAGGCCAAACACCTTGGCCGTTAGGCAATTGCGCCCGCATCTCGAAATAGCCATAGGTTTGTGAGAAGGAATGGTCAGTTGTGATAATGCCCGACGTATAAGGCAGTCCGGTAATCGATTGAATGGTTGACGAGGCCGGTTTCGCTTCAATGGTGAGAACGCCATTGGTATCGCTAAACGGATTAACCGAACTGGTAGGGCCGTAAGCTGGATTAATATACCATTCAAGCTCGTGATTAGGTGAGTTGGTGCCACCACTGGCAGGAGACCACGGATAGGACGTCTGCCAGGTTCCACTCGTTCCGTTCCACATACTGAACGTATTAAACTCATCGTCAAAGGTGAGGGTCGCTGTTGCAGCTAAATTTTTCGGGTCGATCGTCATATTCATATTCCTTTCGCGGACCAAGGATCCGCGCATGAATCGACGCAGACAGTGATGTCCGAAAATCGGTTGAAAGAGGAGTGATCGTGTCACCGGGTATCGAACCGGTTTACTACTAATCGTATGAATACGGATCTGTATCCGTCAAATAAAAAATGAATTTTCTAAATTAAAAACACTAAACGCATGATATCTATATTCTAATTTGGAAGCTTAAACATAACTATATCATGGCAATATCGTGTCATTTTTTCAATTTTTATCGTTTCATCAAAAGAACACATTAAAAGCCTCCATCAGCGAAACAATACGTATGGGATTATTCGTCCAATATGTTCTCATCATGAGTGGCGTTAAGCGCCCCAATTGTGGAGAAGATGAATGCCGAAGCAATTTCGAGCTCACGCGGCGGGCCTCAGTGAAATTCGAAAAGCACTGACCTTTTTATGGTCTCTGCTTGGTGGCATCGCAATTGTCTCGGGCTTTATCAACGTGCTCTATCTGACCGGCCCTCTCTTTATGCTGCAGGTCTATGATCGCGTGCTTGCTTCCCATTCGGTTCCCACCCTTGTAGCGCTTTCGGTTGGTGCGCTGTTTCTCTATTGTGTGCAGGGTCTACTCGACTATATTCGAGGTCTCGTTGTTAGCCGCTCAGGTACTGATTTTCACGAGCATTTGAGTTCACGATTGTTTCAAGTGATCGCTGCATTGCCGATGACTGTTGCGCGTGGCGCAGCCGATGGTATGCAAGCGATGCGGGACCTTGACGCGGTACGCGCTTTCATCTCGGGCACAGGGCCGGCAGCCTTTCTGGATTTGCCATGGCTGCCCGTCTATCTCTTGCTCATCTATCTTCTTAATCCGCTTCTCGCTTATGTGACGATTATCGGCGCCATCTTTCTTGCTCTTCTCACCATCGGTGCCGATGCGGTCACGGTCCGTTTGAATATCGAAGCCGCACAAGCCAATTCACGCCGATCTGTATTGGCGGAAGCGGGGCATCGGAATGCCGAAATCGTTAAAGCCATGGGCTTAGGCAAAAGGCTTGGCGCTATGTTTTCGGATGCGAATGCCGACTATCTATCCAAACAGCAAGCCATGACGGATAAGTCGAACGGGCTTGCCTCGATAACCCGAATTTTCCGCATGATGATGCAATCGGGCATATTGGCAATGGGCGCCTATAGCGTCTTGCGCGGTGACATGTCAGCAGGCGCGATTATCGCTGCCTCTATTACGTCGACACGCGCCTTGGCTCCGCTCGAAGGCGTTATCGCCCATTGGAAAGGTTTCGTAGCCGCTCGAAAGGGAATCGAGCGGCTTGAGCTTCTCTTTAGTCGTGTTCCGGTTCGCCGCATGACCATGTCGCTACCACCCCCCAAACAAAGCCTATCGATCGCTAGTCTCTATGTGGGGCCTCCGGGTGAAGAGGGAGCCATTGTTAAAAACATTTCGTTTAATCTTGAAGCCGGACAAGCGGTAGGCGTCGTTGGTGCAAGTGCGGCCGGCAAATCAACATTGGCGCGCGCTTTAGTTGGCGTTTGGCACCCTCTTGCCGGCGATATCCGGCTGGACGGTGCAAGGCTCGATCAGTGGGATGATGAGGAACGTGGCCGGTTCACCGGCTATCTACCCCAGGACGTGGAATTGTTCGAAGGCACGATTGCGCAAAACATTGCACGGTTTGATCCTGATGCGACACCGCAGATGATTATAGAGGCGGCAATGGCGGCCAATGTCCATGCGATGATTGTCGCTATGGATAAAGGGTATGAGACCTCGATTGGTGAAGGGGGTGCGGTTCTCTCTGCAGGTCAAAGGCAGCGGATCGGGCTTGCGCGCGCTTTATTCGGAAATCCGTTTTTGGTTGTTTTGGATGAACCCAATTCAAATCTCGATGCCGACGGCGAGGCCGCTCTTTCCGCAGCCATACAATCCATTAAACAGCGACGTGGCATCGTCGTACTGGTTGCCCACCGTTCTAGTGCGATTGCAAATGTTGATCTTGTGGCTGTGATCGAGGCAGGAAAATTACGCGCCTTTGGACCCAAGGACGATATTTTGCGGTCCCTTAGAAGCGATTATCAACAAGTCACTCAAAGCGTGGGTGGTGTTAAACTGGCGACCATAAAATCATGACTGACGTTTCAAATGACTTTGATCATTCCGACAATCGGTCATTGGTGCCGACACTACCGACTTCGAATACTCGATTGCGCCGAAATCGACGTTCTGCGCGCCGGCTACTGATGCTTGAGTTTATTCTGATTGTTATTCTGTTAGGCGGCCTTTTTATATGGGCCGCACTATCTGATATTTCTGGCGCTGTGGTTGCGACCGGCACGGTTAAGGTTGAATCAAGCATCAAAAAAATTCAAAATTTGACCGGCGGTATTATCAATGAAATTCGTGTTAAAGATGGCGAGAGTGTTTCTGCTGGCGATCTTTTAATCAGACTTGATGCAAAATCGACGAGTTCTGACTTGGCAATCCTCACTGATCAATTAAACGCAATGATTGCACGTCACGCCCGGCTCATCGCGGAGCGGGATGGTCATGATTTTGATCCGACAGCCGTCTTGCTTGATGACAATCATGGAGGTGCAACGCCATCCATCCTTCTTCGTGGTGAAGGTGAATTATTTCTCGCGCGGCGTGATGCACTAAAAGGTCAAAAGGATGTTCTAAGCGAGCGCAAAGGACAATTTGAAAGTCAGATCGCCGGCGACCAAGCCCAGCTTGAAACGAAGCAAAGGGAACTCGAGCTGCTCGGCTTGGAGCTAAAAGGTGTCGAAAGCCTCTATGCAGCAAATTTAGCATCGGTTGCGAGAGTAATGCCCCTTCGACGTGAACAGGCTCGGTCAGAAGGCGATGTGCAGGTGCTTAAAACACAAATCACAGAGCTTCGCGGAAAGATTGACGAAGTTCTTTTACAAATGGCAAGTCTCGATCAAGAGCGCCTGTCGGAGGTCAATCGGGACATTCAAGACTTAGAGCCAAAAATGACAGAGCTCATTCAACGTAAGGCGATTGCAGAAGAAGCGTTGAAACGCCTCGATATCGTGGCTCCCGTATCGGGTATTGTTACTCAATTGAATGTTCATACCATCGGGGGAATCATTCAGCCGGGTGAAACCTTGATGCAACTTGTTCCAGGCAATGAGCCTTTGACGGTTGAAGCCACCGTCTCGCCTAATGATATCGATCAGGTTCATGTCGGCGGAAAGGCCCGACTTAGATTAACGGCCTTTAACCGCCGCGTAACACCAGAATTAATTGGCACAATTTTAACGGTCTCTGCCGACTCGGTTCGCGATGAGCGATCCGGATTGAGCAGTTTCGCGATCAAAATTGCCGTATCCGACTCTGAGTTTTCAAAACTATCGGATGGAACGGTTTTGCCAGGTATGGTAGTGGAGGTCTATATTGAAACGGCAACGCGCTCGGTGTTGTCCTATTTATTAAAACCCGCCACCGATCAATTTGCTAAAGTCTTTCGCGAAAAATAATCTGTTCTGTACAGATTGGCGTCACTATGGGTGCGCTATCCGATTGCTAACCCAGAGGACATTTCGTTTTATACGATCGGTTGAACGGTTTTTTTTATTCCGTCCTGTGAGTTAGCTTGATGGCACTGAACCCCAAAAGGGTTAGTTGAAACGAAGATGTTTGTAGCTGTCGCGCAATAAATTTTTTTGCACTTTTCCCATTGTGTTACGTGGCAGCTCATCCACGAAAAAGATCCGCTTCGGCAGTTTAAACCGCGCAAGGCGTCCATCCAAGCCGGCCATCACAGCGTTGTCGTTTAAGGTTGCGTCTTTCTCTCGTACAATTACGGCAACAACTCCCTCGCCAAAGTCGGGATGCGGCAGGCCAATCACGGCACTTTCAACAACACCTTCCAGCGCATCAATTTCCTCTTCCACTTCCTTCGGATAGATATTTAGTCCGCCGGAAATAATCAGATCTTTGCCGCGGCCAACAATACTCAAATAACCGCGTTCATCGATTTGCCCGAGATCGCCTGTTATAAAAAATCCATCGTGACGAAATTCGGCTTTGGTTTTGTCAGGCATATTCCAATAGCCCTTAAACACGTTAGGGCCTTTGACTTCGATCATGCCGATGTCACCTTGAGGCAAGACTGTGCCTGTTTCAGGATCAACAATGCGCGCTTCAACACCGGGCAATGGCATGCCAACGGTTCCAGGTACCCGATCGCCGTCATATGGATTTGACGTGTTCATATTGGTCTCGGTCATGCCATAGCGTTCAAGAATGGCGTGGCCCGTGCGCTTGCTCCATTCGCGATGGGTGTCTGCTAAAAGCGGGGCCGAGCCCGAGATGAATAGCCTCATCTTAGCCGTCGCTTCGCGATCAAGTCCCGCTTCATCAAGCAAGCGGGTATAGAAGGTAGGAACCCCCATCAGCACACTCGCGCGGTTGAGATAGGCAAGCACGAGCTTTGCGTCAAATTTTGGTAGGAAGATCAGCGATGATCCAGCCATCAAGGTCACATTCGTCGCTACAAAAAGTCCGTGGGTGTGAAACACGGGCAAGGCATGAATGAGAACGTCGTTAGGTGTGAAGTGCCAGGTTTGAACAAGCGCCAAGGCATTTGAGGCGAGATTATCATGGCTTAACATCGCCCCTTTCGAGCGCCCAGTTGTCCCGGACGTGTAAAGTATAGCGGCAAGGTCATGGGGGCCGCGCATGACGTCAGCAAAATGAGCAGGCGCGCTTGCAGCCTTTTGATAGAGCGAACCGGATTGATCCCGCCCATGTGTTTCAAGCAAAGTGTTATGGCGTTTCGCTATCTCCGCCAATCCAGCTTCAGCCTGGGGATCGCATATGACAAGTGCGGCACCAGAATCGGAAATAAAATAATCAAGCTCGTTAAGCGTATAGCCGGTATTCAGAGGCAGAAAGACCGCCCCAATCCTGACGCAGGCCAAGTAAATAAAAATCACGGCAGGCGATTTTTCAAGTTGAACAGCAACCCGGTCGCCGGGTTTGATACCGAGTGCTGCCAGCGCATTGGCATAACGCCCCGTCTCCTCCATGAGCGCGCCATAAGACATATGCGCGCCATCGGACGATTCCATAAACAGGCGGTTGGGGTCCGTAATGGTCGAACGGATGAGGTCGAACAGATGATTGGCCATTGGCAGTTTCCTCGGGTGTCTGACCGTTCTTACGTCCGGCCTTTCCTTGGATGCATAACCTATCTGCACAAGAGATCAAATTTCTATATAAGGCGATGCCATGACGTATGATTTTGTAATAATAGGAGCCGGTGCCGCAGGTATCGCGGCGGCGCGAACGGCCAGGGCCTATGGCAAAACGGCGCTTGTGCTCGAGGCCCGCCAGCGCGTCGGTGGTAGGGCCTTCACCGACCTGTCCCTCGGTATTCCCTATGATGCCGGTGCCGCTTATATCCACTTCTCGCACCGCAACCCATGGATTCGAGAGGCGCGGCGGCTAGGAATCGCGACGCGTTTATGGCGCGGCTGGACGCATCACGAGCCTTGGTCGGGCGGAGCGCCCATTTCGGCGGATGATCGGGAACGCCGAATGGCGGGCTATGGCGCCTTCTGGGAGCATATTGAAACATTGGATGACGACATTCCCGATATGTCGCTCGAGGCTGCCGCAGCGGGTCTTGATCCTTGGTCGCGCGGTACCGTTTCTAATTTCGCACGTCTCGGCCTAGGCGAAGAGCCGTCCCGTCTTTCCCTCTATGATTATCTTGGCGAGTGGGACGGTCCCGACCATATCGTGCCCGATGGCTACGGTACCTTGGTTACGGCGGCCGCGCGCGATCTGCCCATCCAATTGGGTGCAACGGTCAAGCGTATTGCGGCGCGCCCGCACGGCTTTGATGTCGAGACAGGGCAGGGCACCGTTCAAGCCCGTGCGGTCATCGTCACCGTGTCGATAGGCGTTTTAAAAGCCGGCCATATCGCGTTTGAGCCGGGCCTGCCCTTGTCGATCCTACGCGCGCTAGACGGAATGGCGATGGGCGCTTTGACGAAAGTTGCTATGGCCTTTGATGGGGAGCGTTTCGGCTTAAAACCGGGCGAGGATAAAATCCTGCTCGATGCACCGGGCGGATCGATGACGTTCGAGGTTTGGCCATATGATCGCAACATCGTCTTGGCCGTTACCGGTGGCGATGCGGGGCGCGCTTTGTGCGCTCAAGGTGAAGCGGGCGCTGTTGAAACCGCCGCCAGCCTCTTTTCTTCCATCGTGGGGGAGGATGTCCGCCGCCATCTTGTCGGGGGCCGTCTCGCCGGTTGGTGGACCGACCCCTATTCCGAAGGCGGCTATGCCTATGTCACCCCAGGCGCTGCCCGATCCCGTTCAGCCCTTATGGAAACCGGAATTGACGGGCTCTATCTAGCAGGAGAAGCAACCGCCGGCGGTCGTTTTGGAGGCTGCATGACCGTGGCAGGTGCCAGTTATGCGGGATGGGATGCGGTAAAACGAGCGGTCGTAGCAATGCGTTAAGCGCGCTTCTTGGTTTTCACATCAAAGGCCGACAGCGCCATATCGCGGGCAAACATCGCTTCTTCGTGCGAAATCACGGGCGTCTTGGGGCGCATCGCCGAGGCAATCGAAACGCTATTGGAAGGACGAAGCCGGTTAGCCTCTTCGGCATAAACACGCACGAGTTCCGTCAAGCGGTGAACTTCGTTTTCCAAAAAAGCGACATGATCATCTTTGTTCATCGTTTGAATATGGCAAGGAAAGTTTAATAATTCGTTCGCTTTTGATTAGACTTTTACAATTTTTCCGGGGTTCATAATGTTGAGCGGGTCCAGCGCCCGCTTGATCGCCCGCATCGCATCCAAGGTTGCTGCGGGGTGTTCATCGAGCAGATATTTCATCTTCTCTTGGCCTACACCATGTTCCCCCGTGCAGGTGCCCTCCATCGCCAGCGAGCGTTGTACCAAACGATGTAAAAACGCCCGGCAGGTTTCAATGTCGACCGGATCTTCCATGTTGCACAACAGGGTCAGGTGAAAATTGCCGTCGCCCACATGGCCCACAATCGGTGCCACAACTCCGGTGGCTTTAATGTCGTCCTGCGTTGCCACGACGCATTCCGCCAAGCGCGAGATCGGCACGCACACATCGGTGGCAATCACCTTGCAGCCGGGCCGAAGTGCCAGGGCCGACCAATAGGCATCATGTCGGGCTTGCCATAGACGGGAGCGCTCTTCCGCCTTGGTCGCCCATTCAAACGGGCCGCCGCCTAAATCAGCGGCAATCTCACCAAACCGCTTGGCCTGCTCCTCGACGCCTTGCTCTGTGCCGTGAAACTCGACAAACAACATCGGTGTTTCGCGTAACCCCAAATATGAGTGGATATTAAATGCTTTCACCTGAAGCTCATCCGCAAGCTCGATGCGGGCAACCGGTATGCCCGATTGGATCGTTAGAATGGTGGCGTCACAGGCCGCCTTCACGCTCGGGAAGGGGCAAATACCGGCTGAGGTTGCTTCCGGAATACCCGCTAATTTCAACGTGATTTCGGTAATGATTCCAAGCGTGCCTTCGGCTCCAACCATTAATCGTGTTAAGTCATATCCGGCGGAAGATTTCTTGGCTCGCCTCGCGGTGATCATCACGTCGCCATTGGGCAGCACAACCTTGAGCGACAGCACATTGTCTTTCATCGTACCATAGCGCACCGCATTGGTGCCCGATGCTCGCGTGGATACCATTCCGCCGAGTGAAGCATCCGCTCCTGGATCAATCGGAAAAAACAGTCCCGTATCGCGCAGCTGCTCATTCAGCGCCTTCCGCGTGATGCCCGGTTCAATGACGCAATCGAGATCCTCAGCGTGAACGGCGAGAAGGCGATTCATATGGCTAGTGTCCACCGATACGCCGCCCCAAGGTGCATTCACATGGCCTTCAAAGGAGGTGCCGGTTCCGAACGGAATCACCGGAACGCCATGGCCCGCGCAAAGCTTTACGATATCCACAATTTCTTCGGTAGTGTCGGGAAAAACAACGATATCGGGTGGTTGGGGCGCGACCCATGTGAGTGAATTGGCATGGGTTTGCCGGATACCCGCAACGGTTGTTGCCCGAGCACCAAACTGAGCTGAAAGTTGAGCGATGACCGCGTCTAGATCCTTCGCAGCAGGCCGGCCGGAGAGCGGGGTTGTCATGAAAAGCAAGCTTTCGTTAGCGCTTCTGTGTCTGAGGCAGCCATACAAATTTAAATTGACGCCAAGCGCAATACCGCTAACTCTTGTCTCCCATGCATAGAAAGAGCAGAATAAGCTGGATGCGACATTCTGCACATTTTGTTGGCGTTATTTTGAGCTTGCAATTTTTGTTGGCTTGAAATGTACTGCGGGTCATAAGTGAGGTCAGCACGTCGGACTTTTGGCGGATAGCGGCCCTGTTGGGAGGAATACAGCAAGTGCCAGTCTTGGAATTGCGGCAGATATCAAAGAATTTTGGAGCTATTCGCGCTCTCACCGGCGTCGATCTTTCGCTTGAGGCGGGGGAAGTTCTAGGCTTGATGGGCGACAATGGCGCCGGCAAGTCGACCATGGTGAAAATCATAGCCGGGAATTTCCCACCTTCCAGCGGCGAGATTTTAGTGGATGGCCAGCCTGTTCAATTCAATAAGCCTGTCGAAGCCCGCGAGAAAGGGATTGAGGTCGTCTATCAAGACCTTGCTCTGTGCAACAATCTCACAGCGTCCGCCAATGTGTTTTTAGGGCGTGAGCTTAAAAAGGGGTTCGGTCCGTTTAAATGGCTTGACCATGCTGAAATGGTTCGTCGTGCCGGTCTATTATTCGCAGAACTCAAATCGGAAACGCGGCCCCGTGATCTTGTTCGTCAAATGTCGGGCGGTCAAAGGCAGGCCGTAGCCATTGCGCGAACCCGGCTATCGGAACCGAAAGTCGTGTTGATGGACGAGCCGACAGCCGCCATCAGCGTGCGTCAGGTTGCCGAAGTTCTCGACCTTATTCGCCGCTTGCGCGATTCCGGCCATGCCGTGGTCCTCATCAGCCATCGTATGCCCGACGTGTTCTCCGTTTGCGATCGTGTTGCCGTTATGCGGCGTGGCACGAAGGTCGCGGATAAACTGATTAAAAATTCTTCACCCGAGGAAGTTACGGGTTTGATTACGGGTGCCATCAATGTCGCATGAAGCTCCAAAATCTGCTGCTCCAACGGGTGGTAATGTCGCTATTGAAGGCGTGCTTGGCATTCAAGAAAAAACAATTTTTCAAACTTTGTTTGCCAGCCAAGCCTTCTGGGTCACGGTCGCGCTTACCCTCATCTGTGGGTTCATGACATGGTACGAACCGCATTTTGGTTCGATCGAAAATTTCTATAATATCACCCGTAACTTTGCCTTTATCGGCATTATGGCGCTCGGCATGACCGTCGTGATTATTACCGGCGGTATCGATTTGTCGGTCGGCTCGATTATGGGTGTTGTTGCCGTTGCCAGTGGACTTGTGCTTGAAGCAGAATTTCCATGGTGGCTTGCTATTCTAGCAGGCCTCGGCGCTGGTCTGATCTGCGGCCTTATCAATGGCTACTTTGTTGCCTTTTTAAATCTGTCCCCCTTTGTTGTTACCTTGGGTATGTTGTCTATCGCCCGTTCTTTTGCGGTCGTGCTGTCGGGCAATCGCATGATCTATAATTTCGGATCGGGTGGTCCGATGTTTAAAATCTGGGGCGGTGGTGCATTCTTGGGTGTTGCCAATCCGGTTTGGTTCCTGATCGCGCTGACCATCGTATTGGCAGTAGTCTTAAGGATGACAGCTTGGGGCCGTCATCTGATTGCTATCGGTGGCAACGAACATGCAGCCATCTTGACGGGTGTTCCCGTTCGCTTGGTTAAGCTTCAAGCCTATGCTTTGTCGGCGTTGGCCGCGGCTTTTGCAGCTATTCTGAATGTTGGCTGGTCGGGCTCGGCTATCAATGCTCTTGGGCAGTCTTACGAATTGCGCGCTATTGCCTCAACCGTTATTGGTGGCGCAAATCTTATGGGAGGCGAGGGTGGCGCTTATGGCGCTGTTATCGGTTCCGCACTTATCGAAGTTATCCGTAACGCGTTGCTCATGGCCGGGGTTGATTCAAACTGGCAAGGCACCTTTGTGGGTAGCTTTATCGTTCTCGCGGTTCTTCTCGAGAGGATCCGTGGAAAAAGGCGCGAATGACCCAGAATGGGCATCAAAGC
>CAIRGA010000002.1 GCA_903877935.1 uncultured Hyphomicrobiales bacterium
ATCGAGAAGGCGCTTGAAAATATGCCAGAACTCGATGCCGTGATCCGATGGCATCCGTTCCAGCTGGATCCTTCGATACCGCTCGAAGGATATGATCGGAAAGCCTATATGGCCAAAAAATTTGGCGATGACGGGCGCCTGAAAGCGGCCCATGAGAGGCTCGAAGCATTGGGCGCCGAAAATGGCATTGCGTTTCAATTTGCCGCGATCCAACGCTCGCCCAACACGCTGAATGCCCACCGCTTAATCCGCTGGGCGAACGAAGCGGGTGTTCAAGACGCTGTCGTTTCCGCTTTGTTTCAAGCTTATTTCGAAGATGGATTGGATATTGGCGAAACGAGTGTGTTGAGCTTCATTGCGGGTAAAGTTGGAATGGATGGCGACGGGATCGCCGCGCGTCTTGAAACAGATTTGGACACGGATTCAATACGGGCTGAAATTGCTGAGGCAGGAAGGATCGGCGTTAGCGGAGTGCCCTTCTTTATTTTGGACCAAAAGCTAGCGGTCTCGGGAGCCCAGCCAAGCGAAGTGTTAATGGATGCTCTTCGCCAAGCCATCGCAGCATAACAAAAGAAAATGGCTAAGCATCGATTACGGGCGGTTTCGTTTTTATGCCTTGCGATGGTGCTCGCCGTCTCCTGCGACGCGATATCGAAATTTTTAAGTGCGCGATATCCAATCCATGAGATTGGATTGATACGGTACTCGGTGACCATTCCGATAGCCGTTGTTATGGCATGGTCGGCTCTTCGATCGGCACGAAATGGCCTCATCAATTGGCGGCCACTTTTCCTTAGGGGGCTTTTAATAGCCGCCGGAAATTTACTGTTTATGTTGGCCGCCGCGACGATCTCGCTGGCTGATGGCGTGGCCATTTATTTTACGATGCCCTTCTTCGTTGCGGGTATCGTTCCTTCCATACTTGGTGAACGCGTGCCGATCTTGCGGTGGCTTGTCATTGCGGTCGGGTTCGGTGGTGTACTGGTTATGACACGTCCGGGTTCGACTGTTTTTCAACCCGAGGCGCTGTTAGCGTTAGGATGCGCTTTTCTATACGGGTTGGGCCAAGTATTAACCCGCCGAATTGATCCGACTCTACCGACATCCGTTACATCGCTTTGGCAGAGCGCTGTCTTCACGGCCTTCTATGCCGGCATAGCGTTTATCTTTTATACGTTGGATCTCGGTGAAGCGGGTAATAAAAGCCTCGCCTTTATCACGCGGGCGTGGACTATTCCGGCGCTCCCTGATTTGAGTATGATGATTTGTGCGGGTATTCTTTCATCGCTGCAATTGCCGCTCGTGGTTTACGCCTATAAACACGCTGAGGCTTCTTTTATAGCGCCGTTTGAATATACAGCGATGATCTGGGCCGTGATGTGGGGTATGATCGTGTTTGGCGACGTACCCGATATGATGACGCTCACAGGAGCTGCGATTGTCATCATAGCGGGGCTCTTTATGGTCCGCTTTGATCGGGAAACGCCCCTGCCCTGAAGGTCACTTTTTCTTCTTATCTTCGGCAATCCGAACAAGATCACGCAAGAGCGCTTGCGACGCCTTCAACCGTGCGTTCGGCGTATCAAACTCGTCAATAAAGACGATGCGCATATCAGGTCGAACCTTTGCGAGCGATCCATATTGGCCAATATAGCGGATGAGCCCATCCGGATTTGCGAAAGAATTATCACGGAAGCTAATGATGATGCCGCGCGGACCGGCGTCAATCTTCTCGACATTGGCCCGTAGGCAAAGGGCTTTAATTCCAACGATCGAAAGCAATTGCCGCACTTCATCTGGCAACGACCCAAACCGATCAATCAATTCAGCGCCAAAGGCATCGATATCCGCATCCGTTTCCAAACCTGCCAAACGTTTATAAAGCTGCATTCTAAGCGCAAGGTCCGGAACATAGGACTCAGGGATCATCACCGGCGTACCGATGGTAATCGATGGCGACCAGTGGCCTTCTATCGCATCATCATCCTCGATGCCCGCTTTAAGCTGGGCAACCGCTTCTTCAAGCATTTGCTGATAGAGTTCGTAGCCAACTTCCTTGATGTGGCCCGATTGCTCATCACCCAACAAATTGCCTGCACCGCGTAAATCCAAATCGTGAGAGGCAAGTTCAAATCCAGCCCCTAATCGATCGAGCGATTGCAACACCTTCAACCGCTTCTCGGCTTGCACGGTTAAAGTGCGGTTAGCTGGAACAGTGAAGAGGGCATAGGCTCGCGTTTTACCGCGTCCAACGCGTCCTCGAAGTTGATAAAGAGCTGCCAAACCAAACATTTCCGCGCGATGGATGATCAGCGTATTTGCGCTCGGAATATCAAGTCCTGACTCAACGATCGCGGTCGACAGAAGAATATCATATTGCCCCTCATAAAAGGCGGTCATGACGCTTTCGAGCTCTTGTGCCGGCATTTGGCCATGCGCTACGCCGACCTTTGCCTCGGGTACTTCGGAGGCAAGGAAGGTTTGAACCTCAGCGATATCTTCGATCCTCGGGCAGACGTAAAAACTCTGACCGCCACGATAACGCTCCCGCAACAAGGCTTCGCGGATCATCAATGGATCGAACGGCATAACAAAGGTACGAACAGCCAAACGATCAACGGGTGGCGTCGCCATAATCGATAGATCGCGAACGCCTGTCATGGCCAATTGCAGCGTGCGCGGTATGGGTGTTGCGGTGAGCGTTAGAACGTGAACTTCAGCGCGAAGCTCTTTCAAACGTTCCTTATGGCCTACGCCAAAATGCTGCTCCTCATCAACGATCAGAAGCCCAAGATCTTTAAAGGCAATCGCTTTACCGAGAAGGGCATGGGTACCGATGACAATATCGACAGTGCCGTCCGTCAGACCGGCCTTTGTTTCCTTGGCGTCCGTTGTTGTAACAAAGCGTGACAATTGCCGGACCATGACGGGAAGCCCTGCAAATCGAGCAGCAAATGTTTTATAATGTTGGCGCGCTAAGAGCGTTGTTGGGACGACGACGGCCACTTGTTTACCCGCTAATGCGGCCACAAAAGCAGCACGTAATGCAACTTCCGTTTTTCCAAATCCAACGTCACCACACAACAACCGATCCATCGGGCGGCCGGATGCTAAATCCCCCAATACCGCATCGATCGAGGAAAGCTGATCTTCGGTTTCGTCATAAGGAAATTTGGCCGAGAATTCTTCATACAACCCATGGGCCACGGTTAGTTTCGGTGCTTCCTTCATCAGCCGCGCAGCCGCAATCTTGATCAAAGCATGCGCCATTTCGCGAATGCGTTGTTTCAGCTTTGCTTTACGCGCCTGCCAAGCACCACCACCTAACCGGTCAAGTGCTATTTCGGTATCTTCTGATCCGTATCGAGATAAGAGATCCAAGTTCTCGACGGGTAGGAAAAGACGATCACCGCCGGCATAATGAAGCTCAACGCAATCATGCGGGGCACCAGCGGCATCAATGGTTTTAAGTCCGACAAAACGCCCAATCCCGTGATCAACATGAACAACAAGATCACCAGGCGTCAGACTTCCCGCTTCGGCAATCACATCTTGAGCGCGTTTTGAGCGGCGTGCTTTACGTACCAACCGATCACCAAGAATATCCTGCTCGCCAACCACGACGAATGTGTCTGTCTCGAAACCCCGTTCGATGCCCCAAACAGCAAGTCCCACCTCGCCCGCTTTCAGGGCCAAGGCTTGAGCGTAATGGGAAACAGGAACGAGTCCTGAAAGTCCATGATCAGATAACACATGCCCTAAACGTTCGCGGGCACCTTCAGACCAAGCTGCCACTAGGACCCGACGTTGCGACGAGCGAATGTCGGCAATGTGGCTAACGACGGCATCGAAGACATTTTTACTCTGATCGTCTTTATCTGCACCCTCGGCGGAGGCCCGTTCGGCGGCAAAGATACGACCCTGCCTTGCACCTGCATCGATCACCGAGAGCGGGCTCGACTCGATCACATTGAAGGGCGTAAGGCGGATAACGGAACGGGTTTGTAAAGCGGCTTCAAGATCAGAAATCTTAAGATGCAAACGATCAGGCGAAAGCGGCTTGTAAGCTGCAATGCCGGGCTGAGGATGAGACATGGCGTCCCGTCTTGCCTCATAGTGATCATTGATTTGTTTAACGCGTTCGCCTGCCGCCTCTTCAACGAGGGGATCAAGAATAAAGGGCACATCTGATACATAATCAAAGACCGTATCGAGGCTTTCATGAAACAAAGGCAGCCAATGTTCTAGGCCCGCCGATCGACGACCTTCGCTGATCGCCTCATAAAAATGATCATCTCGTCCCGGTGCGCCAAACGCTGCGACATACCCTTGACGAAAACGCTTAATCGTTTCTGTCGTCAATTGAACTTCGCTCATCGGCACAAGGTCTAATGAACGCAACTGACCAATCGTTCTTTGTGTTTCAGGATCAAAGCTACGGATCGATTCTAAAGTATCACCAAAGAAATCCAACCGAACCGGACCTGTCATGCCGGGTGCATATAAATCAATAATACCGCCGCGAACGGCATATTCGCCCGTTTCGCGTACGGTTGATTGACGCATGAATCCATTGTTTTCAAGCCAGAGGCCTAACGCCGTCGTGTCGACACGATTACCAGGCGCGGCCGAAAAACTATCTGAACCAACGCGTGCGCGCGACGGGACACGCTGCATTAATCCGTTGGCCGTAACGATCAGGATGCGCGGCTGTTCTTCACTCGTCTGGGATCGTGCCAGTCGAGCTAAAACCGTCATACGCCGAGACGTAATAGAACTGTTTGGCGATACCCGGTCATAAGGTTGGCAATCCCAATTGGGGAAACTCAAGACCTCAATATCAGGTGCAATAAAACCCAATGCAGCTTCCATCGCCGCTTGACGTTGTCCATCGCGCGCCACAAAGACCAAAGCCGCCGCTTTACCCTGTCCCTGCTTTGCGATGCCACGGGCTAAATCCGCCGTAACGATGGCATCAAACCCATCGGGCACAGACGATAAGACGACGTGCCGCTTTTGGGTAATCGTCGTAACGATACTCTGAAGAAGTTTGGACATGGCGTTGTTAGACTATCACTTCTTCAAATGTTGATCGGAGCGCTATGGTTATGATGGTCACGGATGGCTTTTAACAATGCCGTATCAAACTCGGATGGAATATCTTCGGCATCCAAAATCCAATGGAGTAAATCCCGATCGGATTGCTCGATCAGTTGCTCGAAAAGATCTAAGTCTGAATCGCTCATTGTGCCGAGAAAGCTATCGGTAAACTGACCCATGATAAGATCCATTTCGCGTAAACCGCGATGCCAAGCACGAAATAAAATCTTCCGTTGTCTCGGATTAAGGTCTGCGCTTGAAAGGGTCGTTCCGGTCATTGCTAACGCTCGCTATCTTTTAAAGAACGGGTATATCGCCCCGCTCCCAGCCTTGTTTCGTTTCGGCAATAAAATCGTCGAGTTTGCCGCCGGTAATTGCATTTCGTAATCCCGCCATCAATTCTTGATAATAAGCGAGATTAATACCGGTAATAAGCATCATACCCAGAATTTCTTCCGCCTTCACTAAGTGATTCAGATAGGCCCGGCTATAGATGCGGGCTGGCGCCCAATTCGACGTCTCATCGAGTGGGCGATGATCATCTGCATGACGGGCGTTACGCAAATTGACTTTGCCATATCGGCTATAGGCTAGGCCATGACGGCCGGCGCGTGTTGGCATGACGCAGTCAAACATATCGACGCCCCGGCGAACGCTTTCGACGATATCATCAGGCGTTCCAACGCCCATCAAATATCTTGGCTTTTCTTTGGGCAAGAACGGCTCGACCGTCTCAATCATTCGTAACATGATCTCTTGCGGTTCGC
Organism: uncultured Hyphomicrobiales bacterium; assembly: GCA_903877935.1. Taxonomy (GTDB): domain Bacteria; phylum Pseudomonadota; class Alphaproteobacteria; order Rhizobiales; family Beijerinckiaceae; genus CAIUPE01. Next base: position 5,868 of record CAIRGA010000002.1, read on the forward strand.
CGACCGCGAGGCCGCCAATGGAATAGCCTTTGAGGTCCATGGACGCGAGGGCCTCGGCACTCCGGATCCGCAAAGCTTCTACCGCTCCTCCTTGAACAATGCCGAACATCGCTTTGCCCGGTTGATCCCCAAAAGCAGCAGCGGAACGCTCGGCCCAACGAAGCGATAATTCCATCGCGCGCTCGGCTTCACTGTCCGAGCAGGGAAGCTTCACACACTCATCCAATTGCATCTGTATGTCAGAGCCTAACAGGCCTTGTATCTCGATGGAGCGTTCAGGCGTAAGCTCGTGTTTTGAGCCGTCAATATGGGAGGAGAATGTCACGCCCTTTTCAGTGAGCTTTCTGAGCTTGGCAAGGGACATAACCTGAAAGCCACCTGAATCCGTCAAAATCGGATGGGGCCAATTCATCATATGGTGCAAGCCACCAAGGCGGGCTACGCGCTCTGCGCCTGGCCTCAACATGAGATGGTAGACGTTACCAAGCACGATATCCGCACCTAAGGCGCGCACTTCTTCGGGATGCATCGCTTTGACTGTGCCGGCCGTACCCACGGGCATAAAGGCGGGTGTGCGGATATCGCCACGCGGTGTCGAGACAAAGCCTGTTCGAGCCTTGCCGTCGCGGGCTGTTACGGTGAACTGTAAACGATCGGACGGCATCGGTCCAATTTCCCTCAAATTGCGCGGTGTAACAGGCAGGCATCGCCATAGGAATAAAAGCGATAGCCGGATTCAATCGCGTGTTTATAGGCTTTCCGCATGGTGTCGAGCCCAGAAAATGCCGAAACCAGCATAAACAGAGTCGAGCGCGGTAAATGGAAATTGGTCATTAACACGTCGACTGCCTTAAAACGGTAACCGGGTGTTATAAAAATGGCGTTTTCCCCCGACCAGGCTTTAAATTGACCATTCTCGGAGGCAGCCGATTCCAAAAGTCGAAGTGACGTGGTTCCGACGGCAATGATACGACCGCCTTTGGCTCTTGCTTGGTTTAAAAGGGTAGCGGCTTCTGCCGAAATCTCCCCCCACTCCGAATGCATTTTATGGTCATCGGTATCGTCTACCTTGACGGGCAAAAACGTTCCGGCACCCACGTGGAGCGTAACTTCGGTTACGTTAATTCCTGCATTTTGTATCGTTTTGATCAATTCCGGTGTGAAATGAAGTCCGGCAGTCGGGGCGGCTACTGCGCCAGACCGATCAGCGAACATGGTCTGGTAGTCACGCTCGTCGTGTTCATCTTCAGGCCGTTTGGCCGCAATATAGGGCGGCAAGGGCATAACGCCCACCTGACGAATAGCGGCGTCCAAATCGTCACCCGCAAAGTCGAAACGAAAAAGCACCTCGCCCGCGTCGCCCTTTTCAATGACAAGAGCGGTTAGGATGTCGCCCGTTTCGTGACGTTGAAACAGAACCTTTTCGCCAATATTCAATTTTTTAGCCGGCCTTACAAAGGCCCGCCACATTGTTTCGCTTTCCCGTTTGTGAAGCGTTGCTTCAATTCCGGCAATCGCGGTTCCGCGCTGTCGCGTGCCGACCAATCGAGCGGGCAAGACCCGCGTGTTGTTCACAACGAGGCAATCCCCTGCCCTCAATAAACCAACTAAATCTTGCACCAGGCGATCGGAAAATGGAGATTCGATATTCGGATCAACTACCAATAGTTGTGCGCTCTCTCGCGGCTCTGCGGGCCTTATCGCGATCCGATCGGATGGTAAATCAAAATCGAAATCATCAACGCGCATCTACTGATTAAAACCTTCAATCCAAAGCAATCATTTATGTATTGTTAATACTCTTCCACGTTCTAACGCTCGAAATTTAGGTGCGATTTTAATTCAAACACCATCTGCTTCTTAACTTTACCCGTAATAAGTGTGTAGTCTTACGTTGCGTGATGATTGAAAATTTGTTTCACACTACGTGCTGTCCCGAAACTGTTGCGGGGTCACAGCAATTTTTTCAGGCAGGCATTTTCAGTAAGTGTAGTCTTGGCCGGTCGATGAGGCTTAAGCCAGCATCGACCGGTCCTTTTTTATTAACGCAGCTCAACCGTTGCCGTCACGATCATGTCCGGATCGCGAACAGGTTCACCGCGTTTAATCTTGTCGACGTTTTCCATGCCTTCGATCACCTGGCCCCAAACCGTATATTGCCGGTCTAGGAAGCGGGCATTATCGAAGCAGATGAAGAACTGGCTATCGCCTGAGTCAGGATTTTGCGAACGCGCCATGGAGCAAATACCACGAATATGCGGCTCGGCATTGAACTCTGCCTTGAGCTTGTGGCCGGAGCCGCCCATGCCGGTACCGGTCGGGTCACCCGTCTGCGCCATAAAGCCGTCAATGACGCGATGAAAAACAACGCCGTCATAGAATTTTGACTTAGCAAGTTCTGAAATCCGAGCCACATGATGAGGCGCAAGATCCGGACGGAACTTAATGACAACTGTTCCCTTTGTCGTTTCAAGAACGAGATGTTCTGCGCTATCCGCTTTCTTTTCAGCAGGCGCCTTTTTAGGGGCGGCGGCCTTAGGCGCAGCCGTCTTTTTTGCCGGCGCTTTTTTTGCTGCTGGCTTCTTCTCTGTCGTCGTAGGTTCTTTAGACATCTTTATCGCTTCCTTTTATTTAGCGTCTTCCATCATCTGCATCTTGATAATTTTATCTGGATTTTTAACAGGCTCGCCGCGCTTAATTTTATCGACGAATTCCATACCTGAAACCACCTCGCCGAACACGGTATATTTGCCATTTAAAAAGGCTGCCGGGCCGAAACAAATAAAGAATTGTGAATTGGCCGAATTCGGATCATTCGAACGCGCCATACCGAGCGTACCGCGGTTGAACGGCTGAGGCGTAAATTCTGCCGGCAAATTGGGGAGATCAGACCCGCCCATCCCCGTACCTGTCGGATCACCCGTTTGGGCCATAAAACCTTCAATGACACGATGAAAAACAATGCCATTATAGAAGCCGCGTTTCACCAACGCCTTGATCTGCGCAACATGCTTTGGCGCTAAATCGGGCCGCAATTGAATAACAACGCGTCCGTCCTTCGTATCGAGATAGACCGTATTGGCTGGATCGGTTGCCTGGGCTTGGGCAAAGCCAACACCTAAGGCGAGAAAAAAGGCAAGGCAGATTGATTTCAACATTCTAGGCTCCGAATTTTCAATTAAATCAGCTAATTAGCGCGATGCTTTAAGTTTTTTGACGAGCCCCGTGGCCACGAAATCAGGCACGAAGGCTGAAACATCCCCACCCATCATTGCAATTTGGCGGACCAAAGTGGCCGTAATCGGGCGGACCATCGGCGAGGATGGTAAAAAAACGGTTTGAATGTCGGGGGCCAATGATTGGTTCATTCCTGCCATTTGCATCTCGTAATCGAGATCGGTGCCATCCCGAAGTCCCCGAATGAGGAGCGTCGCCCCATGCGATTTCGCAGCCTCAACGGCCAAACCGTCGAAGGTAATCACTTCGACTTCTGTTCCATCCAAAGTGGCAAAAGGACGGCAGGCTTCATTGATCATCGCCGCCCGCTCTTCAGCGGAAAAAAGCGGCGCCTTACCCGGATGAACACCGATCGCAACGATCAAATGATCCGCCAATTGGCAGGCGTGCCGCAAGACATCGACATGGCCGTTCGTTACCGGGTCAAAAGAGCCCGCATAAAACGCCTTACGCGATGTTTTGACTGGCATTGATCGCCCCTCGCCTTTCTGATCAGCCTTCGGACACGTCGTCGGTGGCATCGTCTATGGTGCCGTCTTCAAGCCCTTCATCGCTGATGCGCTCAACTGAAACGACATGCTCGCCCTCAGCCGTATCAAAGATGGTGACACCTTGCGTACCGCGCCCCGCAACCCGGATGCCATCGACCGGACACCGGATGAGCTGACCGCCATCGGTGACGAGCATAATCTGGTCGGACTGATCGACTGGGAATGAAGCAACCAATTTGCCATTCCGATCATTGACGACCATCGCAACAATGCCCTTACCGCCACGACCCGTGATCCGGATCTCATAGGCAGAACTCCGCTTTCCGTACCCATTTTCCGAGATCGTGAGTACAACCTGTTCACGGGCTGAGAGCTCGGCGTAACGTTCCTGCGAAATCGCGGCATCAGCGACATTCTCGTCGTCTGCTGGCTCCTCAATGCCCACTTCGCCTGCAATGGCGCGGCGCATCTTTATATAGGCCGAGCGTTCGTCCGCTGTGGCATCCACATGGTGAAGGATCGACATGGAGATGACATTATCACCCTTTGCAAGCGAAATGCCCCGCACGCCCGTTGAATCGCGGCCCTTAAACACACGGACCTCATCGACCGAGAAACGGATACACTGACCATTGGCGGTTGTGAGCAGGACATCATCTTCGGACGTGCAAATCTGCACGTCGACAATGGCGTCGCCCTCATCAAGCTTCATCGCAATTTTACCCGCGCGGTTGATAGTGACGAAATCGGACAGTTTATTACGGCGGACATTTCCGTCGGCGGTCGCAAACATTACGTCCAAACGATCCCAATCTTCCTCGTTTTCTGGAAGCGGCATGATCGTTGTAATGCGTTCGTCTTTCTCAAGCGGCAGCATATTGATGAGCGCCTTGCCGCGCGCATTTGGAGCTGCCTCCGGCAGGCGCCAGACCTTTTCTTTGTAGACTTGTCCAAGCGACGAGAAGAACAAGATTGGCGTATGGGTTGAGGCAACAAAGAGCCGCGAGACAAAATCCTCGTCGCGCGTCTGCATGCCCGAGCGGCCTTTGCCGCCCCGACGTTGCGCGCGATAGGTCGAGAGCGGAACGCGCTTGATATAGCCTGCATGAGAAACGGTTACGACCATGTCCTGACGTTGAATGAGATCTTCATCATCAAGATCCGCGTCCCATTCGGTAATTGTCGTGCGACGTGGCGTCGCGAAAGCCGTTTTTACCTCGATGAGTTCGTCGGAAATAATGCCCATTACACGGACGCGTGACCGTAAAATATCGAGATAATCAGCGATTTCAGCCGCGATTGTATTCAATTCGTCCGAAATTTCATCTCGACCGAGCGCCGTAAGGCGGGCAAGACGCAATTCCAAAATCGCACGCGCCTGGGCCTCGGAAAGTCGATAGGTTCCCTCGGTCGACACTTTATGACGCGGGTCATCAATCAATTCGATCAGAGAGGCCACATCGCGTGCTGGCCACTCACGCGCCATCAGTAATTCGCGGGCGGTGTTTGGATCCGGAGCGGTTCGGATGAGATGAATGACCTCATCAATATTGGCAACGGCAATGGCCAGTCCGACCAAGACGTGGCAACGATCCCGCGCTTTTCCGAGGCGGAATTTGGTACGACGGGTAACCACTTCCTCGCGGAATTCAACGAAAGCGCGGATAAAATCCAACAGCGTAAAGACTTCCGGCCGGCCGCCATTGAGGGCCACCATATTGCAGCCAAAACTCGATTGGAGCTGCGTAAAGCGCCAGAGCTGATTAAGCACGACATCGCCCACCGCATCGCGCTTAAGCTCAATAACGATCCGCATACCGTCTCTGTCGGACTCATCGCGAAGGTCGGATATGCCCTCGACCTTATTTTCACGAACAAGCTCGGCGATTTTTTCGATCAAGGTCGATTTATTCACCTGATACGGAATCTCGGTGATAATGATCGCTTCGCGGCCTTGCCTTAGCTCTTCAATCGATGACTTACAGCGAACCATGACCGAGCCACGGCCCGTGTGATAGGCATTGCGAACGCCACCACGGCCTAAAATCGTCCCACCCGTGGGGAAATCTGGGCCAGGTACGATTTCGATCAGTTGATCAATAGAAATCGCTGGATCGGCAATATAAGCAAGCGATGCGTCAATGACTTCGCCCAGATTATGGGGGGGAATATTGGTCGCCATACCGACGGCGATGCCACCTGCACCATTGACCAAGAGATTTGGAAAACGAGCGGGCAAGACGACCGGCTCATGCTCGCTACCATCGTAGTTGGGCTGGAAATCAACCGTATCTTCATCAAGATCATTGACGATCGACATGGCAGCTTTCTCAAGCCGCACTTCGGTATAACGCATTGCGGCGGCCGGATCACCGTCCACGGAGCCAAAATTACCCTGACCATCGATCAAAGGTAACCGCATAGAAAAGCTCTGCGCCATACGAACCAGCGCGTCATAGATCGATTGATCGCCGTGCGGATGGTATTTACCGATCACGTCACCAACCACGCGGGCCGATTTTCGGTAGGCTTTATCGGGCGTATAGCCGTTTTCGATCATCGAATAGAGAATACGGCGATGAACGGGTTTCAAACCATCGCGAGCATCAGGCAAAGCGCGCGAAACAATCACGCTCATCGCATAATCGAGATAGGAGCGGCGCATCTCGTCGGTGATGGAAACCGGACGAATATCTTGCGGAACGGGTACAGGAGGCGTTGGGGTCTTGTCGGACAAAATGCAGACTCGCAAAAAACAGGCAGAATCACTGCCCTTTTTCTAGCCGATTCCGCTCTCCGGCACTATCGTTAATAACCCGTCATCCACTAAGTGAATCTAACGATTTTTCATATGGTTAGGCCATTAGTTTAAAACAAAGGCGGCACCCGACCGGATCGGATGCCGCCAAATGAGCCAATGGGTTCTAAAATAACGGCTTTAGCGTATTAACCCGTTGTAATCGCCGTCTGAACGTCAGACGGATCGATCTCGCGGTTCAATCCGCGCGTAAGCTTGCCACGGTCAAGCTCACCTTCCCACCAGGACACGACAACACACGCAACGCCATTGCCCGTCAGATTGGTTAAGGCGCGACATTCGCTCATAAATTTATCGATACCGAGGACAATCGCCATCCCCGGCACCAATTCCGGACGAATGGCAGCCAAAGTAGCGGCCAAGGTGATAAAGCCGGCGCCCGTTATTCCGCTTGCACCCTTTGACGTCAGCATGGCGACGCCTAAGATGATCAGCTGCTCGTTAAAGCTGAGCGGCACGTTCAGCGCCTGCGCGATGAACAGGGTGGCCAGCGTCATATAGATGTTGGTGCCGTCGAGATTAAACGAATAGCCTGTTGGAACCACGAGGCCCACAACCGGCTTCGAGCAGCCCAAGCGCTCCAGCTTTTCCATCAATTGCGGCAAAGCCGATTCCGACGAGCTCGTACCAAGCACGATCAGCAGTTCATCCTTGATATAGGCGATGAATTTGAAAATCGAGAAGCCCGCAATGCGCGCGATTAGGCCCAATACCACGACGACAAAGAGGAACGCGGTTAGATAGAAGGTCGCAATCAAGCCGGCAAGATTACCCAAAGCCTGCGGACCGTAACGGCCAATCGTGAAGGCCATGGCACCAAAAGCGCCAATCGGCGCGGCTTTGACGATAATCGCAATAACACCGAACACGGCATGGGCCATATCATCGACCAACCGGCGAACGGAATGCCCCTTTTCGCCCAACGCCATCAACGAAAAGCCAAAGAGAACGGCAAATAGCAGAACTTGAAGAACGTCACCCTTGGCAAATGCGCCCACGACGCTGTCCGGAATAATATTAAGGACGAAGTCGGACGCCTTCATTTCGCCGGCCTGTTTCAAAAAGCCCGCGACAGCATTAGCATCGGGCTTGCCCGAAAAACCATTGCCAGGCTGAATGATATTGGCCACGAGCAGACCAATAATGAGGGCGAAAGTGGACACAACCTCGAAATAGACGAGCGCTTTTACACCCACCCGCCCAACTTTCCGGGCATCCGAGATATGGGCGATGCCCGAAACAACCGTACAGAAAATGATCGGCGCGATAACCATCTTAATGAGTTTAACGAACCCATCACCAAGGCCTTTGATCCATTCGTTTTTGGCAAATTCTGGCGATAGCCAACCCACTAATATACCCAACGCAACGGCAACCAAGACCTGAAAATACAGACGCTGATAAAGCGGCTTCTTACCGCCACTAGGTGAGATCGACATGATAATGTTTCCCCGGTGAACGGCCCTATTGATTGATTTGGGCCTGTGACAACGGAAAAAGTCTTATAGGAATTCCCGTATCCGTCAAATTTTGACGGTTCGGGCCGAATAAGCTAAAAAAATACTAGAACGGGATGTCATCATCCAGATCGCTGCGGCCGCCTGGCGCGGTCATTGCCGGACGTGAGCCTGAAGAACTGCCGCCGCCATAATTGACTGAACCGCCACCCTCACCCATATCGGACGCCCCGCCTGAACGGCCGTCCAGCAGAGTCATCTCGCCGCGGTAACGCTGCAAGACCACCTCGGTCGCTTGCCGTTCCGCTCCATTCTTATCGGTAAATTTCCGGGTTTGAAGCGAACCTTCGAGATAAAGCTTCGAACCCTTTTTGACATATTGTTCGGCAACCTTCGCCAAATTCTCGTTATAGATAACGATATTGTGCCATTCGGTCCGTTCTTTGCGCTCGCCGGTTGCCTTATCGCGCCAAGTTTCCGATGTCGCTAAGCTAAAATTACAAACAGGTTCGCCTGATCCAAGACGGCGAATTTCGGGGTCACGACCAACATTACCAACCAGAATAACCTTGTTCACGCTGCCTGACATATCCGCTCTCCTTCAATCCGAACTCATTTTCTGCGGGGACCATAACGCAAGCGTCCGAAAATACTGCCCGACTGCGCGCGTTATCCACACAAGGCGAACCTATGTTCGCTTTATGTTCTCATCCAAAACCATTATCGTGCGTAAGTCAATCGAACAATTTACAGAAAGCATGGCGTTTTCACCCTCTACGCATTAGGTAGAATGCCTCCCGTTCATCGAAGGATCAATAGCCCCATGGCAAAGCTCGACGCGCTCTTCGACAAGGCTGTCCCAACGGGACGTGATAGTCGGGTTATAACGATCCGCGGCGCTCGCGAGCATAATTTGAAAAATGTCGATCTGACGATCCCGAAGGATCGCTTGGTTGTCTTTACAGGTCTTTCGGGCTCCGGCAAATCCTCGCTCGCATTCGATACGATTTATGCGGAAGGCCAACGGCGCTATGTCGAGTCGCTATCGGCCTATGCCCGTCAATTTCTCGAAATGATGCAGAAGCCGGATGTCGACCAAATCGACGGCCTCTCGCCGGCAATTTCTATTGAGCAGAAGACGACGTCGAAAAATCCGAGGTCGACGGTTGCAACGGTAACCGAGATTTTTGACTATATGCGGCTGTTATTCGCCCGCGCCGGTATACCCTACTCCCCTGCGACCGGACTGCCCATCGAAAGCCAGACCGTTCAGCAAATGGTCGACCGGATTTTGGCACTTCCTGAAAAGACGCGGCTTTTTCTTTTGGCACCCGTCGTACGCGGCAGAAAAGGCGAATACCGCAAGGAATTGGCCGAATTTCAGAAACGTGGGTTCCAAAGGGTCAAAATTGACGGCACTTTTTATGAAATCCCGGAAGCCCCCGTCCTCGATAAAAAGCTAAAGCACGACATTGAAATTGTCGTCGATCGCATTGTCGTGCGATCGGACATCGGTGCCCGCTTAGCTGAGAGTTTTGAAACCATCCTCGAATTGGCCGATGGAATTGCCGTCATCGAATTTGCCGATGAAAAGGACGCCAAGGGCGAAGCCAAGCGGGTAACGTTCTCGCAGAAATTTGCCTGCCCCGTCTCGGGCTTTACCATTCCCGAAATCGAGCCGCGGCTCTTTTCGTTCAACAATCCCTTTGGCGCCTGTCCGGCTTGTGATGGATTGGGGCACGAGATGCGGGTTGATCCAGAGCTCGTCGTTCCCGATGAAACACTCACCATGAAGGGTGGCGCGATTGCGCCATGGGCCAAGTCGTCATCACCCTATTATGGTCAGACCTTGCAGGCCTTGGGCACCCATTTTGGGTATAAGATGACGCAACGCTTCGCGGATCTGCAGGCTGCTGCCAAAAAAGCGGTGCTGTTCGGAACGGGCGAAGAAGCGGTTAAATTTTCCTATGACGACGGTTCGCGGGCCTACAAAGTCCATAAGCCATTCGAAGGCGTCGTTCCAAATTTAGAGCGGCGCTGGAAAGAGACGGATAGCGATTGGGCACGCGAGGAAATTGGTCGTTATATGTCGGCTACTCCTTGTTCAACCTGCAAAGGATTCCGCCTGAAGCCGGAAGCCTTGGCGGTTAAACTTGATGGCTTGCATATCGCAAATGTAGCGGCGTTCTCCGTTCGCGATGCCCACCAATGGTTTGGCACGCTGCCAGAACAGATGACCGATAAGCAAAATGAAATTGCCGGCCGCATTCTTAAAGAGATCCGTGACCGTTTGACGTTTTTGCTCGATGTCGGTCTCGATTATCTCACTTTATCGCGCAATTCGGGTACTCTTTCAGGCGGCGAAAGCCAGCGTATTCGGCTTGCCTCGCAAATCGGCTCGGGCCTATCCGGCGTGCTTTATGTCCTCGACGAACCCTCCATCGGCCTGCATCAGCGCGACAATGAACGGTTGTTGAGCACGCTGAAGCGACTTCGTGATCTCGGTAACACCGTTATTGTGGTTGAGCATGACGAAGATGCCATTCTGGAAGCCGACTGGGTCGTCGATGTTGGCCCTGGTGCAGGCATTCATGGTGGCCAAATCGTGTCAGAAGGGCAACCTAAGGATATTTTGGCCGACCCAAAATCGTTAACCGGCCGATATCTTAAAGGTGAAATGGGCGTCAGCATGCCTGAAAAGCGCCGCAAGCCACAAAAAGGCCGGATGCTGAAATTGGTAGGCGCCAAAGGCAATAATCTGAAGGATGTAACCGCCGAAATTCCGCTGGGCACGTTCACCTGTATCACGGGCGTGTCGGGCGGCGGTAAATCGACGCTCGTTATTGATACGCTTTATCGTGCGGTGGCGCGGCGCTTGAACGGGGCCTTTGAACAACCCGCGCCGTTCGATCGAATTGAAGGTTTAGAACATCTCGATAAGGTGATTGATATCGACCAGTCGCCAATCGGTCGGACGCCCAGGTCGAACCCGGCGACCTATACGGGGGCCTTTACGCCAATCCGCGAATGGTTTGCCGGTTTGCCGGAGGCCAAAGCGCGCGGCTATCAGCCGGGTCGCTTTTCATTCAACGTTAAAGGCGGGCGCTGCGAGGCCTGCCAGGGCGACGGCGTGATCAAGATCGAGATGCACTTCTTGCCGGATGTCTATGTGACATGCGACGTCTGCAAAGGAAAACGCTATGATCGCGAAACGCTCGAGGTAAAATTCCGAGATAAATCGATTGCGGACGTTCTGGATATGACGGTGGAGGAAGCGGCCATCCTCTTCAAAGCTGTGCCGTCGATTCGGGAAAAGATGGAAACTCTGGCCCGCGTCGGTCTCGATTACGTCAAAGTTGGGCAGCAGGCGACAACCTTGTCGGGCGGCGAAGCGCAGCGGGTTAAGCTCTCGAAGGAATTGTCACGTCGTGCCACGGGTCGAACCCTCTATATCCTCGACGAACCGACAACGGGCCTCCATTTCCATGACGTCGCCAAGCTCTTAGAAGTTCTCCATGAGCTGGTCGATCAAGGAAATACGGTCGTTGTCATCGAACACAACCTTGAAGTGATCAAAACAGCCGACTGGATAATCGATATGGGACCAGAAGGCGGTGACGGCGGGGGCATGATTGTGGCGCAAGGTACGCCTGAAGATGTCATCAAATCCGGTGCCGGACATACGGCACGATTCCTGAAGGATGTGATGAAACGCCGCCCTGCTGCAGTGCACAAGAAATCACGTCGGGGAATTGCGGCGGAATAGTGGCAACTATGTGAAAATTGGATGACATTAGTGCAATATTAACATTGGTATGCGCTAAATGCATATCAGAGCCATCATTCATCCTCTGGCTAGAGTACATTATCCATCTTATATGCAGTGCAACAATTTTGGTTGGAGCTGGCCGCGAGGCGGTCATCGAGCCAACATTCAGTGCAAAAGGATAATGTCATGCTTACGATTTCGACTTTGAAGAACAACTTCCGCCGTTGGGCCCGCATCCGCAATACGATCCGCGAGCTTTCATCGCTTAGCGACCGTGACCTTAACGATCTCGGCATTTCGCGCAGCGACATTCGCTTCGTGGCCAAGCGTTCGGTCGCTCGTTAATCTTACTAATGTTCAGCGGTTCTCCCTCCGTCTGAACGCCAGGCAGGTTCCATTTCCCTGCTTTTCGAAAACGCCCGCCTCCTCCCGGCGGGCGTTTTTGTTTGTGAAATTGCCTTGCAGGCAGATCATGCAGCGGCCTATGGTCCAGCGCATGACGACATCAAAACCCATTCATATTATCGGCGGCGGATTGGCGGGCACGGAAGCGGCCTGGCAACTCGCTGAAAGCGGTGTGCCTGTTATTCTTCACGAGATGCGGCCGGTACGAAAAACGGATGCGCACAAGACCGACGGGCTTGCCGAGCTCGTTTGCTCCAATTCATTTCGCTCCGATGAGGCTACCACCAACGCAGTGGGTTTGCTTCATGCCGAAATGCGAAAGCTTGGCTCGCTCATTATGCGAGCGGCGGATGCCAATCAGGTGCCCGCCGGTGGAGCCTTAGCCGTTGATCGGGATGGGTTTTCCAATACCGTGACGGCCGCGCTTGAAGCACATCCTCTGATTTCTATCGAGCGTGAAGAAGTTGCGGGCCTTCCGCCAGAGGAGTGGGGTCGCGTTATTATCGCCACTGGACCTCTTACCTCACCGGCATTGGCCGATGCTGTTCGTGGTGTAACAGGACAAACCCAGCTCGCCTTTTTTGATGCGATCGCGCCGATTGTTCATGCAGAAACCATCGATATGGATATTGCCTGGTTTCAAAGCCGATATGACAAAGTAGGTCCCGGCGGAAACGGCGCGGATTACATTAATTGCCCGATGGATCATGCGGAATATGACGCGTTTGTTGACGCTTTGATCGGCGGTGAAAAAACCGATTTTAAAGAATGGGAAGGCACGCCCTATTTCGACGGTTGTCTGCCTATTGAAATTATGGCGGAACGCGGCCGCGAGACCTTGCGCCACGGCCCGATGAAGCCGGTCGGCCTAACAAATCCAAGAAACCCGACCGTTAAACCTTATGCGATTGTTCAACTAAGGCAAGATAACGCATTGGGAACACTCTATAATATCGTAGGATTCCAGACCAAATTAAAATATGGCGAACAGGCCAAGGTATTGCGAATGATACCAGGCTTACAGAACGCTGAGTTCGCACGCCTCGGGGGGCTTCATCGTAATACCTATTTGAATTCGCCACGCTTACTCGATTCAACGCTCCAATTGAGCGCGCTGCCGCGCCTTCGGTTCGCGGGGCAAATTACAGGTTGTGAGGGCTATGTCGAAAGCGCCGCCATTGGTCTGGCCGCCGGACGTTTTACGGCAGCTGAAACAGCGGGGAGTACGATGGCTCCGTTTCCTCCCGCGACGGCACTCGGCGCACTCATCAATCACATTACAGGTGGCCACATTGAAACGATCGATGCGGGGCCACCCTCCTTTCAACCAATGAACGTCAATTTTGGTCTCTTTCCGCCGATCGCCTTCGACAAAAATGACGCGAATGGCAAGCGTCTCAAGGGAACGGAGAAATCGGTAGCGCGCAAACGGGCACTGACCGCACGCGCTGCCATTGAGATGGATGAGTGGATTAAATCATCGACGCTCTAAATTTAAAA
>CAIRGA010000003.1 GCA_903877935.1 uncultured Hyphomicrobiales bacterium
ACTCTGGAGATTGTCGCCGCCGTCTACGGCTCGGTTGTCAAAGCCGGTATCCACAAAGCGCCATCCATCAAGGTTGCGGAAGCGGCAAAGGTGATCGAAAACACCCAGCGCGATCTCAACATCGCGCTGATGAACGAATTGTCGGAAGTGTTTCACGCGCTGGGCGTCAACACGCTTGATGTGCTGGCCGCCGCCGGCACCAAGTGGAACTTTCTCCCCTTCCGCCCCGGTCTCGTTGGCGGGCATTGCATCGGCGTTGACCCTTATTACCTCACCTATCGCGCCGAAAAGGCCGGTTGCCATCCGGAAGTCATTCTGGCCGGACGCCGGACAAACGACGCCGTAGGGCCCCGCGTGGCGCGCGAATGTATCCGTCGTCTACTCGCGGATGGCCGCGCCAATCCGGTTGTCACCATTTTGGGCCTCACCTTCAAAGAAGACGTGCCCGATATCCGCAACTCCAAAGTCGTTGATATCATTACGGAACTTAAGAATTTCGGCATCACCGTGCAGGCGCATGATCCAATGGCTTCGGCCGAAGAAGTGCATCATGAATTCGGGATCGATCTCGTCGAAACCGCCGATCTCAAGCCCTCGGACGCCGTAATCTTGGCCGTTTCGCATAAATCCTACATGGAAGAAGGCTGGCCCCTCATTCAAAAGCTCTTAAAGCCGGGCAACCCGATCGTCATGGACGTTAAGGGTGCCCTACCCCGTGCCACACGCCCGGCCGGTCTTGCGGTGTGGAGCCTCTGAGCTGAATGCTGTTGATGATTCCGCTTTTTCCCCAAGTTTGTCACGAATTCGTAATGTTTGGCTGTCAAACGACCGCGACCAAAGGCGCAAACGCGTGCGTCAGCTTGGCAGCAGCGTATCATTGGCATAAAAGCCGCTTCATCGATGGTCTTGAGGTCGTTTGTGTTTAAGGTGATGGTTCATAAGCGGCTTCGTCGTGCTGTATCGCTTCTGCTCATTGCAACGCCAATGATTGGCGGAAGCGTTGCCTTGGGCACAGGCGCATCCGGTACAGAGGATGTGTCACGGCTGCGCGAACTTCCCTACCCGTTCCACCAAGTCGTCAGCTTTAGCGATGATGCGGACGAGTTGAAGCCTTGGCATGGCGCCGCAATCCATCGCGTGTTCAATCAAGAACTTGGTCTCCCCGTCACTGACTCGCTTTGGCCGCATGGCAGCGATCGCCTGTCGACGATGTTCTTAGGACCAGGTCGATTAAATCGGACGCCGACCGGCGTTGATGGCCTTCCGACCTATGCGCTTCTGCTGCGCGAATGGCATCGCGGTAATATCGACCAGTTCCATGGTTGGCAGGAAGATTCAACCTTCCAATTGCGCAATGTGTTTGATCCAACGATCACCCTTTCATCCGCACAGACCGTCATCGATATTCCCCCGACAGCGTCTGATATTGCCCATGAACAACGCCAAAATGTTCGCCTCTATTTGAACGGCGAACCGCCTGCCGATCTGACGGTAACCTTGTCGGATAGCACCGGCCGCCAGCTTACCTATGGCCCCGATCAGATTGCGAAGGGCAGAGACGTTCAACTCAAAAAGGACAGTAAATTTGCGATTGTCGAGCTTCTCATTCCGACCGAAGGCAACACTTTCGACCATCTCGCCTTGAACGCCGGTCAGATGGATCATGTCACCTTAACCGCACCTTCGTGTGGCACAGGCTGCTCGGTATCGGTTGTTCGCATTGAGCGCGATGATTTTAGCCGCCAGACCGTTTTAGCCGAAGCGCCCATCTTGGCCGATTGGAACATGCGCCCTGCTCTTCTCACCTCGCATGGTGGCAATACGTTGGCGCAAGATTTTGGTGTTGCCGGTAAATATTATGAGGTCCCACGCTCGCCCGGCACGATCTTTAACGATGCATCGGTCGTCGTACGGCGCGAAGCCCATGCGACCGATGAAACCAGCCACGCCTATCACGCCGATATTCTCAAAAACCTCGGCGTAGAAGGCATCTGGTCGTATTTCCCTGCCGATCCTTCGCATTATTTTGGCCCGCTGAAGAGCGACTTTAAAAAGCCGCTCCCCCCGCTCACGAATACCTATCCCGGCTTTTACAATGTGCCGCGTTCTACCACGGGTAATTTTGATCGTAGCTCGGCGGACGCCTTTGCCAATGATCTCGGCCATCTATTGCCAACGCTTTCCTATGAAGACCGCAAAGACCTTTATTGCGGGCTGCGGTGCGATAGCGCACAAGGCGATTCATTAGCGCTACTTTTGGCCTCCAGCGTCGAAATGATCCATAATGGCGACACGGTTCGGCATTTCTGGTACTCACATTTCGGTTCCGCGGGTTCGGAGTTTCAACACACAACCGCCGAACCTGTAACGCCTGTTGTTCGCAAATGGATGCAGCGGCTTTCAAACCTCGTCTATAATTTTGATGGAACAGTTCCCGATAGCCAACGTGTTTGGTCCCCGCCCGGCTCAACCTGGGTTCGGTATCAGCAAATGCGCGATACGGTTGCAGGACATATTGAATTTAACGACGCCGATCACCGCGTAACAATTACCCCTTGGACCGATACTGTTACCGGCAAGATGATCCCCGATCCGCATGCGGGCAGCCGCGACCTGCACGGCCTTACCCTTTACGTTACTGATCCGATGAAAACACGGGTATTTTTAGGTGAAACCGAGCTTCATGCGTTCACCCGTAATCCACCGGATGAAACGGGCAAAACATCGATCACCTTGGTCGATGATAATTCACCGTCCGCGATCCTTGACCATGTTGCTCTTTATGAAAAAGGCCAAGTGTCGATTGACGATGGCGAAGGACAGGAGCGGCAGGCCAAAGCTGATGAACCAAATGGCTCTAAAATTCTAAGTTTGACCGCGGATAATAATGGACGCGCCGAATTGCTCTTCAGGCCGTCGCGACTTGAGTTCTGGAATACAAGCCACATTCAGCTCGCTTTAAGAAAATTAGCGCCCACCATCGCGAAACGCAACGCAGCGGCCGGAAACGTCGAAATCGATTTGATCATGGACGACGGCAAGATGGTTTCCATTAACGAGCAAGATACACCAGAGCTCGAAATGTTGCCCTCGAGCCAGTGGCATATTTCGCCTGTCGCGCTCTCGAATGAATGGCGTTACGAAACACTCGATGTTGCGACGTTGGATTGGCCCGATCTCAATCCATCGGCTAAGGAATGGACGCGCCCACCAATGCCCTTGGGCAAGGTGAAAAGCGTCCGGATCGCGCTCGTCAACGCCAAGCCCGGCACGGTGCTTGAACTGGCCAATTTGCGTGCCCTTCGCCCCAATCCCAATGGTGAAGCGTCAGATGGTGGAAAGCTCGTCGCCGGTCGCGTTACGAAGGATGGCCAAACCGGCCTTGCGCAGGTCAAAATCCGCGCCACATCATCAGTGGATGGCATGATCAAAACAGTGACCAATGAAGATGGCTATTTCTTCTTGCCGCATCGCCAAAAGGGCGAAACGCTTTCCATCATGGCCCGCATCAACGGTCAGAATTGCGCGATCGAACAAGGCCGCCGCATCGAGATTGCGAAGAACGAAGTCGAACTCGATGTGAATTCCAATAATTGCCAGCAGCTCGTCTCGTCAGCCGATGACAGCTTTGAAACGAGCATGATACCGTAGCGTTTCGTTTACGAGATTTTCGCCCAGATTTATGATCGCTCGGAAATTATAACACGATGTAACAGGCGCAATACGCCCTTCTCCTTGAAGGAGAAGGTGTCTGCGGAGCAGACGGATGAGGTTCTGGAGGTTGCAGTAGAGGGAACTAACCAGCCGTTCTTAATAACGACCATCAACCCCTCATCAGTCGGCTCCACCGACAGCTTCTCCCCAACGGGAGAAGCAAGCAAAGGTGTCCGCTCTCAAACGGAAACAACCGCCTCTACCCACTCTCGTGTCCGCGCCTCCGGATCGGCGTTGCGTAAAATATCCGTCACCACACACGCGCTGTCGGCCCCTGCTTGCAACACAAGCTTTGCACGTTCTGGCGTCAACCCGCCAATGGCAACAAGTGGCATATCGCCAATGATCCGCTTCCATTCGCCAATGCGCTCCAAGCCCTGTGGCGGGAAGGTCATGTCTTTCAAAACGGTCGGATAGATCGGCCCCAGCGCAATATAATCCGGATCGAACATCCGTGCGCGATCCAACTCTTCGGGCGTGTGGGTCGATAGGCCAATGCGCACCCCACCCGCTTTGAGTGCTTTAAAATCGGCGGTGTCCATATCCTCTTGACCAAGATGCACAAAATCGCATCCTTCATCCAGCGCCATCTGCCAATAATCATTAACAATCAGCGTCGCACCATGTTGCGCACATAGCGTCCGCGACATGATAATTTCATGCGTCAATTCCGCATGGCTTTTGTCTTTCATGCGAAGCTGAACGGTCTTCACGCCAAGCGGCAAAAGGCGTTCAAGCCATTCAGATGAATCAACAATCAAATAAAACCTGTCGAGCATTTTTTAAACTCCAAAAACATCAAACAAAAGGCTGGCCAAATACCGGCGTTGAAGGCACCGCCATATCACGCGCTTCGATCGCGCCAGCCAAATAAGCAAGTCGCCCCGCTTTAATCGCCAAAGCAAAACCTTCCGCCATGCCAACGGGATCACCCGCTTTGGCAACCGCCGTATTCAACAGCACCGCATCGAACCCAAGTTCCATCGCATCCGCCGCGTGCGAGGGCACACCAAGCCCCGCATCAATCACCAAAGGCACGCTTGGAAAATGCGCGCGCATCGCTTTTAACGCAAAGCGATTATTCAACCCCTTCCCCGACCCGATCGGCGCACCCCAAGGCATCAACACTTCGCATCCGACAGACAATAATTTTTCAGCCACAATCAGATCGTCGGTCGTATAGGGAAAGACTTTAAACCCCTGCGCACTCAGCTCGCGTGCGGCTTCAACAAGCCCGAACACGTCCGGCTGCAACGTATCGGCATTACCAATCACTTCCAGCTTGATCCAGTCGGTATCAAACACATCGCGCGCCATCTCAGCCGTTGTGATTGCCTCTTTGGCAGAATGGCATCCCGCCGTATTCGGCAAAATTTTGCGCCCCGTGCCGCTGATCAATTTCCAGAAGTCGCGTCCACCTGTTCCGCCCGTTGATTCACGCCGCAAGGATACGGTGAGAAGATCGGCGTCCGAGCGCGTAATAGCATCGGCCAAAATCGCCGGCGATGGATATTGCGCGGTGCCAAGCAACAAGCGCGAGGCCACCGATACGCCATAAAACTGTAATGGATCCAAGCTTCAGCCCCCCTGCATCGGTACGAGAATTTCAACCCGATCACCCTCTTTTAACCGAACGGTCTCGCGGTCTTTTTTTCGAACAACGGACATGTTCAAAGCGGTTGCAACGGGCATATCTTCATAACCAAGTTCAAGCAATAATTCGGCAAAGGTTTCAGCCGCAACATCGCTTTCATTGCCGTTCACCATCAGCCTCACCGCTCAACCTCCGGAAAGGATTTTTGCTCAAATACAATCTCCGCCGCACGTCGTGCCAAGGCAGGCGCGCCCAAATAACCATGGCGGTATAAACCGTTGAGCCGCAGGATGTTTCTATCGCGCCGAATACGCGGCAAATTGTCGGCAAAGGCCGGCCGCACATCCGTTCCCATTTCAACAATCTCCGCCTCGCCAAAAGCCGGATGCACCGCATAGGCCGCATTCAAAAGTTCAACCATCGAGCGAGCAGAAAATCGCGTACGATCGCCACTTTCGATCATCGTCGCACCCACCATAAAATGATGATCCGCACGCGGCACGATATAAACCGGAATACGCGGATGCACCAACCGCACAGGCCGCGAAAGGCTCACCTCTTTCGTGCGCAAAATCAGCATCTCGCCTTTCACGCCGCGCAAATCATGCAACGCATCGCGGGCCTCATACCCGCGACAATCAAAGATATGATCGGCATCGATAGCGTCAGCCGTAACCGCATGATCCATAACAAACGTCACACCAAACTCATCCGTGAGTTTGGCCTTCAACGCCGCAAGCGTATCGCGCGGATCAAGATGGGCCTCGCGTTCAAAAAACAATGCCGTCTCAAAGCGCCCCGCTAAATCAGGCTCAAGCGCCGCAATCGCCTCCCGCCCGATCCATTCATGCAGGGTTGTGCGCGCGGCAAAGCGTTTGAGATCGGGCAGATCACGCGGCGGGGCAATCACCAGCGTGCCCTTTTCCACGACATGCGAAAAATGCGTCTTCCAATAGGCAAGCGATTCAAGGCCCAATTCACCGATCAAGGGCTCGGCGCTTTCCATCTCGCACCAAGCGGCCAACATGCCGCCCGCATACCAAGAGCACCCGCGCCCCGCTTCGGCCCGCCGCTCATAGACCGTGACGCGGCCACCCCGTAACGCGCACTGATGCGCCGTTACAAGTCCCATGACACCCGCACCAATAACCGCGATCTGCATAGCGTTGCGGCTTCCCATTCTCGTCAAACGCCAGGAAGCGGAAAGAAAGCCGATGGCTTCTCGATCATGCTTCCCTGCGCAGGCATTACCCCAGTCAGGTTCAAAGGGTCTGATCTCAGCCCCGCTTTGCAGCGTGGCACCCCCAGCGAATACCGCAGCAATCCGCAACGGCACGCTCTGCGTGTAGCAAAAGGTCAGCGTCAGGTCCACATCAAGCTTTTGTTAGGTGCTCTATTGTCAGCCCCGTCCTTCGACACCCGCCGCCAGGCGGCGTGGCTCAGGATGAGGTCACGGACAAAAAATCCTCATGGTGAGCCGATGCGAAGCATCGTGTCGAACCACTTCTCTCCATTTAGCGCTTAATCCTGCAACCCGTCCTTCGACACCCGCCGCCAGGCGGCGTGGCTCAGGATGAAGAAAATCGGCTGAAGTAAACATCAAAAAAGCAGCTTTTCAGTTCTCCCTCCCTCTGCTATCGCTCTTCCCTTCCGCTGGGGGTGCTGTGCGTTACCAACAAAGATTCGCATGGCTGAGAAACACCCTTTGAACCTGACTGAGGTAATCCTCGCGCAGGGAAGCCATGGTAACCTGCCGTCCGTCGACGGTTTTACGCCGAAGCTTTCCTGTCATTTGATCCGATGGAGATCGACATGGCAGACATCCACCCTTCCACTTTAACCGCTCCCATTCCCGCACAAGAGCGCGTTTTCGGCTTTCGTGATCAGGCCGCCCTCTGGTTTAGCCTTGGCGTTGGCCTGTTGGTGATGCAAACCGGCGCAACGCTGATGCCGGGCCTAAGCCCCAACTTGGCCTTTTTCGCCATTCTATTAGGCTCGGCCATCGGCGCCGGCGTGCTGGCGCTGGTCGCCCGCTTGGGCCAGGAAACCGGCCTTTCATCGGCTGCCCTCATGACGGTGGCCTTTGGCAGCAAACTAGGCCGCCTGCCCGTCATCGCCAATGTTATTCAGCTTTTGGGCTGGGCGGCGTTTGAAATCATCATCATGCGCGACGGCTCGCTTGCCGTTATCAAACAATCAACCGGTGTTGAAGGCCAAACCCTTACCTTCGGCCTGACGCTCGTCTGGGGCGCCCTCCTCGTCCTTCTGATGATGGGATCGATGACGAGCCTCGTCCGCCGTTTCCTCTCCCGCATTGGCCTGCCCCTCGTTGTCGCGTCCTTGGTATGGCTCAGCTACGTCTTTGTCTCCGCGACTTTTGCGAAAGGCTGGTCGGATTTTTGGAGCCAGACTGGAACAGGCGAAACAAGCTTCTGGAGCGGTGTTGATCTCGTCATCGCCATGCCCGTTTCCTGGTTGCCGCTTGTTGCCGATTATGCCCGCTTTGGCCGCACGAAAGAGGGTTCAACCAACGGCACCTTTATCGGCTACGCCATCGCGAATATCTGGTGCTACGCGCTTGGTGCGCTTATCGCGTTTAACCAGCCCTCGGCTGATTTGGTCACGGGCCTTTTGCTGGCCCAAGGCGGCTTGATCGCGCTCACTTTGATCGTCCTTGATGAGCTTGATAACGCCTATGGCGATCTGCACTCGGGTGCTGTCAGCTCGGAAAGCCTGTTTGGCGGCTTCGGGATTGTGTCGCGCGGCGTCGCAATGGCCCTCCTATCAACCGTGCTCGCTTTGGTGCTGACCCTGCTATCGGAGACAACGGGCCAGCTGATCACGCAATTTCTGACCATTCTCAGCTCGATTTTCGTGCCGCTCTTTGGTGTGATTTTGGCCCGCTACGGTCTGATTCGGGCGGCCGCCCTTTCCAATCAGACGCTGGCGAGCATTGAATGGTCGGCCTTAGCTTCTTGGGTCATCGGCGTCGCGATCTATCAATTGGCTAATTTTACCTATCCCGATTGGG
>CAIRGA010000004.1 GCA_903877935.1 uncultured Hyphomicrobiales bacterium
AAGCGTCGCACTCCATATATTCAATTTTGCATTGTAAAGGGTCCAATCAATGACCGGCACGGCACCCGTTAAAAACATGGTCCCACTTTTTTCCGCTACATATTTAACGGTATGCCCCTCGGCTCCCGAATCCGCTGAATCAAAAACAATCGGATTTGCCAATTCATACCGTCCGCTCGCCAGTCGAACCGTAATATCACGCGGCGATTGGGCGTTCCATACACGCGCTTTCGCTTTTGCTGCCTCGATGAGACAGGGGTTGTAAGCGGTACACTCGGTACCCGCACCCGTTGGCGAGACATACAGCATAGCGAGAGGTGCTGCTTCAGCGGCGCTGGCAACATTGTAAGGGGCTAAAAAGATAGACAAAAGACCAAAAATAAAAAGGAAATATTTGTGCAAAAATGCAACCATCCCAAAAAGTGGATCACGGATGCCTGCCTCTAGGTACCCACGAGCGATGGAGCCGCGCATATATCAAACCCTTTTGAAAATGATATCCACGAATATCGTTCTTATGCTGCGACCATGTAAGATTTGCGAAAAATCGCGTAAGCTTGCCTTGATACAAACTAAAACGTCAAAAAACCCAGAACTTCCGACAATGTCTTCGCCCGCGCCTCCGCGGCCTCCGGCGCATAAGGCACGCGCTCGCCCACGGACCAGACGGGCTTCGGCCAAGCCTGATCATCGTCAAACCGTGCAATCACATGCATATGCAGCTGCGGCACCATATTGCCCAAAGCGGCGACATTGAGCTTGGTGGGCGAAAACAGCCGCTTCATCCCCTCCATCACCGATTCCGTCTCGCGGTAAAACATCGCACGGTCGCGCAGCTCCAAATCGATGATTTCGCGGATATTGGCGCGCTTTGGCACCAAAATAACCCATGGAAAACGCGCATCATCCATCAACAACACGCGGTTAAGGATGAGGTCGCCAACAAGGTACGTGTCGGCTTCAAGCCGGGAATCAAGGGTAAAGTCTGTCATGGGAGTCTTTTAGCCGTTAAGGCCGCAATCGGCGAGGGCAATTTTGACGATTTGTGTCCTCTCACATTTGACATCAGATCAAATTGTTATTACAAAATACTATGAAGCGGCATAAAAAGCTTGCTGAATTTACGCCGGGTCGCGGCTACGAAGCGTCTGATTGGGAAACCGTGTCCGACATACCCGAGGTAACCGCGGAAGAACTGGCCCAAGTCCGCCCCTTCGCTGCGCTATTCCCTGATCTTGCCGCCTCGGCCCGTCGTGCGCGTGGCAAACAAAAAGCACCTGTTAAAACGCTCGTAACCCTTCGAATGGATACCGAAACGCTAACCGCCTTCAAAGCAACAGGTCCGGGATGGCAAACCCGCATCGATGCGGCGCTCAAGGAAAGTGCCCGCGCCCTTAAAAAGGGGTGATACGAGAGAAATACACTGCCATTACGCTTGTCTTTTGCATCCCAATATCCGATATAGAGGGCGGAAGGTTGGTGGTGGACGTACCACTCGCCAACCGGGTCAGGTCCGGAAGGAAGCAGCCCTAACGAGCCCGGGCGGGTCATCGTCCAGCCTTCCACCCTTTTTGACCTGTTTCCGGCCAGTTTGGCCGTTGTAAAACCGCTGAGGACGACGCCCCTCATGAGCGAAACGCCCGATAGCGTGACCGAGATAGATCATCAATTGGACTCGCAGACGATCTCGATGTTTGGCGATGCGCCCTCTGTCGCGCCGTCGCCAACGACCCCCTATCGCGTGCTCGCCCGCAAATACCGCCCGCAAACCTTTGACGATCTCATCGGCCAGGATGCCATGGTGCAAACGCTGTCCAACGCGTTTGAGACAGGGCGCATCCCGCAGGCCTGGATTTTGACGGGCGTTCGCGGGGTTGGCAAAACCACAACCGCACGCATTTTGGCCCGCGGCCTCAATTACCTGCTGCCCGATGGCACAGGCGGCCCCACCATTCATATGCCAACCGAAGGCGTGCATTGCCGCGCGATTATGGAATCGCGTCACGTCGATATTTTGGAAATGGATGCCGCATCCCACACCGGCATTGATGATGTCAAACAACTCACCGACGGCGTGCGTTATTCGCCCGCATCCGCGCGCTATAAAGTCTACATCATCGACGAAGTGCATATGCTGTCGGACAAGGCGTTCAACGCCTTTTTGAAAACGCTTGAAGAGCCACCGCCACACGCGAAATTCATTTTCGCCACCACCGAAATCCGCAAAGTTCCGGTCACGATTTTATCGCGCTGCCAACGCTTCGATTTGCGCCGCGTGGAAGCCGATGTGCTCGTCAATCATTTGCGCAAAATCTGCGTCGCCGAAGGCGTTACAATCGATGATGAAGCGCTTGCTCTCATCGCGCGCGCCGCTGAAGGTTCCGTGCGCGATAGCCTCTCGCTGCTCGATCAAGGCATCGCGCATGGTGCCGGTAAAGTGGATGGTGAAACGGTGCGCACCATGCTGGGTTTGGCCGATCGCGCGCGCGTCATCGATCTCTTTGAATCGGTGATGAAAGGCGATGTCGCCGCAGCCCTTTCCGAGCTTCGCGCACAATATGATTTGGGCGCCGATCCGCGCACGATCTTGTCTGATCTCGCCGAGTTCACGCATTTTGTGACGAGGCTCAAAGTCGTGCCAGAATCAGCCAAAGATTCAAGCGTCACAGAGGCCGAGCGCGATCGCGGTGCAAGCTTTACGGCGCTGCCGATGCGCGTGCTCTCCCGTGCTTGGCAAATTCTATTAAAAGGCATTTCGGAAGTTGCCGAAGCACCAAAACCCGTTACCGCTGCCGAAATGGTCTTGGTGCGCTTGGCCTATGCTTCTGACCTGCCGACGCCCGATGAGGCGTTGAAAATGCTCACTCAAGAAAGCTATTCCGGCTCATCCACCCCATCGGGCGGACCGAGTGGCGGCGGTGGCGCCCGCATGACCGCGAATGGTGGCTTAACCGTCGCGGCACGCTCTGAATCGGCACCCATGCGCGCGCCTGAAGCCGCACCCACCATGCGGATTGATCGCTTCGAAGACCTTATAGCCTTAACGGCCGAGAAACGCGATATCAGTCTTAAAACAGCGCTTGAACGCGATGTTCGTTTGGTACGCTTTGAAGATGGCCGGTTTGAGTTTGCACCATCCCCTGAAGCCTCGCCGCAACTCGCTGCCGATATCGGCAAAAAATTACAAGAATGGACAGGCCGCCGTTGGATTGTCGCGGTGTCATCGGAACAAGGCCAAGAGACCTTGCGCGATGTGGCCGAAAAAGCAAAAGCCACAAAGCTCGACGACATCAAATCCAACCCTTTGGTGCAAGCGGCCTTCGCGCATTTCCCCGGCGCACAAATCGTCGAGGTGCGCGATCTTCTCACCACCACTGAGCCTGAAAACATCGATGACGAAAGTTTCGACTTCTCAGCGCTCGATCAAGATTTTGACGATTAAAAACGGAGACGACCAGTGAAAGACATGTTCGGCATGATGAAAAAAGTGCAGGAGATGCAATCAAAGCTTGGTGCCGTTCAAGCCGAGCTGGATGAGATGGAAGTCTCAGGCCAATCCGGCGGCGGGCTCGTCGCCATCACAATGACGGTCAAGGGCATAACCAAAGCCGTCACCATTGATGAGAGCCTATTAAAGGCGGAAGAAAAAGATATTTTGGAAGATTTGCTCGTCGCTGCCCTTAACGATGCCCGCGCCAAAGGCGATAAGCTAATGGCCGACAAGATGGGCGCACTCACCGCGGGGCTTCCCATTCCGCCAGGGATGAAACTGTTTTAAGAAAATCGGCACCGTCCTTCGAGGGCCCTTCGGGCCACCTCAGGATGAGGCTATCTTTACACCCCTCATCCTGAGCCACAGCAAACAGGATGAGGCTATCGTTACACCCCTCATCCTGAGCCGCGGCAAAGCCGCGTGTCGAAGGACAACCCAAAAAGAACCCAATGGCATCCGTTACCGGCCCCGAAATTGAGCGTCTCATCCAGCTTCTGGCCAAATTGCCAGGGCTTGGCCCGCGCTCGGCTCGGCGCGCCGCACTGCATCTTGTCAAAAAACGCGAACAAATTTTAGGACCACTCGCAGATGCGATGCAGGTCGCGCGCGAACGCATTCTGGTGTGTGACTCGTGCGGCAATATCGACACGCTGTCGCCCTGCACCCTCTGCTCGGACCCCAAACGCGACAATACGCTGTTGATCGTCGTCGAAGACGTTGCCGATCTTTGGGCGTTAGAACGCGCAGGCGCCACAGCGGGGCGCTATCACGTGCTGGGCGGCGTACTCGCAGCACTCGACGGCATCGGCCCGAAGGACCTCAACCTTGACGGCCTCGTGGCCCGCGTGGCCTCTGGCGGCATCAAAGAAGTCATCTTGGCGCTCAATGCCACGGTCGATGGCCAAACCACCGCGCATTACATCACCGATTTGCTCTCGCCCTATGAGGTTATCGTCACCAAACTCGCCCATGGCGTGCCGGTGGGTGGCGAGCTTGATTATTTGGATGAAGGCACGCTAACCGCCGCCATGCGTCAGCGCACAGCCGTATAATGGCGTGATTACCGTCGTTCGACACGGGCCTTACGGCCCGGCTCACGATTGCGACACGGGCCTTACGGCCCGGCTCACGATGAAGTAATAATCCATATGCCTCATCCTGAGCCTCGCCAAAGGCGAGAGTCGAAGGACGGTTCGTCACCTATAGACGGAATCATCGCTATCGTTCACATTTCCAACATTCAATTCATGGAGAATGGCTCGTGCGGCGATTAGGTCTTGGATGTGTGGTTGCATTGGTTCTAACAGGTTCGGCTCTGTTGCCAGCCAAAGCCGATGACGCAAAATGGCGGCATGCCGTATCGCTGATGGGTGAGCCTAAATACTCCGCCGATTTCAAGCATTTCGATTATGTAAACCCCGACGCGCCCAAAGGCGGCACCGTTCGCCTAGCGGCCAATGGCAGTTTTGATAATTTCAACCTTGTCGTTGCAGGCGTTAAGGGCCAGCTGGCCGCAGGGATTGGTTCGGTATACGAAACGCTTTTATCGAACGCGCTGGATGAAGTCTCAACCGCCTATGGCTTGCTCGCGGAAGGCCTAACTTTCCCGGCTGATTATGCATCCGTCACCTATCGCTTGCGCGCCAATGCAAAATGGCAAGATGGCCAACCTGTCACACCCGAAGATGTGATTTTTTCGTTTGAAGCGCTCAAAGCCAATAGCCCGCAATATGCGTTTTATTTCGAGCATGTTGTAAAGGCGGAAAGGACCGGCGAGCGCGACGTGAAATTCACCTTTGATGCGCCGGGCAATCGCGAGCTGCCGCAAATCGTCGGACAATTCGCGATCCTTCCCAAACATTGGTGGGAAGGCAACGGGCCAGACGGCAAACCACGCAACGTCAAAGAAACAACGCTTGAACCACCGCTCGGCTCGGGCCCCTACCGCGTTAAATCCTTTAGCGCCGGACGCAATATCGTTTTGGAACGCGTCGCGAATTATTGGGGCAAAGATTTGCCTGTTAATATCGGCACCAATAATTTCGATGAAATGCGCTTTGAATATTTCCGCGATACCACGGTGCAGCTCGAAGGGCTGAAAGGCGACGCTTACGATTTTCGCCTCGAAAACAGTTCAAAAAATTGGGCAACGGCTTACGACTTTCCAGCCGTTAAAGATGGCCGCGTGATCCGCGAAGAATTTGCCGAACGCGCCTCCGGTCGCATGCAGGGCTTCATCATGAATCTGCGGCGTGACAAATTTAAAGACCAACGCGTGCGCCGCGCGCTTAATCTTGCTTTCGATTTTGAAGAGATGAACAAGACCGTCTTTTTCGGTGCCTATAAACGCATCGCATCCTTTTACGAAGGCACCGAGCTTGCATCATCGGGCCTTCCCGCAGGCCTCGAAAAAGATATTCTCGACAGCGTCAAGGACAAAATCCCCGAAAGCGTTCTCACAACGTCCTATCAAAATCCCGTCAACGGCAACCCGCAAGCCGTACGCGATAATTTAAAAGAGGCAGATCGTCTGCTCAAAGAAGCAGGTTGGGAGATCAAATCCGGCAAACGCATCAACACCAAAACCAGCGAGCCTTTGGCGGTTGAGCTGCTTGCCGACGATCCGACCTTTGAGCGTATTTTATTGTTCTGGAAGCCGTCACTCGAACGTCTCGGTATCACGGTCAGTGTCCGCGTGGTTGACCCTTCACAATATGAAGAACGCATGCGCGATTTCGATTACGACATCACCACCGATCTTTGGGGCCAGTCCCTTTCCCCCGGCAATGAGCAACGCGAATTCTGGGGCTCGGCTTCAGCCGATGTCAAAGGCTCCCGCAACACGATCGGCATCAAGGACGCAGGCATTGACGCGCTGATTGATCGCGTGATCTTCGCCAAAAGCCGCGAGGAACTCATCGCAGCCACCCATGTGCTTGATCGCGTCTTGCTCGCGCATGATTATGTTGTCCCGCAATGGACCTACGGCTTCTCGCGCACCGCACGCTGGAACCGCTTCTCGCACCCTGACAAAATGCCGGACTATGGCGCCTCCGCCTTCCCGACGATCTGGTGGTATGACGCGGATAAAGCCGCCAAAACCGGCAAGGCTGGATAGTCGATGCTTGCTTACATCCTGCGCCGTGTTTTGCTGATGATCCCGACTTTGTTCGGCATCATGCTCGTGTCCTTTGTCGTGGTGCAATTTGCCCCCGGCGGTCCTGTAGAGCGCATCATCGCGCAATTGCAGCAAGGCGCTGACTCTTCCGCAACCGCGCGTATCTCGGGCAGTGCGGGTGGTGATTTTTCCGCCACGAGCCAAAGCCAACCGGGCGGCGGCGCGATGGAAGGCGGCTCGTCGAAATATCGCGGCGCGCAGGGGCTTGATCCTAAATTCATCAAGCAGCTCGAAGCGCAATTCGGATTTGATAAACCAGCCCCAGAACGCTTCGTCCGGATGCTATGGAACTATCTCCGCTTCGACTTTGGCAAAAGCTATTTCCGCGATGTATCAATCCTGCAGCTCATCAAAGAAAAGCTCCCCGTCTCCATTTCGCTTGGCCTTTGGATGACGCTGCTCTCCTACCTTATCTCTATTCCACTCGGTATCCGCAAAGCCATTTCCGACGGCTCACGCTTTGACACATGGACATCCGCTATCGTGATTATCGGCTATGCGATACCCGGCTTTTTATTCGCCATTCTCTTGATCATTCTCTTCGGCGAAGGCTCATCACTTGCGCCCTTTTTCCCGTTGCGTGGCCTCGTGTCCGACACTTTCGCAACACTACCTTGGTACGCCAAAGCGCTCGATTATGCGCGCCACCTCACTTTGCCTATTCTTTCAATGGCGCTAGGCGCATTTGCGACTTCAACGTTGCTCACCAAAAATTCATTCCTCGACGAAATCCGCAAGCAATATGTTTTAACCGCCCGCATGAAGGGCCTAACGGAGACGCAGGTGCTCTACGGCCACGTCTTTCGCAACGCGATGCTGATCGTCATCGCAGGCTTCCCCGGCGCGTTTATCAGCGCGTTTTTCGCGGGCTCCTTGCTCATTGAAACCGTCTTCTCGCTCGATGGCTTGGGCCTTCTCTCGTTTGAATCCATCGTCAACCGCGATTATGCCGTGGTGTTTTCAACGCTCTATATTTTCTCGCTTTTGGGCCTCTTCGTGAATCTCCTCTCCGACCTCGTCTACACCTGGGTCGACCCCCGCATCGATTTCGAAACGCGCGAGGTGTAATGCGATGACGGACGCCATATCCACTCTCGCCCCGCCACTCCCCGCCAAAGGCTTGCTACGTCTTTCGCCCATCAATGCGCGGCGCATGCAAAATTTCAAAGCCAATCGGCGCGGCTTCTGGTCGCTCTGGATTTTTCTGATCCTCTTTACCGTGTGTCTCTTCGCCGAGTTCATCGCCAATGATCGGCCCATCCTCGTTGCCTATAAAGGCGAGATACTCGTTCCCATTTTTGTCGATTATCCGGAAGAAAAATTCGGCGGCTTCTTAGCCGAAACCGATTATCGGGACCCCGTGATCCGCGATGAGATCAACGCAAACGGCTTTGCCATCTGGCCGATCATTCGCTTTGCATCGAACACGATCAATCTCGATCTACCAAGCCCGGCACCCGCGCCACCGACATGGCTGCAAAAAGATTCCGTCTGCATCAAGGTCGCCCAACGCACGGGCGGCTCGCGCTGCGCCGATCTCGAATGGAATTGGCTCGGCACCGATGATGGCGGCCGCGATGTTCTGGCCCGCATCATTTACGGCTTCCGTATCTCGGTTCTATTCGGGCTTATTCTCGCCGCCATCTCCTCCGTCATCGGTATTTTTGCAGGCGCCATCCAAGGCTATTTTGGCGGGATGATCGACCTCTATTTTCAACGCTTCATCGAAATCTGGTCCGCCATTCCCTCGCTTTACCTGCTAATGATTTTATCAAACTTCTTCCAACCAAGCTTTTTCACGCTGCTCGGCATTTTGCTGCTTTTCTCATGGGTGGCGCTCGTCCATGTCGTCCGCGCCGAATTTTTACGCGCCCGCAATTTCGACTATGTCCGCGCCGCCCGAGCATTGGGCCTCTCAAACGCCCGCATCATGTGGCGGCATGTGTTGCCCAATGCGATGGTCGCTACCCTCACCTTCCTACCCTTTATCTTAAACGGCTCCATTACCACCCTCACCTCACTTGATTTTCTTGGCTTTGGCCTGCCCCCCGGCTCGCCCTCGCTGGGTGAATTACTCCTCCAAGGCAAAGCCAATATCGCCGCCCCTTGGCTTGGGCTCACGGGCTTTATGGTAATCGCGGTCATGCTATCGCTTTTGATCTTCATCGGCGAGGCGGTACGCGATGCCTTTGATCCGAGAAAGACATTTTCGTGAGGGTGTGATATTATGAAGGAAATCAGGAGATTGAACCATGAATAGGATTGTGAGGGATCACTACCCGGCAGAGCGGCTGCCGGATGATTTGCAAAAGCTGGTTGATCCGAGCCGGCCCATTCGGATTGTCATCGAACAGGAAGATGTTGCTCAAATCAAGAAGAGCCCAGAAGAGTTATTGGCTATGATTGAAGCCTATAGAGCGACAATACAAGGCGAAGGTGTAACGTCTGAAGAAGCAGTAAAAAGAATTCGGGAATTGCGCGATGAATGGGATGACTAATGCAATGTCCCGTTTCCCGAATTTATTTTGATGCCAATATCTTCATTCTCATGTTCGAGAAGAAAGATTCAATAGCACTTCAGATTTCAAACCTATTGGTCAAAAATTGGGATAAAAACTACTCGACCATCGTAACATCTGATCTAACCTTCGCAGAAACTTTAGTTCATCCTTATCGTCAAAAAGATGAGCAACTCAT
>CAIRGA010000005.1 GCA_903877935.1 uncultured Hyphomicrobiales bacterium
AGCTGCCGCTAATGATGCAGGCATTGTTTGTATTTTCCAGGAATTGTCGTTGATGCCGGATTTGACGGTATCCGATAATATTTCGATTTCATCTCCGCCTCGTAAGTTTGGCCTCATTGACTCGAAGGCGCAGCGGCTTCGGGCTGAGGAGCTTCTTGCCACGATTGGTTGTGAAGACGTCAATCCATTGATGCGCATTCGTGACTTGCCGCTTTCTCGCCGCCAAATGGTTGAAATTGCCAAGGCGCTTGGCAAGAAGCCGAAGATTTTAATTCTCGACGAAGCAACCTCGGCTTTGACAAGTTCCGATGTTGAAAAGGTGTATACGATGCTCGCTCGGCTAAAGGCTGAGGGCGTGGCTATCCTGTATATTTCCCATCGAATGCATGAAATTGAAGCATTGGCCGATGATGCCTCGGTGTTTCGTAATGGTCGCCATATCGAGACCTTTATGAAGGGCGCTCGCAGCAATGACGAAATCGTCCAACTCATGATTGGTCGCGAAATATCGGCACATTTTCCACCAAAGCCGGCTTATGAAATTCGCAAGCCATTGCTCGAAATTCGTAATCTCTCGTGGGAAAACCGCTTGCATGATGTTTCACTCTCGGTTGGGCGCGGCGAAATTGTTGGCTTAGGCGGTCTCGATGGTCAGGGCCAAAAAGAACTGCTGCTTTCGATGTTTGGCGTGTTAAAACGTGTGACTGGCGACGTGCTGATTGATGGCGTTCCGCAAAAATTAAATTCGCCAATCGCTGCCAAATCAGCGGGAGGTGGCATAGCCTTGGTGCCGGAAGACCGGAAAACCGAAGGCCTGATGCTCCCAATGTCGATTTCAGAAAATCTCGTCATCGCATCGCTGGACGAACTTTCATCTGGTATCTTTGTCGACGAGCAAAAAGTTTCGACGGCGGTCGCCGATGCGATCAAGCGTCTGAAAATTAAAATTGGCAGCCCTGATGATGCGGTCTCAACGCTATCGGGTGGCAATCAACAAAAAGTTGTTATCGCCAAATGGCTCATGACGCGGCCGGATATTATTCTCCTGAATGATCCGACGCGCGGTATTGATGTCGGCACGAAGCAGGAAATCTATCGTCTCCTCCGTGAATTGGCCGACGAAGGCGCATCTATCCTCTTCTATTCGACCGATTATGACGAATTGATCGGCTCGTGTGATCGGGTCGCCATTCTATATGATGGCCGGATTATTTCCGAGCTTCGTGGGGATGCCATAAACGAGAAAAACATCGTTGCCGCATCGCTCAATATTGCGGGCCAGAACTCTGAAGGAGGCTCGCATGTCGGCCACTAAATCGTCCAATTGGGGTCTTCATATCCGTCAGAATATGGGCTTCTCGATTGCTGTTGTGCTGTTCGTGATTGTTTATTTTCTTTATCATCTCGCTCATCCGAAGGGCTTTTCTTCTCAGGTCCTGATCCAAAACTCGAATGAAGTCTTCTCGCTTGCCTTGCTCTCAATGGCGCAGACCGTGCCGGTTTTATTGGGCGGGCTTGATCTCTCGGTTGGCGCCGTGATGACATTGGTCGATTGTCTCGCCAGCCATCTTTTGGAAGGTACGGGTGCCACGGTCGGCTTCGGTCTCATTGCGTGTTTGTTCGCGGGTGCCTTGGCTGGATTTGTTAATGGGTGCGTGGTGGTGTTCGGGCGTATTCAGCCCATCATTGCGACGCTGGCGACGGGGGCAGTCTATATGGGTCTGGCCCTGTTCTTAAGGCCGATCCCAGGTGGTAAGATCAACGAAGACATCAATTGGGCCATGACCAATGCGCTTGGTGATTTTGCTGAGACAGTTGGAATTTTTGATGATGGTAAAGCCGCTTGGTTTCAGCCGATCGCCGGCATTCCTGTCGCGCTTGTTCTTCTCATTGTCGTGGCGTCGATTACCTGGGTACCGTTTCGTCGCTCTGTAACGGGACGCACAGTCTATGCGATTGGCTCGGCTGAAGGTGCGGCCTATATGTCGGGCTTAAACATTGATCGCGGCAAGCTGGCGGCCTTCACCCTCGCGGGCTTTTTTGCTGGCGTTGCCGGGGTTTTCATGGCGATCCAGACCTCGTCCGGCAATGCCGACATCCCGATGGCAGGCGCTTACACCCTTTCGTCGATTGCCTCCGTTGTTATTGGCGGAACATCCCTGCTCGGCGGAACGGGCGGGGCGATCGGGTCGATCTTTGGAACCCTCATCTTGAAGGTCATATCATTTAATTTCCGGGTGTTTGACATAGCGCCTCTGTTGCAGCCACTTTTCGAAGGCGTTGTTCTCCTCGCAGCCGTTAGCCTTGGGGCACTGAGCATTCTCCGCGTTAAGAACCAGTTGGAGTTGTTCCGGTGAGCGAATTGATCAAAACATTATCGCTTTCGCGCCTGTCGCGTGATGACAAGCCGATTGCAATTGCAGCCACCTTTATTCTGGTGATCCTGATTGCGGGAACCATTTACACGCTCGACCGTTTTGGTTCAGCGCCCTTGTTCTCGCCAACCTATCTCGTCCAGCAGCTTCAGATCGGATCATTTCTCGGCATTGTTGCGGCTGGCATGATGCTGGTGATCCTTATTTCGCAGATCGATCTATCGGTTCCCTGGACGCTTGCTGCCGGCGCCATGACCGCTACGGCAGTAGGCGGTGAGTGGGCTTTGCCCGCAGCATTGGCCGTTGGCCTGTTGGTCGGAACCGTAAACGGCCTTGGTGTCGCGTATCTCCGTATTCCATCGATGATTTTCACGCTGGGCGTTAACGCGGTTATGCGGGGTCTGATGGTCGCGCAAACAGGCGGATTTGCGCCTCAAACCAAAGCCACCGACCTCATGCGGTATATTGCTGCCGAACGTACCTTCGGCATTCCCCATGCGATTTTTGTGTGGTTGGCGGTTTCGATTCTCATTGTCATCATGCTTCGCCGCACAGTGTTCGGTCGCTCGATCTACGCGATCGGCAACAAAGAGGCAGCGGCCTATCTGTCGGGCGTTCCGACCAAGCGGATAACGATCATAGCCTTCATCTTGTGCTCGGTATTGGCCAGTTTGGCGGGCGTTTTGTTGGCCGGATATTCGACAAAGGCCTATCAGGGCATGGGTGATGCCTATGTGTTGCCTGCTATCGCGGCCGTTGTGATTGGCGGCACCAATATTCTAGGTGGGCGCGGTCGCTATCTCGGCACCGTTGTCGGCGTCATTTTGATCGTGCTGTTGAACAGCGTTCTGTCGATCATGGAGATGCCGGAAGCTGGTCGTCAGATCATCTATGGACTTGTAATTATCGCAATGCTTCTCGTCTATGGACGAGGAGAGAAGGCAACGTCCTGACATGGCTAAGGATGCGGTCGTCTAAACACGGCTGCGACACATAAAAGGCCAGCGGGACCCGTTTTTTGGGGGAATACCGCAATGGCCTTTTTGTTCATCAACGTTATTATTTGGGATGCAATCAATGATGCATCCTATCCTGGCGAAGTCCTCGTCAAGGGAAACCGTATCACCGAGGTAGCAGGCGCACCGGGTCAGATTGCGCGTGACAGGGCCGCAGAAATCATTGACGGGCGCGGACAGTT
Source organism: uncultured Hyphomicrobiales bacterium (assembly GCA_903877935.1). Taxonomy (GTDB): domain Bacteria; phylum Pseudomonadota; class Alphaproteobacteria; order Rhizobiales; family Beijerinckiaceae; genus CAIUPE01. The sequence continues at coordinate 3,574 of CAIRGA010000005.1, forward strand.
TTTGATGCCTGGAATGGTTGAAGGCCACTGCCATCTTTCCTTCGTCAACCCATCACGCAATCAAGACCTTGGAGAGATTCCGCCAGAGGAACATCTGCTGCAAACCTGCCGAAACGCGAC
>CAIRGA010000006.1 GCA_903877935.1 uncultured Hyphomicrobiales bacterium
AAGGCAGCGGCTAAAACATGCGCATAACCGCCAATATGGAGGCCAAGCGCCGCCATTAACCCACCCCGCCGCCCCAAAGCCATGGTTTGCGCCATGGTGTACATCATCGCGGGTCCCGGAACGTAAGCAAAAATGGTGGTAGCAACGGTAAAGCTAATCAAAAGCTCAAAGGAACCCATTAATCGACTTTCTCAACATAAACACTGATACGCCCGCCGCAAGAAAGGCCAACTTGCCATGCCGTTTCATTCGCCACGCCGAATTCCAACAACTTCGGAGCGCCACTCTCGATCACGTCAATGGCTTCAGTGACAACCGCGCCTTCCACGCATCCGCCAGAGACCGAGCCCATGAAATTGCCCTCGGCGTCGATAATCAGATGGCTTCCTACCGGACGAGGGGCCGACCCCCACGTCTCGACGACCGTTGCTAGGGCGACATCACGCCCCGCGCGTCGCCAGTCTTCCGCCTGTTTCAAGAGATCGTCATCAGATACGAGCATGGCCTGCCCTCCCGTGTGAGCTATTCACGGTGGAGCATAGCGCATTTTGGCGGGATTTGGAAAAGGAAGTCTGCAATGAGTGACAAAAGCGAGCTAATGCGAAAAAATCGTCTTGAGATGGTCTTGAAAAAGGATCAACGCGGTCACGATTGCAAGACTGGATAGCGTAGCGCTGACAATAAAGCCCTTACTCGGAAGATGATTGACCCGCTCAGTCAGCGTGGCAAGTTGTACTTTGACACTTTCAACATCGGATTTAAAGTCATCTTTCATCCTGCCAAGGTCGCGTCTGATCTCCGACACATCGGCTTTTAATTCGCCAATATCCCGCTTGATATATTCAACATTATTTTCCAGAACGGCGACGCGTGGCTCCATACCGTCAAATGTGCCCCCTCCGCCGCCACTTTGCAAGGGGCGGTCAGGCTGATTGATCGGAACAAATTCAGGTCTTCGGCTCAAAGTTGATATACCCTTGTCACTAATATACCGTAAGGTAATCTACTAAGCCACCCGTCGCAACCACAGTTTAGGATCAGCCGCCGCAGATCCCTTCACCGAAAGCGCCTCAATAAGCGCCTCCATGCTCTTCAAATTATGGATCGGGCGGAACTCGTCGACATGCGGCAAGATCGCACGAATGCCGGAGGCTTTGGCCTCAAATCCGTCAAAGCGCAGCAAAGGATTGAGCCATACGAGCTTGCGGCAGGAGCGGTGTAAACGGTCGATTTCCTTTTGCAATTCTTCCGTGCCGTCGCGCTCCAACCCATCGGTGAACAGCAGCACAATCGCCCCCTGCCCCAATACGCGGCGTGACCATTGGCGGTTGAACTTATGCAGGCTCGTGCCGATCCGCGTACCACCCGACCAATCGGCGACTTGCTCGGTGCATTTTTCTAAAGCCTCGTCGGGATCACGGCTTTTGAGCGAGCGCGTGACATTGGTCAGTCGGGTGCCGAATAAGAACGTATGCACGCGTTTTCGCTTATCTGTCATCGTGTGGAGAAAATGCAAAAACAGCCGCGTGTAATCGGCCATCGAGCCTGAAATATCGCAGATCGCGACAATCGGCGGGCTTTTCTCGGCGCGGTCGCGGTATTCGAGTTTAATCATGCCGCCGCCAGAGCGCAGCGTGTTACGAAAGGTCTTGCGCGGGTCGATCCGCGAGCCCGATCGCGCAGCCACGAAGCGACGCGTGGGACGTCGGTCATCGGGCAATTCGAGGCGGTCAATCAAATGGTGAGCGCGGGTGATTTCATCCGCGGTCATTTGCGCAAAGTCTTTGGTTTGCAGGATTTCGCGCTCGGACACCGTAAAGCGCGCATCCAGCTCGATCTTTTCTTTCTTTTCAGGCGGAGCCTCATTGCGCTTGGCTTGCAACAGGGCTTCGGCTGCACGTAGGGCTCCTGCTTCGGGCTTTTTCGGCTTGTCGTCCTTGGCGGGCGAATAGGGCGACAGCGTCGCGATGATCTTTTCAATGAGAGAACGACGGCGAAAGAAAATCCGGAAGGCTTGGGTGAACACGTCCGAATGTTCGCGCTTTTTGACGAAAATGGCGTGTAGCGTCCAGAAAAAGTCTTCCTTGCTACCGATATGGGCAGCCTCGACCGCCTCTACCGCATCAAGCACCGCGCCAGGACCAACAGGCAAACCTGCCTCGCGGAGCGCGCGCGCAAAATAGGCGATATTTTCGGAGAGTTTACCGGACATAGGCGATGCGAATTTCCAAAGCGACGGGTCGTTACCAAGATGTGCTGAAGCTACACGTCAAAATGGTATTCCGCCATAGCCCGCTATTCCCTAATCTCATTCAAAAGCTCTGGATGCCGGTCCAACACTTTAAACAATTTGACCAGCGCCAGAGGCGGCTTGGTGGTGCCGGTCTCATAACGAGAAAACGCATTGACGCCGCCGCCGAAAATCTCGCCCGCCTCGCCCTGATTAAGATTAAGTTTTTTACGAACCCCCGCGATGAAATCCGGATCGCCCAGCATGGCGTTGACCTCGCGGTTGAAAGCTAGCATCGCGTCGGAGACGCGTTTGCCATCCTCCATACTGACCAATATTTCATCACAGACTGGACATTCATGCCCCGATACGTTGGGAATGATGGTTATATGGTCTTTGTAGGTGTGGGGTAGATCGCGTCGCATGGGCTTTAATTCCGCCGCCCCGCATTCCGGACATTTCATGGTCACATCTCCTTAAACGAGACGATCAAGACGTTCTCGGTTACCGTAAGTTTGAGATAGAGCCGACCAGCCCGCGTCATTGGCCTATACACGTCCTGCCAAACACGATGATCGCTATATGTTGTCATGCTTTTATAAAAATCGAAGTGATCCAAACCCATGATGATTTCGATCATTTCGGTCCTGTCAAAACCAAGTTCAGCGGCATCTTGAAAGGCAGTCATTGTTGCACGCACACGTCCAACAGCGGCTAATTCCAAAACCCGAACCAAAGGCACATGTGGCGTTCGTTTTTCCATGCGTCAATTAACCTATTAGGTTAAAAAAATCAACTCCTGTTTTGACGCAACTTATACCCGATTCAACGCTAAAACGGGCTCAAATGCCCGGCTGGCCGGGTTTCACATTCACTTTCACCTCGTCCAAAATCGCTTTGATCTCGGAGCCTTGCATCTTCTGGATATCGTCCTGATATTTCAACAACACGCCAAGCGTGTCGGAGACCTGTTTGGGGTCGAGCGCCACCGCATCAAGTTCAACCAACGCCGTTGCCCAATCGAGCGTTTCGGCGACGCCTGGCACCTTGAACAAATCCTGTTTGCGTAACGCTTGGACGAAGGCCACGATCTCTGCCGAGAGTTTTTCGGGCGATTGCGGCGCTTTGATGCGGACAATCTCCAGCTCGCGCTCGGCGGTTGGATAATCCACCCAGTGATAAAGGCAGCGGCGCTTAAGCGCGTCGTGGATTTCACGCGTCCGGTTGGAGGTGACGATCACAATCGGAGGATGCGGCGCTTTGACGGTACCGAACTCGGGGATTGTCACCTGAAAATCGCTCAGCACTTCGAGTAAATAGGCTTCAAAGGCTTCATCGGTGCGGTCGAGTTCGTCGATCAGCAACACGGGCGACCCCGCGACATCGGGCGTTAGTGCATCAAGGATCGGACGGCGCACCAGATAGCGCTCCGAGAAAATATTCTGTTCCAATTGCGAGCGATCCACGCCACCTTCGGCCTCGGACAGCCGGATCGCCATCATTTGCGCGGCATAGTTCCATTCGTAAACGGCGGACGAAACATCAAGCCCCTCATAGCATTGCAGGCGTATAAGCTTGCGGCCCAAGGTTTTGGCCAACACCTTGGCAATCTCGGTTTTTCCAACGCCCGCTTCGCCTTCCAGCAAGATCGGACGTCCCATTTTGAGCGCCAGAAACAGGACGGTTGAGAGTGACCGGTCGGCGACATAATCGCCGGAGGCCAAAAGACTTTCCATTGCGTCGATCGAGGTGGGCAAAGGGCTCATGGTCATGAAAAACACTCCAACGGCAGAAAGGGTTCACCCAACAAGAATGCCCGGCGCTGGGCCGGGCATTTTTTCATCAAATCCGCCAACGAAAACCTCATTCGCTTCGTTGATTGACGATTGGCCCACTTCGTTTTTAGCCAATAAAATCAGAAACTTCCTTCTCCCGTCCGGGAGAAGGTGTCATCGAAGATGACGGATGAGGGCCTAGCGTATGGCGTTAGAACCTTATCCCTCGCGTGCCGCGACACCTTCTCCTTAAAGGAGAAGGAATAATCAGGAAAGTAGCCCTTCTTCCCGATGAGAGAAGGACATTTTTCTGTTTGATAACTCGCGAACGAAGGCTTACTTGGCCATTGCTTTGGCAACCGCACGCTTCGCAATCACAGGGATCAAATGCGCGCGATATTCCGAGCTGGCATGGATGTCGGAGTTAAGGCCAGAAGCCTGCACTTTGACGCCATCCAACGACTTTGGGTTGAAGCGTGCCTTCAAAGCTGCTTCGCACTCAGCCGAGCGGAACACGCCATCTGAGCCTGCGCCCGTTACCGCCACGCGGGTTTCTGCACCCTTTTTGGCGACAAACACACCCACCATCGCGTAGCGCGAGGCTGGGTTCGGGAACTTCTCGTAAGCTGCTTTTGACGGGATCGGGAAGGAAACCTTCACGATCATTTCGCCTTCTTCCAGCGCCGTGGTGAACATGCCTTGGAAGAACTCATCCGCAGGGATCTTGCGCTTATTGGTGATGATGGTCGCGTTCAGCGCCAGCACAGCCGACGGATAATCCGCTGCCGGATCGTTATTGGCAATCGAGCCGCCAATGGTGCCGCGGTTGCGAACGGCCGGATCGCCGATACCACCGGCGAGTGCGGCGAGCGCCGGAATGGCCTCGCCAACGACAGCCGAGGTAGCGACATCGGCGTGGCGGGTCATGGCGCCGATAACGACGTTGCGACCCTTCACTTCGATGCCCGACAATCCGTCAGCCTTGCCAAGATCGACAAGGGCGGATGGCGAAGCAAGGCGCTGCTTCATGGTTGGAAGCAAAGTCTGGCCGCCGGCCAGCACCTTGGCGTCTGGATTTTTGCCAAGGAGGGTCGCCGCCTGACGAACCGTTTTCGGTGAGTGATAGGAAAAGGCGTACATGTTTTGTCTCTCCTTGGATCTTATTCTGCTGCGATTTTGCTGGCGGACGCCTGAATGGCGAGCCAGACCGCCTGCGGGGTTGCAGGCATCGCGATGTTTTCATGACCGATAGCGTCTGTGATCGCGTTGATAACAGCCGGTGGCGAAGCAATCGCACCCGCCTCGCCGCAACCCTTCAGACCAAGCGGGTTGGTGGTGCAAGGCGTGTTGGTCATGCCAATCTGGTAGGATGGCAGATCATCCGCGCGCGGCATGGTATAATCCATGTAGCTGGCGGTAACGAGCTGGCCGTCGCTGTCGTAATGTGCGCCTTCCATCAGCGCCTGACCGATGCCCTGTGCGATACCGCCATGGACCTGACCCTCAACAATCATCGGGTTGATGACATTGCCGAAATCGTCCACGGCCGTCCATTTGATGATCGTTGTCACACCCGTTTCCGGATCGATTTCGAGTTCGCAAATATGAACGCCCGACGGGAAGGTGAAGTTGGTCGGATCGTAAAACGCGCCTTCCTTCAAGCCCGGCTCCAATTCGGCACCGGTGAATTTATGCGCAACATAGGCCTGAAGTGCCACTTCGCCGAAAGCGAGCGATTTGTCGGTGCCAGCAACCGAGAAGCGGCCATCCTTGAACTCGATGTCCTTTTCAGACGCTTCGAGCGCGTAGGATGCTACCTTCTTGCCCTTGGCGATGACCTTATCGAGCGCCTTGGAAATGGCCGACATGCCGACCGAGCCGGAACGCGATCCATAGGTTCCCATGCCGAACTGCACCTTATCGGTGTCGCCATGCACGATGGCTACCGAATTGATGTCGATGCCTAAGCGATCGGATACGAGCTGAGCAAAGGTCGTCTCGTGGCCTTGGCCGTGGCTGTGCGAGCCGGTCAATACTTCGACCGTGCCAACCGGATTGACGCGGACTTCGGCTGATTCCCAAAGGCCAACGCCTGCGCCGAGCGAACCGACGGCGGCCGACGGCGCAATGCCGCAGGCCTCGATATAGGCGGAGAAGCCGATACCGCGGAGCTTGCCATTTTTGGCGCTTTCCTTCTTGCGCTTGCCGAAGTTTTTATAGTCGGCCATTTCCAGCGCGAGATCGAGCGAGGCGGTATAATTGCCCGTGTCGTAGCACATGATAACCGGCGTCTGATGCGGGAAGCTTTTTACGAAATTCTTCCGGCGGAAGGTCGCTGGATCCATACCCAATTCGCGGGCGGCAACTTCCATCACACGTTCGACGACGAAGGTTGCTTCGGGACGGCCAGCGCCGCGATAGGCGTCAACCGGTGCGGTTGTGGTGTAAATGCCTTCGACTTCGACATAAATCGCCGGAATATCATACTGACCGGACAAAAGCGGCGCGTAGAGATAGGTCGGCACGCAGCTTGAGAAGGTCGAGAGATAGGCGCCCAAATTGGCCTTGGTCTTGATGCGGAAGCCAAGGATTTTGCCCTTGTCGTCCATCGCCAATTCGGCGTGGGTGATGTGGTCACGGCCATGCGCGTCGGACAAGAAGGCTTCCGTGCGGTCTGCCGTCCATTTAACCGGACGACCCACGCGCTTGGCGGCCCACACGCAGACGGTTTCCTCAGCATAGATGAAGATTTTCGAGCCGAAGCCGCCGCCGACATCCGGCGCAATGACGCGGAGCTTGTGCTCTGGTGCAATGCCGATAAAGGCGGAGAGCACGAGACGCGCGACATGCGGGTTCTGGCTCGTGGTGTAGAGCGTGAACTGCTCTTGACCTGCGTCATAATCACCCACCGCGGCGCGAGGTTCCATCGCGTTCGGGATCAGGCGGTTATTGACGAGATCGATCTTGGTGATGTGCTTGGCGTTTTTAAAGGCTGCTTCGGTCGCAGCTTTGTCGCCCAGATGCCAATCATAAACGACGTTATCGGGGGCCACATCATGAATGACGGGGCCCTTCGAGGCCGTCTTCATGTCAACGACGGCCGGCAACACGCCGTAATCGACGACGATCAATTCAGCGGCATCTTTGGCTTGGGTATAGGTCTCGGCGATGATGACGGCGACATGATCGCCGACATAGCGGACCTTGCCTTGGGCAAGCGCTGGATGGCTACCGGCCTTCATTGGCGAGCCGTCTTTGTTATGGATCATCCAGCCGCAGATCAGGCCGCCTACTTTGTCATGGGCGAGATCGTCACCGGTGAGGACGTCGAGCACGCCCGGTGCCTTTTTGGCGGCTGACACATCCAGCTTATTGATGGTCGCATGCGCGTGCGGCGAACGCAGGAAATAGGCATGCGCCTGTCCCTGACGGTTGACGTCGTCGGTATACTGGCCCTTGCCGGTAATGAACCGGAGATCTTCCTTGCGGAGCACCGAGGCTCCAATGCCTGTCGCTGAACTCATGGGATATTCCTCCAAAGCCGCTTTTTTGGCGGTCATATTCTGCTAAGCCCCCAAAAAAGGGCCTGTTCGACATAATTTATTTGCTAGCCATTGCTTCGGCACCGGCAGCGACGGCTTTCACGATGTTGTGATAGCCCGTGCAGCGGCAGATATTGCCTTCGAGCTCTTCACGGATCGTGTGCTCGTCGAGATGGTTGCCCTTGCGGTTGACGATGTCGATCGCCGACATAATCATGCCCGGCGTGCAGAAACCGCACTGAAGGCCGTGGTTTTCACGGAAGGCTGACTGCATCGGATGCAGATTTTCCGGCGTGCCGATGCCCTCAATCGTCGTGACAACGGCACCATCGCAAGCGATGGCCAAAGTGGTGCAGCTCTTGATCGAGCGGCCATCGACATGAACAACGCACGCGCCGCATTGGCTGGTGTCGCAGCCGATATGCGTGCCGGTCAGGTGAAGATGCTCGCGCAGGAACTGGGCGAGAAGAGTCCGCGGATCAATGGTTGCGGTAACTTCCTTGCCGTTAACGATCATCGTGACGCTCGCCATGAGCCTTCCTCCACTGGTTGTCGGGTCTCTTCGCCCGTTATGCCGATTGCGCGGCCCATTAAGACACCCAAGTTCACCCTGCCCATCGACAGAAAACCGAACTGTCCTCATTCATAATAGCCTGACTTTATACGCAAGAAAGGATCGGTCAAGCGGCTAGAGGAACTCAAAACAATGAATTATTGCTTATTTAGTATGAGAACGAACCACTATACCCACAAATTAGGTCACCTAAACTGACCCATTGACATTAGATGGAGATTAAGGCCCCGTGCGTTTCAAGGAGCCTATTCATGTCGTTGACGCTAACCGATCAAGAAATTGCCATCGCAAATGGCTCTGAGGGGCCCGGCGCTGCCATGGCCATGCGGATTGTTGCCGATACCGCCCGATTAATGGGGGCTCCGCGCCTTATCCCAATCGCCTCCGCCCATATTGATGGTGCGTTATACCATGGCGACTCAGGGACATTATTTGCGGAAAAACTCGTCGAAGGCTCGGCCAAGGTCAAAGTCCGCTCAACCCTCAATGTTGGCGCTCTTGACCTCGTCGGCTGCTCAAAGCAGCGCATGCCGCCGGCCGAACGCGATATGGCCAAGCGCATGATGCTGGCCTATGAGGCTATGGGATGTGAGCCATCTTGGACTTGTTCCCCTTATCAGGCCGGCCATCGCCCGGCTCTGGGCAGTGATGTCGCGTGGGGCGAGTCGAATGCGGTTGTCTTTTGCAATTCGGTCTTGGGTGCGCGCACCAATCGTTATGGCGATTTTCTCGATATTGCCTGCGCCATTGTTGGATTTGCCCCCGATTATGGCCTGCACCGCAAAGAAAATCGACGGGCGCGGGTATTAGCCGACGTTTCGGGACTGTCCGACGACCTTCGGCGTTCCGACGTGTTTTATCCGGTACTTGGTACTTGGTTCGGGCTGGAAATGGTCAATTCCATCGGCGTGGTCGACGGCCTTCAAGGCATGCCGAACGAGGACAATCTCAAAGCCTTTGGCGCAGCTGCGGCCTCTTCAGGGGGCGTCGGATTGTTCCACATTGCAGGGGTTACGCCGGAAGCCGCCGATAGTGCCACAGCCCTTCAAGGACAGCCTGCCGAAAAGACGATTAAAGTGACGGCCGACATGGTGCTCGGCGCGTTAAAGCGGCTTTCCACCACGTCGGATGAAAGCATCGACGCGGTTGCGATTGGCAGCCCTCACCTTTCGATAGAGGAGGTGACCGAGCTTTCCCGTTTGATCAATGGCCGGAAGCTGGAAAAAACCATTTATGCGTGTACCGGCAGACACGTGATCCGACAGATTGAAGCCAATGGGCAAAGATCGGTGCTCGAAAAGCTCGGCGTGACCTTTGTCGCCGACACCTGTGTCGTTGTGACGCCCATTTTGCCGGAGGGCGATGGCGTGTTGATGACCAATTCGGGCAAATTCGCCCATTATGCCCCCGGTAATACCGGATATGCCGTGCAATATGGTTCGCTCAAAGACTGCGTAGAGAGCGCCGTCACCGGTCGCCTAACCCGGGATAACGCATTATGGCGCTAAAAGCAGATGTCCTTCTCGATGGCGAGGGAAAAGGCGAAGTGTTGGCACTCACCCATCCCATCAGTTTTTGGGGCGGCGTCGATCCGCGAACAGGGCTGATCATCGACGCACGCCACCCGGAGCGTGGGCAATCTATCGCGGGTAAAATATTGGCCATGCCTGCCATGATCGGTTCTTCCTCCGCTGCCGCCGTGATGCTGGAGCTCATCCATTCCGGCCGTTCGCCGACAGCACTCTTAATGCCGGAACCGGACGCGATTTTGTTGTTGGGGATTATTGTGGCGCGTGAAATGGGCTGGGCCGTGCCGCCCGCTTACAGGCTTAGCGCGGTGGAGCAGCGGGCGTTGCAAGGGAAAATGGTGGCGATTGGGGCGGACGGGGTGATTGAGGTGACCAACTAAGTGCAATAGACGTGGTTTAAATTTTCGGACACAAAAAATAATTGCCTGCAACCTATTTTTCGTATACATAAAATATGGCCATTGTCTGGGATGAGATGAAGCGCGAAACTAATCTGGCTAAACACGGATTAGATTTTGCTGATCTGACGACAGAATTCTTTGACGAGGCTGTCGTCTTTCCTTCCTATGACAATCGCTTTGTTGCGATTGGTAGGTGGAGTGGAGTTTTTGTCATCGCCGTCGTCTTTCTCGAATTGGGCCAAGAAGCCCTATCGGTTATCTCCATGCGTCCCGCAAGCCGTAAGGAAAGGAGCCTTTTATGAAACTCAAACCACTAACCGACGAGGAAGAAGCGCGTATTCAAGCGGGCATTGCGTCTGATCCAGACAATCCCGAATTAACCGATGAGCAGATGGCTCAGGCCAGACCCTTTCGCGAGGTATTTCCAGAACTGGCCGAAGCCATCAAGCGCTCAAGGGGCCGCCCCAAAATGGCTGCGCCAAAAGAAGCCGTAACGCTTCGTTTAACTCCCGAAACGATTGCACGCTTTAAGGCGATCAGCGGGACGGAGTGGCGCGATAGGATGAGCAAAACGTTGGAAAAGGCGGATGTATAACAGAAGAAAAATTATTAAAAATTACGAATGTGATATATTATTCGACTAGCGGTTAAAAGGTGATAGTTACGAATGGCTTTCTCGTCGATATCATCCGCCTTATGCCAAGAAGCAGGATCTGCCTCGCCAGTTGCAACCGCGATGGCTTCGTTTAATCTCTCCGCAATCTGATCAAATGCTTGTTGTGTCATTCCAAATTCTCTCTAAACTTTATTAATCAGACCTCTGATCGTATCCTATTCACTTCAATTGTGACGATAAACAAAGTCCTCTGGGTCTTGTCTAGGTGCATCCAAGTCAAGCACTGCGCCTAGCCGGATAGCCACCCGAGCAGATGCCGCGTTATCGCAATCAATATAGCTCACAAGGTTTCGAACGCCCAGTGTATCCCTTGCCCAGTCTCGAAGCGCCACAGAAGCCTCGGTTGCGTAGCCAAAACCCTCAAAACCGTCATATAGAAACCACCCCAGTTCCTTTTCGGGAAACAGCGGGCCGTGATTAATGCCGACTTGCCCAACGCATTCGCCAGTTGTCATTATGTCAATCATCAAAGCGCCATGCCCAAAGAGCGACCAGCAGGCGATATCATGGCAAAAGAGGCCCCAAGCCTCCTGGATGTCAAACGGTCCACCCATAAAACAGGCTCGCTGCGACGTCATCAGACGCTGATAGACTGGGAAGTCGCCTTCAACCGGCGCTCGTAGCCGAAGACGATCAGTCAATAAAATAGGAATCAACAGTTTTGTCATGGCAGTTTTTATTCACGGTTTTGGCTCGGAGCACAGGCAATCTAGATCATTGTAACGCACCTCGTTATCGAAAATATGGAGCGCTATAAAACTTCAATCACCCGCAACAACATGTCAATATCTTCTTCCCGCGAAAGCCGATGATCGCCATCTTTGATCAGAGTCACTTTGCAATCGCTAAGCGGCAAATGCTCAACCAGTTTCATCGCGTGTGTCCACGGCACCGCATCGTCTTTCATGCCTTGAAGAATATGCACCGGCGCATGTGGCTTAATCGGCGCTCCGAACAGGAGATGCTTTCGGCCATCCTCGATAAACGCCTTCGTGATCGGATAGGGCTCACCATAGGGCGAGGCTTGATAAAACGCGCCTTTGGTCAAAATTTCATTTTTGATCGTATCAGGAAACGCTCTCCACATCAGTTCTTCCGAAAAATCGACGGCTGGCGCGATGAGAACCAGCGCCGAGGGCGCTGACAAACCAAGCCGTTCGCGCTCGCGCACCGCAAGCAATGTAATCCATCCGCCCATTGAGGAGCCAACCATCACGGGCTTTGCATCGCCCAAGCTCGCCCATACCTCCAGCGCATCCTCCAGCCATACCGAGAGCGTCATATCGGCAAAATCGCCGCCGGTGAGGCCATGGGCGGAATAATCGAACCGGAAAAAGGGCCGCCCTTCCCGCTCAGCCCA
>CAIRGA010000007.1 GCA_903877935.1 uncultured Hyphomicrobiales bacterium
AGGAATTTCGAGTGCGAGCGAAATTGCTGCGAATGTTCAGAGTGAAAATTCATCAATTAGACTTCCCTCTCCTTGAAGGAGAGGGTGTCGCCAAAGGCGACGGGTGAGGTTTTAATGGTTCGAGTTTAAGCTCCTACCATCAGTCCCTCATCCGCCTGCTTCACAGGCACCTTCTCCCGTCCAGGAGAAGGACACTTGCTATCAATATCAAAGCTTATTTGCCCCAGATCTTGGCATAGACATCGCGATAGCCATTGTCTGGATCATACGTGTTCTTCGGTCCGCCATCGGCCTTGATGTTGGATGGAACGAAGAGATGCGGAAGGGCTACGAAGCCGCTTTCTTTCTGCTTGTTCAAAGCGCGGTTGGCTTCGTCAACAATCTGCCAGCCCTGAAGGTTTAAAGGCTCCGCAACCGTACCAGCCTGATATTCGCCGGAACGGATACGCTGGAACGCAACTTCCGAACCGTCACCGGCGGAAATCGAGATTGGATTACCATCACCCTTGATGCCAGCGGCCGACAGAGCCGGTGCCATGAAGTCGAAGGTCAAATCGTTGATCGACAGCGCATGCGTCCAAGCCTTGCCGTATTTCTGAAGCAATGCGGTGGTGAGCTGCGGCATACGGGTTGAAGCTTCAGCCAATGGGGTATCGACGATTTCCAAAACCTTGGAATTGCCGCACGCTTTGATGTAATCGGCCATGGCGTTCGACTTACGAACAGCGATTTCATAGTTTGAATCGGTGAACACAACCGCGCCGACATTGCCCTTCGTCGTGGCGCATGGGAACGCCGCAGCGGACTTGGCAACTTCGATTGGATCGGTCGTGATGTTGTTGAAGATTGGCAGCGTTTCATGCGCACCTGGGTGAGCATAAGAATGCCAGCCAATGATGACGATGCCTTGCTTGCCGGCTTCTTCAACCGCCGTTGACTGCTCCTTGGCGTCAATTCCGCCGAGCACGATGACGTCTGGCTTTGACGCAATCGCCTGCGCCATAGCGGATGCCTGACCCGATACCGAGCCCTTGCCGTCGATGAGCTTGAAGGTCCAGCCGATCTTGGCAGCTGCTTCCTTCACGCCATTACCAGCGCCGAGCGCGCCGCCATTGTTCTGGTTGGTCGACACGTAAATGATCGTCTTGCCGGCTGCTGCCTTCGGACCCGTGGTTGGGCCAGTCCAAGGCGCATTTGGCGTGCTCATGATATCAACCGTCTTCTGTGCGTCAGAAACGGCGTCAGCATGGGCCGCAATTGCCATCATTGGCAGCGCGACCGTGGCGGCTAACAGCGCCAAAGAGTGCTTAAGTTTCATAGGGTCTTCCTCCGGTTTATCGTTGAACTTCGCGCCGGTTCGGGCGTGAAGGGTGGGAGCCAATCCAACCTCTGCTTTATGCAGCTGGCGGGGTTGGCGAAGGGGGTTGTTGGGTCCGCGTATGGGTGACACTGCCACGTCGTCTTTGCGCGTAACCTGCAAGGCCAATGGCAATCAACAGCGTTACGCCGTTAAACAAAGGCTCAATATAGAAATCGCCACCCATTTGCTGGATGCCGGAAATGCCAATCGCCAGAATAGCGACGCCCATAATCGTGCCCCACACATTGACGCGGCCGGGCTTGATGGTGGTGGACCCAAGGAATGCACCAACCAGCGCAGGCAGCAAGAATTCAAGTCCGACACTGGCCTGACCGATGCGAAGGCGCGCGGCCAACAAAATGCCCGCGATGGCGCCCAACACGCCAGATGCAACGAAGCTACCGATCACGTAACGGCGCGTGGGAATGCCGTTCAACAAAGCCGCGCGTTGATTGGCACCAATCGCGTAGAGATAGCGTCCGATGGGTAAATATTCAGCAACAGCCCACAAGGCCAAGGCAATTGCTGCAACATAAAATGTCGAGATCGGAATACCCAACGGCATTGAGGCGTAAAGGTCCGTAAAACCATGCGGCAACACGCCGATGACTTGCCGGCCTTCGGAATACCACAACGCAATCGCGTAAAGGATTGTTCCCGTTCCAAGCGTGGCGATGAAACTATCAATCTGCGCCATCTCGACGAGAAAACCATTAATCAGTCCGAGCACGCAGCCCAGCAAAATCACGATGAGGCACGCAACCGGCCAACTAAAACCCATCTTGGTTTGAAGCGCGATCGCGAGCACATGCCAAAGCACAATGCCATAGCCAACAGTGAGATCGATACGGCCCGCCATCATCGGAATCATGGCCGCGAGCGAGAGAATAGCGATGATCGATTTATCATTTAGGATCGACCGCACATTCAACATCGTGGGGAACGTATCGGGTAGAATGATCGAGAAAAACACCACTAAAACGACGGTGAAAATCGGCAGCCCGTATACAGGCGCGAGCCGCCATAATTTCTGCGCGGTGGAAAGCCGTTCGAGCTCGGCTTTTGTTGGCTCAAGCGCGGTCGATTTAATCGAAGAACTCATCGGTCAATGCACCTTATGGGCGAGCGATGTTGCCCGCGTAATGGATTCAACAGAAAGATCACCGGCATCGATTTCAGCGACGATACAGCCGCCTTGGAAGACCAAGGCGCGATGACAAATGGCAGCCACTTCTTCAAAATCGGTCGATACCAATAAAACAGCATGGCCTTTGGCTAAGGCGGAACTCAACAAACGATAAATATCCGCCTTGGCACCAACATCGACACCAGCGGTCGGGTCTTCAAGCACCAAGACATCAGGACCAATCCGCATCCAGCGCGACATGACCACTTTTTGTTGATTGCCCCCCGACAGCGTCTCAATCGCCGCTTCGGGATTGTTGGGCGAGAGGCCAATATCGGCGCCGAGTGATTTGCTTTCGTTCGCCTCGTTCATAGGGTGCCGCGGCGAAAATAATCCACGCCCCGCAGCGCTTGGATTGATAAACATATTCTCGCGCACCGAGAGGCCGGCGGCCACCGATTCCGCCACACGATCAGCCGCGACAAAGCCGATGCCGGATTGAACCGCTTGATTGGGCGAGGAATGGCGCAAAGCCTGTCCCTTGATGGAGACGCGACCGCGCTTAGCCGGGTCATCGCCAATCAAAGCCCGACCCACTTGCTCTTGGCCCGCGCCGCGCAAACCGACAAGCGACAAAACTTCTCCCGCGTGCAGGGTAAAATTGATCGGACCAATATCGCCGACATAAAGCCCGTCACACTGCAGCAAGGGCGTATGGCTCGGTGCCGGTGGGCGCACAAAGACGCTTTCGGGCCGACGACCGATAATGGCAGCGATAAGGCTTTCGGGATCGGCTTCCGAGGTGAGGCGCTGATCGACCAGCTTGCCGTCCCGCAAAACAACAAGGCGATCCGAGATCGCAAAAATCTCGTCCAAGCGATGCGACACATACATCATGCTCACGCCACGCGCTTTTAATCCACGCAACACGTCAAACAGCAGATTAACGTCCTCTTGCGGAAGGCTCGCGGTCGGCTCGTCGAGCACGAGCACGCTCGCATTGATCCCCAAAGCGCGCGCAATGGCGACGAGTGACTTTTCCGTGCGGGTCAGATCACTCACCCGCAGGCGAGGATCAATATCATAGGCAATCATCGATAAGGAACGGCGCGCCATGGCATCCACGGCCTGCCAATCCACAAGCCCGTGCCGGCGCGGATAGCCCTGCGCCATAGCGATATTCTCGGCAACCGTCATCCATTCAATGAGGCCGAGATCCTGATGGATAAAAGCGATGGAATGACCCTTGGTCCGCGGATCATGCGGGGCCCCGTCCATGAACATATCGCCCGCATCGGGCTTATAGACACCCGCCAGCATTTTGATGATCGTGGATTTTCCGGCACCATTCTGGCCAAGCAGCGCAAGGATTTCACCACGCGGCAAATCGAAACTGACATCGTTGACCGCCAAAGTGCCGCCAAACGCCTTCATCATCCCGCGCAACGATAGCGCTGCATCCGGACGGATTACGTCAGTATTCGGCTCGACAATCTGTGCGACCGGCATTCCATCCCCTTAAAGACCCGTTTGGGCTTTTTATCTATTGAGGGTGAGGCTAGAGGCACATTGAGACGCCGTCAATCGGTCATGATGGTTTTGTTAAATTGCCTTGGCCCGATCTAGGATCAGTAGATATATCCGCTATTCAAAGACGGCTTAACGGCTAAAGCTGAAACCAAAAACGCCGCACCAATAAAGGCACGGCGTTTTGAAACTTGGTTGCGCGGGGTGAGGAGCGGTTCTTGCGAAGCAAGAACGAAAAGCGCCAGTGACGCTTTTCGAGCAACAAACGCACTGAGCTTAAGCGAAGGGCCCAGATTTGAGGGCAACACAAATCGCCACACAATAAAAAACGCCGCACCAATAAAGGCACGGCGTTTTGAAACTTGGTTGCGCAGGGTGAGGAGCGGTTCTTGCGAAGCAAGAACGAAAAGCGCCAGTGACGCTTTTCGAGCAACGAACGCACTGAGCTTAAGCGAAGGGCCCAGATTTGAGGGCAACACAAATC
>CAIRGA010000008.1 GCA_903877935.1 uncultured Hyphomicrobiales bacterium
CGGAGATAATCATTAAAGGCCGCTGCCGATGACGCAGCCTCGCCATTGATACGATATTTGCGCGGACCCTGACCGTCTGCCCCTTGGGGTTCTAAACCGGTGCCAAGTTTGACCGTGTCAAACGGTCCTGCAACCTCGGCTGCAACGGCGAAAGTACCGGCACCGTTCTCGCGCACCATATCAGCAAGTTCAGCCCGCCTTAAACCGCGTCCCGATGAAAAGAGTGAAATGGCTTCAAGTAAATTGGTCTTGCCGGCGCCGTTTTCGCCTGTAAAGGCGACCATGCGGCCGGCAAGATGGAGATCAAGCGTCCGATAAGACCGAAAGTCTTGAAGGATCAGTCGGGTAAGGAGTGGGTTCGTCAAACGCGCATCGGCATTAAGACATACAATGCACTTGCGCCTTCACGATCCTGCACCAAGGTGGGCGAGCCAGAATCGGCGAGCTTCAAGAACGCCGTATCACTATCGAGTTCAGCACAAATATCGAGAAGATAACGCGCATTGAACCCGATTTCCAAAGCGCCTTGATCATAGTCGACTTCAATTTCTTCCGTTGCAGATCCTGAGTCCGGATTGACAACGGTGAGGGTCAATTTGTGATCAGCCAATGTCATTTTAACGGCGCGGCTACGCTCGGATGAAATCGTCGATACGCGGTCAACGGCAGACGTGAACTCGGCTTTGTCGACCGTTAGCAATTTATCGTTCGCCATTGGAATGACGCGTTGGTAATCAGGGAACGTGCCGTCAATGAGTTTCGAGGTCAGCACCACTTCGCCAAAGGTCAAACGGATTTTCGTGGCCGAAAGTTCGATCGTCACCGTGTCGGATCCGCTTTCAACCAGTTTGAGGATCTCGCTCACCGCCTTGCGTGGTATGATCACACCAGGCATGCCGGAAGAGCCTTCCGGCGCATCTGTTTCAACGCGTGCCAAACGGTGACCATCCGTTGCAACCGCGCGCAACATGGTATGGCCCAACACATCAATCGTGTGGAGATAGATGCCGTTCAAGTAATAGCGCGTTTCTTCGGTCGAAATCGCGAATTGAGTCTTTTCAATCAAGCGCTTCAATTCAGCCGATGGCAAAGTGAAATGATGGCCGATATCACCTGCTGCGAGGTCCGGAAAATCGCTATCGGGAAGCGTTTGCAGGGTAAACCGCGAGCGGCCCGAGCGAATAACCATCGTGTTGGTCTCGCCGTTCATCTCGAGCGAAACCTGCGCACCATCGGGTAGCTTACGAATAATATCGTAAAGCATATAGGCAGGGATCGTTGTTGCCCCTGCTTGCTCAACATCTGCCGCAAAATTCTCGGTCACTTCCAGATCAAGGTCAGTCGCCTTGAGGCGCAAGGACGAATTGTCAGCGCGGATCAAAATATTGGACAGGATCGGAATCGTATTCCGACGCTCCACCACCCGATGGACATGGCCCAACGAACGCAACAGGGCTGCTCTCTCAACAGTGACCTTCATCGCCAACCTTGCTTAAATAGAATGACGCACGGGCTTTTGGACAAACCGAATCCACACGTGCAGGGTCGAAAATTTTGGCAAGGGAACGTGTGATAGGCAAGCCCCTCCAGCGCTCTGAGGGGATTTGATCGCCGCCTTCCACAGAAATCGGCCGGAATTAATCCTGCAACATCCGCTTTAAGAGCTCGACATCGTCTTTCAACATCACGTCGGCATTGACCGCGCCCTCGATCTTGCGAACCGCGTGGAGAACCGTCGTGTGATCGCGGCCACCGAAGCGACGCCCAATTTCCGGAAGCGAACGAAGCGTCAAGACTTTGGCGAGATACATCGCGATCTGCCTTGGCTTCACGACGCTTGCCGAACGACGGGACGAAAGAATATCCGCCCGGCTCACATTGAAGTGGGTCGCGACAAGCTTTTGAATATCTTCGATCTTTACTTTGCGCGGCTCACGGGTGCGAACCAGATCACGAATGGCGCTCTCAGCAGCCTCAACATTCATAATGCCGCCGCTCAATGTCGAATGGGCTAGCAAGCGATTAACGGCTCCGTCCAAATCGCGGCCATTGGAAATGATCGTCTTTGCAACATAGCTGATCACCGAAGGGCTGACATCAAAACCAGGTTGGTGTTGGCGCGCGCTTGCAATCCGCGCTTCAATAATCTTGACGCGGAGACCTTCGTCGAGCGGTCCCATTTCGACCACTAAACCACCCGCCAATCTCGATTTGACGCGCTCATCTAAGCTTTCCAAATCCGTGGGCGGACGATCAGCGGCGATAACGATCTGCCGTCCCGAATCGATCAACGCGTTAAGCGTGTGACAAAATTCTTGCTGGATCGATTTACCCTGAAGGAATTGCACATCGTCGATCACAAGAAGATCAATGCCGCGAAGTCGCTCTTTGAAATTAAGGGCCGTCTGTGCCTTCAACGCGGATACAAACCCGTACATAAACCGATCGGCGGTAAGATAGATCACCCGTCGACCTTGCGCGGTTGTTTCATGCGCAATGGCATGCAGCAGATGTGTCTTACCAAGCCCAACACCGGCATGCACATAAAGCGGGTTATACAAAGGCGCTTCGCCAGCCGTGCTTTGAACAATATGTTCTGCCGCGGCATTGGCTAATGCATTCGATTTGCCCACGAGAAAATTAGCGAATGTCAGGCGACGATCCAGCGGAGCGCCCGTGAGCGCATCGTTTTCTGAAACAGGCTTACCTTCTGCAACAACAACCGTGTCCGATTTATTGCGTTCTGGAAAACTACGTTCCGCCTGCGCATGTTCTGCTGCATGTGGCGCCGAAGGACGTTGCACTGGCTTGCTTAAGGCCCCTCTCACAGCAAGCGCAATATCGGAAACGTCTTTGAATTCCTCGACCAATAATGCACGCAGCCGATCGATATAATGCGATTGAATCCAGCTCTTTAAAAACCGCGTCGGCACAGAGAGAAAGACGGTCGCGCCGGAAATTTCAACAAGTTCAAGTCGACCGAACCAGCTTGAGAAAACATCTTCACCAAGCTCTGCACGAAGACGGCGACGGACACGATCCCATGCCTCGGCTGAGGTTAGTTGATGATCAACTTCAAAGATGGGATTGGCCTTCGATACGCTCGACATCATAATACTTTAAATTCCAAGTCAGTAGTTCAAAACAAAATATTCGCAGACTTATTATCTTAAAATTTATTTTGGACAGTTTTCAAAAAAACCATGCGTATCAAAATTCGATAATGGATAGCTCCCGCATGAAACAGTAGAGAAGGCCAGCATCCCATTATCTCCCTCGTATCAAGCCGCCTAAAAATGTGGCGTCCTCATCCCGTTTTACACCTTCAAAGCCAACAGCAATTTCAGAGCACAATACCCCGCCCCACATAATGAGGAATTGCCTTCTCAGTTGCCCATGAAGCGATCACCGCAAGCCGCGCTGACAGGAAGGAGTCTTACACACCCAAAAAAATCCACGCAACGGACCGAGCACAACCTAAACTAGAAACTGCCCGGAAGCAGCCAAGATAAAGCCTCTTGTGCAGGATCAGTTTGCCGCAACCGCTTGGCTTCGTTCATGTTTCCTTAATCCTAATACGCATCGAAAAAATTTAATTTTTATTTTTCAGTTTTAGCTTGGACATCCTGCAAACGGGGCAGCTTCAACATCAAAAAGCCTCTTAGGTATTAACTCATTGAAAATACAACGTTAATTTTGTGCGTTTGAGGTCAACTAAATGTCACTCAAGCGCCCAAACCGGGAATTTTCTGTCAAGCAATAAATTTGAAAATTGGACGAAATATTTCTGTTGCATTTCTGTAAAAAAGGACATTTGGCCAAAGAAAAAGCCCCGCTTTTGGCGGGGCTGTTTTACAACTAGTAGGTTGTACTTATCGGGTTAAGCGCTCAAGGCGCTGATCGCTTTCGCTAAGCGAGAAACCTTACGCGACGCCGTGTTCTTATGAACAACGCCCTTTTGAGCTGCACGCATCAATTCAGGCTCGGCATGTTTAAAGGCTTCCGTAGCTGCGGCCTTGTCACCGGCCTTCAAAGCTTCTTCAAGCTTCTTGACATAGGTGCGGACGCGCGAACGGCGGCTACGGTTTACGGCCGTGCGGCGCTCGATCTTACGGGTGGCCTTCTTTGCAGAAGTCGTATTGGCCATTGGTGTACCTCACGGCGGTCCCATTTCCTTCTCAGGAGTATGGATAACCACCCATGGTTGGAAGGTTGAAGGCAACCTTGACGGATATCAAGAAAGCCCTTGTGTGGCGGGGTTCATACCGGCTTCAGGGTGACGCGTCAATGTCCTTCAGCCCAAAAACCGAAGATTCACGAGAAAGATATGGGCCGGATTGGTTGGGTCCAGCAGCATTCGGAGCGAAAGGGCGCAGCAGGTTATCACAATCAGGGGGCGAATGATCCGCGCGCCCTGCTTGATGGCGAGCCGTGACCCTATTTGCGCGCCCAACATCGAGAATACGCCCATTCCAAGCCCCAGAGGCCATAAAACGCTTCCGGCGAGCGAGAAAAGCAATAATGAGCCTGCATTACTGCCGCCATTGAGAAGTTTCGACATGGCCGTCGTTCGTGTAATGCCAAACCCCTGCAAGGCAATAAGGGCCAGCGCGTAAAAGGAGCCGGCACCCGGCCCAAGAAACCCGTCATAAAAGGCGATGGGTGGCACGATCAGGAGGATAAAGGCTGTCCGCGTGAGGCGACTCTTACGGTCGGAATCCCCCAAACCCCGCATCAGGCCGAAATAAAGCGCAACGGCGATCAAAAGCGCAGGAATCAGCGCCGCAATGGCTTCTTTCGGCAGAATATGGACCGAAAGCGCGCCGCCAATGCCTATCATGAACGACATCGCGGCCATAGGCACGCCCGCGCGCCATTCGACGATACCGGACCGGTTATAGGTATAAAGCGCCGAGACAATGGAAAGCGTTCCTTGCACCTTATTGGTTGCAACGGCTGTGACCGGCGGAATGCCGGCCAGCAACAGGGCTGGAATGGTCAATAACCCACCGCCGCCCGCTATCGCGTCCACAAAACCCGCCGCAAAAGCGGTAGCGCAAAGCAGCGCGATGGCATCAAGGCTTAAGTCCATTTAGCGGTCTTTGAAGGCCGCTGGGCGCTTCTCGACAAAAGCTGCCATGCCCTCTTTCTGATCCTGCGTCGCAAAAAGCGATTGGAACAGACGGCGCTCAAAGCGGATGCCTTCGGCAAGTGTCGACTCAAAGGCCCGGTTGACGGCTTCCTTGGTCATCAAAACGCTTTGGCGGGAAAATCCGGCAATGGTTTGCGCCGTTTTGACGGCCTCTTCCACAAGGTCCGCTACGGGGACAATACGGGACACAAGGCCAGCCCGTTCCGCTTCATTGGCATCCATCATCCGCCCCGTGAGGCACATTTCCATGGCTTTTGCTTTGCCCACCGCACGTGTCAAACGCTGACTGCCGCCGACGCCTGGCATAATGCCGAGCCGGATTTCCGGCTGTCCGAATTTCGCGGTGTCGGAGGCTAAAATGAAATCGCACATCATGGCCAATTCGCAGCCGCCGCCGAGTGCAAAGCCCGAAACTGCGGCAATCAGAGGTTTACGATGCTGCGGAATAGCGTCCCAAGCGGTGACAAAATCGTCGAGATAGGCGGAAGGGAAGGAGAGATCCTTCATCTCTTTGACGTCTGCACCAGCGGCAAAGGCCTTCTCAGAACCTGTAAGCACCACGGCACCAATCGACGCATCGCGGTCAAACGCATCAAGCGCGTCGGTGATCTCCCGAATAACAACCGAATTCAGCGCGTTTAGAGCGTCCGGACGGTTAATGGTGATCAGGCCCGCTTTTCCCCGGGTTTCCGTCAGTATGGTTTCGTATGCCATTGTTGCCCCTTCTCGATATCGCCTGAATGAGTGCTAGCGCGGCTTTGTCCCCGGTTCAAGACCGCTCATTTTTGGCAGGACTTACAATAAAAGGTGGATCGACCAGATTGGACAATTCGTTCGATGGCGCCTGGACACGAAACCGTTGGACATTTCTCGCCCTCGCGGTCGTAAACCCCGAAACGGTGCTGAAAATAGCCGAGCGAGCCATCCGTTTGGGCGTAATCACGTAAAGACGAGCCACCCGCTTGAACGGCTTCGGTCAGCACATCACGGATCGTCGACGCCAAATGCTCGGCCTTGCCCTTCATGTGGCCTCGGTTGCTCGCAAGCGTTCCCGCCAGCCGTTTGGGCGACAGGCCTGCGCGATGGAGTGCCTCGCACACATAAATATTTCCAAGCCCGGCGATCAATCGCTGATCGAGGAGGGCCGCTTTGAGCGGTGCCTTTTTATGGGCAAAGAGGATTTGGATCAGATTGCCATCGAGTGAGTTTCCAAGTGGTTCAATGCCCATCGCCCGGAAATGCTTGGATTGGGCGAGGGATGCGCTGGGCACAAGGTCCATAAATCCGAAACGCCGCGGGTCATTATAGGTAATTCGGGCACCATTCCCCATATGAAAGACAACATGATCATGGGGCGAGGTGCCTGCGATTTCGTAGTGAAACTCTCCCGGCGTCGAATTTTCCCCGCCCATTTCGACGGTAAATCGTCCGCTCATGCCCAAATGCATGATGAGGACTTCGTCGGAGGAAAGATTGATCACCAGATATTTGGCTCGGCGGGATAAACCCGTCACCGTTTGCCCCTCAAGCCGCTCCCGAAAGTGCGGCGGGAAAGGGAAACGCAGGTCTTTTCGCCGCTGTTCCACTCTTAACAGGCGCTGCCCCGCCATAGCGGGCTCAAGGCCGCGGCGGACGGTTTCGACCTCAGGAAGTTCGGGCATGGACAATTTCTCCCTTGTGCAGCGACGGCATAGCGTCTTGACGCGCCGCGCGCTATGGTCTTGAGCAAGAGGTGAAAAAGGCAGGTATTATCGCATGATGGATAATGACATCCGAAAGGACAGCGGCGAGGAGACCCATTTCGGGTATTCGTCCGTACGCTTGGGCGACAAGCAGGCGCTGGTCGACGACGTCTTCCATAAGGTTGCCGAACGCTATGACGTGATGAATGATTTCATGTCCTTTGGCCTGCATCGGGCTTGGAAAGACGCGCTCGTCTCCTCTTTGCGGCCGAACAAGACAAAGCCCTTCGCCCTGTTGGATGTTGCCGGTGGTACCGGAGACGTGGCGTTTAGGGTGATGGAAGCCGCGGGCTTGCGCGGCCGCGCGACCGTCTGCGATATTAATGGCGACATGCTGCGGGTTGGCCGTGACAGGACGCCGAAAGCCCTCATAAATCAGATTGAGTTTGTGCAGGGCAATGCTGAAGCGCTACCCTTCGACGACAACAGCTTCGACGCCTATACGATTGCCTTTGGCATTCGAAATGTCCCGCGGATCGACCTCGCCCTGGCCGAGGCCTACCGTGTGTTGAAACGCGGCGGCCGTTTTATGTGTCTGGAGTTTTCAGCCGTCGATGTGCCGATGTTAGATAAAATCTATGATTTGTTTTCGTTTAAAATCATTCCGCCAATGGGGAAAATGGTCACCGGCGATGCAGAGCCCTATCAATATCTCGTTGAATCGATCCGACGATTTCCCTCGCCCGGACGTTTCTCAACCATGATCCGTGATGCAGGTTTTGGCGAGGTTCGCGCTCGCCCGATGTCGGGCGGTATCGTTCAGCTTCATTCTGGCTGGAAAGTGTAGCCGCGCCGTGCCTCGTTTTGCTCCCATCCATTTAATACGATTGGCCCGCGTCGGCTTTGTGCTGGCGCGTGAAGGTGCTTTTGCTTTGGTCGATCTTTCGGAAGCGCCTACCGGCATTCGCTTTTTGGTGCGCGCGGCTCGGTTGATTGAAAAGCGCGGTGCTGCGTCAAATGCCGAAGGCTTGGTCGCTGCCCTTACTCGATTAGGTCCTTCCTATATCAAGCTCGGCCAATTTATGGCGACAAGGCCCGACGTCGTTGGCGTGCGGGTCGCGCGTGATTTAGAAAAATTGCAAGATCGGATTCCGGCCTTTGGTATGCCCGATGCGCTGGCCGCAATTGAAGCAGCCTTTGGCAAGCCCGTAGACGCCTTGTTCTCTGAATTTAGCGCACCGATTGCTGCCGCCTCGATTGCTCAAGTGCATCGTGCGGTAACGCAATCGGGGCAAACGGTTGCGGTGAAAGTGTTACGTCCCCAAGTACGCGCACGGTTCCGTCGTGATCTATCCGCGATGGCCTATGCTGCGGAATTTATGGAGGAGGTTTCCACCGAAGCGCGTCGCCTTAAATTTATTGAGGTTGTTGAAACGCTCGCGCGCTCTGTCACGATGGAAATGGATCTTCGGCTTGAGGCGGCGGCCCTCTCTGAAATGGCCGAGAACGCCAAAGATGATACCGAGTTTCGTGCGCCAACGGTCGTGTGGGATTTAACCTCGCGGGAAGTCCTCACTATGGAATGGATTGAGGGCATTCCGTTGCATGATATCGAAGCGATTTCCGCCGCTGGCCACGACCTGAAAGGCTTGGGCCGCATCGTTATTCAGTCATTCCTGCAGCATGCTTTAGGAGACGGCTTTTTCCATGCCGACATGCATCCGGGCAATTTGTTTGTGGATGCCGAGGGACGGCTTTGCGCGGTCGATTTCGGCATTATGGGAAGGCTCGGTTTAAAAGAGCGCCGCTTTTTGGCTGAAATTTTATTGGGCTTTATCACGCGCAATTATCGTCGCGTGGCGGAAGTACACTTCGAAGCCGGCTATGTGCCTGCAAAGCACTCGGTCGATGATTTCGCGCAAGCTATCCGGGCCATCGGCGAGCCGATCCATCAACGTTCCGCCGACCAGATTTCTATGGCGAAACTCTTGACGCTTTTGTTTGAAGTCACGGGCCTCTTCGATATGCGCACGCGCACCGAACTCGTGATGCTGCAAAAAACCATGGTGGTGGTGGAAGGGGTCAGCCGTTCGCTCGACCCGCATCTGAATATGTGGACAACGGCCGAGCCGGTTGTGCGCAGCTGGATTGAACGCAATCTCGGCCCTATCGGCAAAATCGAAGAGCTGGGACGCGGTGCTGTGTCGCTTGCCGGCATGGTCGGACATTTGCCTGCATTGGCCTCACGTGCCGAGGCGCTTGCCGAACAATTGGCGCACGCGACCGATAAGGGCTTTGCACTCGACGCGCGTTCCATTGCTGAAATCGGCCGCGCCGAAGCTCGCCGCAACCGCTGGGGTAATGTCGCGCTCTGGATTATTGCGGGCGTCTTGCTAGCTGTTGCGATGCGGGTGCTTTAAAATTGTCTTTTGAGACAGTTTTACGAGACCAGTTAACCAATCATGATTGCCATTGATTAAGCGCCCTAAAAAGCGCTTGAAAATTATTGCAAAAATGGTATGTTTTTGATGGCATGGTCAGTTGAATTTTTAAATGACGAGCTGCGCCTAAAGCTTGAATCCTTTCCAACGGATATTGTCGCAAGTTTTTTGCGAATATCCCGCATGATTGAAGGACATGGGCTTTTGGGCATGCGCGAACCCTATGTGAAACATCTTGAGGGCTCGCTTTGGGAAATGAGGATGAAAGGACGCAGCGGCATTGCTCGTGCCGTATATGTTAGCCTGAGGCATCAGCGGGTCGTTATCGTACACGTGTTTGTAAAAAAGACGGAAAAGACACCACGCCGAGAAATTGATTTGGCTCTTAGACGCGCAGGGACTATTAAATGAAGCGTATGTATATACCGGTCGAAGAAGCCGCTAAAGAGTGGTTCAAAGACCCCGAATTTGTCGCCGCTTATGACGCATTAGAAGAAGAATTCGCGCTCGCCGAGGCGTTGATTTCTGCGCGGGCGCGGGCTGATATGACCCAGGAAGATGTCGCGCAAAAAATGGGTACCACGCAGGCCGCAATTGCGAGGCTTGAAAGTGGCCGCTCAATGCCCTCGACGCGTACCTTAACGCGGTTTGCGGATGCGACGGGGACGAAGCTTCGGATCAGTTTTGTGAAAGAGAAATCTTCTCTCGCAAAGCGTCAAAGCGACCCTAAAACACCTTCTCGTACCAGAGCTTAAAGTAGAGATTGGTCGGACGAGCATTATAGGTGAAGTCGCTCCATGCGGATAAATTTCCGCAATAATAGGGGCGGTTAAAACGATCGAGGCACGGCTCATGTGACACAGATTGACCGAGCCATCCGCTGGCCTCAAGGATGAAGTGGGCGTCGCGTTTTTCGGACACAAACCAGCGTTTAGAAAGACCGAGCAAAAGCGATGGGCTTATTTTTAATTTTGATGACGAATAGCCGGAATCAATTCCAAACGTGACGGCATTACTGCCATCGAGCATCACAAATCCTGATAATAAGATTTGCGGTACGGACGAAGTATAAAACGGATGGACATCAAAGCAAACTGAGCTGTCATAGATGGAACACACACGATCTGGGCGGTTCATTAAAGATTGGCCACCGGCTGCAAATGTTTTCTCTCCGACGAAAAAACCCGTGATCGCTATATAGCTGCGGTCATCGAGCGCATGCCAAAATTCCGGCGGCAACTGCGCATCCATAACGAAAGCTTGTTTGGCCGAGGTTGGCAGCAAACCTGTTTCTGGTTCAAGCCCGTCGGCACTTGCCGGGGCTCTCCATGAAACGATTAAAAGGAGAATGATAATAAGCCGCCACATGGTTCTAATAGACGGTCATCTAACGTAACGTCAATTACAACGTATGCAAGCTTACGGCTCCTATGTAAGCCTCACCGCAAATAGCCAACCGGCGCAAGCGCGCGCGAAAGCGAGGCTTCCCCTTGGCCGTAAATCGCCTTGTCGCAATTAGGGTAACACTTCAGCGTATCATACCGCGCGGTCGCGAGTAGAATATCGGCGGTGTTTGCAGCGGTAAGATTGGGAAATTTCTGGCGAACCATCGCAGCATATGCCGCGACCCGCGGGGCGGCGAAAGACGTACCAAAGTCAGTGTTGCTGAGAGCAGACCCGCCATACAGATTGCCATTAGGATAGGCAATTAGGCCCGATTCCATTAAATAACGGGATTGAATAGTCGGATCGATGCCCGCCCTGTTTGAATAGCTTGCGATATCAACGGGGTTGTTTGTTGTGCCGATCCCAGTCAGAGCACCCACAATCAATAGGCGCATGACATCATTTCCGTTTTGGGCCAAATACCAATTGGCCGGTTCGTATTGAGCATCGATCGTGTCGTTGCCGGCTGATTTAACGAGGACTGCGTCGTTGAAATTGAATGCACCTTGCCATGCTGTCGATGTCGCATCGGTTGCATAGGCGCTATACCCTGAGAAGTGGGCCCGAGCATCGGTCAATTGCGTGTTTGACCATTGATAGTTGGATGTTTGAGCGCCCAAATAGCTTGGAAGGTCAGCGCCGAAACTCATATTGATGACATGCATCGTTAAAGATGTTGATGTTGAGGTCTGGGTGCCGTCTAAATTCAGGACGGTGTTCAGCGGAATGGATGGATCTGCGTTGCTCCATGAAAATCCGTAATAATTTGCGCCCCAAGCATAGCGATGTGCTATGGTCTGCACGATAGCAGGATGGCTCGAAAGCGGGCTCGCACCGATATTATCGTAAATCATCACATTGATGCCTTTGCCGGTCCAACCCTGGTTCCAGGCGTTGATGACATCGGCGGAAGGTGCACTAAGCGTCGCCCCACATCCACTGGTAACAACCGTTGCAACGGCACACGGGGACGAGCTGGAGGATAGCAGTGCTCGGAAGATGAAGGTTGATTGTGGCAACGTGTACGATGAATTGCCTTGATTGAAATTATTGGCATATCCCGGCCCTGCCGCATCAGGCGTTCCCCAGCTTAAATCGTAATTCCCTTTTGTAGGTGCTTTAACGACAGCATTGGGGTCATTGATGGCGTTAGCGCCTCGTGCTCCGTTGGGTGTTAAAGTAGCTTGCCGGAAGGGATGGGATGATGTGCCGTCGGCTGCATAAGCCGTTCCATCAATATAGGTTCCTGCTGCCCCTGTAACGCTGGGCTTTGTAACGGTTCCTGTTGTCGTCCAATTCGAGGCATAATTTGCAGGTGTCAAAACAGGTACAGTTGTAATCGACGGTTCAATGATGACGCCGTTGAGTGACGCGTTTCCTGTGGCGGCGAAGGCGTATGTACCCGTCACTGTCACATGATCTGGGCCTACTATCGGCGCTCCTTGTGGGCCGCCTACTGCATCACTCGCATTTTGGGTGCCGTCGGTATAATAGCTGATAAGTTTTTTGAGGATATTGGTCCCTTGCGCGGAATAAATCGTTTCCGTTGATGCCACTTGCGTGGCTGCCGGAGTACCGCCTCCGCCACCCCCACCTCCGCCACTACAAGCCGCCAATGCCAATGCCGCACATACAACCAGCGTTCCTTGTATCCGCGTCATCGCAACATCCTTGCTTCCGTGAAACTGCGTAACGGTCGCAAGAATTTATGAGGCTGAACACTAACCTAGAGCTTCATTACGGAAAAAAATTCTATCTAAGGTTGCACGTAAACAATCTTGGCCGCACGGTTTCAAATGCCCATCATCCTTGCGCTTTATCGCCTTGCATCCCCGCCCCCTTCATCCCGCGGCACAATTCCGCTAATGTGCCATCCATCATCGGCATAAAGGCGGGTTCATGTCCCTCTCTGGAAAGCGCGTTCTACTCATCATCGGTGGCGGCATTGCGGCCTATAAATCGCTGGAACTGATCCGCGAGATCAGCAAGCGGGGCGGCTCTGTGCGCGCCATTCTAACCAAAGCGGGCGCTGAGTTTGTCACGCCCTTATCCGTCTCAAGCCTTTCGGGCGAGAAGGTTTTTACCGATCTTTTTTCGCTGACGGACGAGGCGGAGATGGGCCATATCGAATTATCCCGCTCGGCCGATCTCGTGGTTGTTGCCCCTGCTACCGCCGATCTTTTGGCCAAAATGGCCCACGGGCTTGCCAATGATTTGGCCTCTACCGCGCTGCTCGCTACCGATAAGCGCGTGCTTGTGGCACCCGCCATGAATGTGCGGATGTGGCAGCATGCGGCGACGGCACGCAATATCGCAACGCTGAAAGCCGATGGTATCCTGTTTGTCGGCCCCGATGAAGGCGCTATGGCCTGCGGGGAGTTTGGCCCTGGCCGTATGGCCGAACCCATCGCCATTGCGGATGCGATAGAGGCGGCGCTTGCACCCGCTTCCCGCTTGCTCGAAGGCCGCCACGTGCTCGTCACCTCCGGCCCCACGCATGAGCCGATTGACCCCGTGCGCTATATTGCCAATCGCTCCTCGGGCAAACAGGGTCACGCGATTGCAGCCGCTGCGGCACGCGCGGGGGCGCGGGTTACGCTGGTGTCAGGCCCCGTTTCAATCCCCCATCCGGTTGGCGTTACCGTGATCCCGGTCGAGACCGCGACTGAGATGCTGGCCGCGGTTGAACGATCCCTTCCCGCCGATATTGCCGTTTTTTGTGCGGCGGTCGCGGATTGGCATGTCGCTTCGCAAAGCGGCGAAAAGCTCAAAAAGACCGATGCCGGCCCACCGGCTTTGTCCCTTTCCCCCAACCCCGATATTTTATCGACCGTGGGGCATCTGGCCGCCAACCGGCCATCGCTGATTGTGGGATTTGCGGCAGAGACCTCGAACGTCCTCGACTATGCGCGTGGCAAGCTCGAGAAAAAGGCCTGCGATTTGATCGTCGCCAATGATGTCGGCGGCGATAGCGGCGTGATGGGCGGGGAGATGAACACCGTCCATATTGTCTCCAAAGACGCGATCGACAGCTGGCCAAAACTGAGCAAAGTGGAAGTTGCCGAACGGCTTATTGCCCTTTTTGCCACCAAATTTGCGAAAGCGGGTCGACCATGAGCCTTCCTATCGGGGTTCGCCGGTTAGAGCATGGCGCCGATCTGCCTTTGCCGTCTTATGCAACGCTTGCCTCGGCTGGCATGGATCTAACGGCTGCCATTCCGGAAAATAAAATATTCACATTAGAAATCGGGAAAAGGATGTTAATCCCAACAGGATTGTGTATTGAATTGCCAGACGGGTATGAAGGTCAGGTTCGG
Source organism: uncultured Hyphomicrobiales bacterium (assembly GCA_903877935.1). Lineage (GTDB taxonomy): Bacteria > Pseudomonadota > Alphaproteobacteria > Rhizobiales > Beijerinckiaceae > CAIUPE01. Next base: position 14,039 of record CAIRGA010000008.1, read on the forward strand.
CCAAGGTCGGGGCTGGCGCTCAAGCATGGAATTACCGTGTTGAACGCGCCGGGGACGATTGATGCCGATTATCGCGGGGAAGTGTCGGTACTGCTGATCAATCATGGTGATCAGGCCTTCGATATTACGCGCGGTATGCGGATTGCCCAATTGATTGTGGCGCCCGTGATCCATACCGTTTGGGATGAACGCGACGCGCTGGGCGATACGTCCCGTGGCGCGGGCGGGTATGGTTCAACAGGCGTGTGAGGCATTCGTCTCCCGTGTCTGATTGGCCGGGAAACGAACAGGGCGTGCTTTATGAATCTTCTTTCTCGTCGCAGTCTTTTGGCTATCGCCGCCGTCGTCGATATCGCCATTCATGCCCGGCCCGATCCGGTTGCGGCTAAGCATTTGGCCGATCGGCATCAATTGCCACCTCGCCATCTTGAAACCATCCTGCAAGCGCTGGTGCGCGCAGGGATCTTAAAAGGCGTTCGCGGTCCGAAGGGCGGCTATGAGCTCGCCACCGAGCGTCGCCGGATCAGCGCCGGTGATATTGTACGCGCCGCTATGAACGGTGCCGATGAAGAGGGTTCATTCCCTGAGCCTCAATCGGTGCTGGTTGATGACGTGATTGAGCCCGAAATTAAGCAGGCCAGTCAGGCATTTTTGGCCCATCTCGATACCCTATCGGTTGAGGATTTGTGCCAGCGCGCCGATAAAGCAGGCTTCAATAGCCATGCCGAAAATACAGATTTTACAATATAACTTGTGAATTAAAATATTAATCGACAAAATTCGTAAAAATAATTAAACAGTCAAAAATCGACATTTATGATGGGAGCATTAGCGTCATGACCAATCAGGCTTCATCCACCCACAAGCCCGGCCGCGGCCGTATCTATAATTCGATTACGGACACAATCGGCGATACGCCCATCGTGCGGCTCGATCGTGTGGCCAAAGAGAAGGGCGTTCACGCCAATCTTTTGGCAAAACTCGAATTTTTTAATCCGACCTCAAGCATCAAGGATCGTATCGGCGTTAACATGATTGACGCGCTTGAAGCTGCTGGCGCGATTAAGCCGGGCTCAACTTTGATCGAGCCAACTTCGGGCAATACCGGTATCGGTTTGGCCTTTGTGGCGGCGGCACGCGGCTATCGCCTGATCCTTGTAATGCCGGAATCCATGTCGGTTGAGCGCCGCAAAATGCTCGCTTTGCTTGGGGCTGAACTGGAATTGACGCCAGCCCCTCAGGGTATGAAGGGCGCTATCGCCAAGGCTGAAGAATTAAAGGCCTCCATTCCCGGTTCAGTCATCCCGCAACAGTTCAAAAATCCAGCCAATCCCGATATTCACCGCCGTACCACGGCGGAAGAAATCTGGAACGATCTTGACGGCAAAGTCGATATTCTTGTCTCGGGCGTCGGCACGGGCGGCACCATCACGGGGGTTGGCCAAGTATTGAAGGCCCGCAATCCTGCGGTGAAGATTGTGGCCGTCGAGCCGGAAGATTCGCCAGTGCTCTCCGGCGGTAATCCCGGCCCGCATAAAATTCAAGGCATTGGTGCGGGCTTTATTCCTGATGTTCTAGACCGCTCGATCATTGACGAGGTGGTACAAGTTGCCAATCAGACGGCGTTTGATACAGCGCGTTTATTGGCACGAATTGAGGGTATTCCAACCGGCATTTCATCGGGTGCGGCAGTTGCCGCAGCGCTCGAGATTGCGGCGCGCCCTGAATCCAAAGGCAAGAATATCGTCATCATCATCCCGAGCTTTGCCGAGCGTTATCTATCGACGGCCCTGTTTGAGGGATTGTGAGAGAGGGCGAGTAGCGAGTTGTGAGTGGCGAATAGGGGCTTGCCATCTAGATTACATCTGTGTGTTTTTCTATTCGCTATTCGCTGCTTTCACACCATCGACGCAATGACCCGATCGGGCGGCCGGTGGCCGTCCATGAAGGTGCGAATATTGATGATCACCTTCTCGCCCATCTCGATGCGGCCTTCGATGGTGGCAGACCCCATATGAGGCAAGACGAGGATCCGGTTTTGCTTGGCGAGTTTGAGCATGCGCGGCGAGATAGCCGGCTCATGCTCGAATACGTCAAGGCCGGCACCGGCCAGTTCGCCCGCTTCGAGCATTTTGACGAGCGAGCCCTCATCGATGATTTCGCCACGCGCGGTGTTCACCAAAATTGCATCGCGCTTCAAGAGCTTGAGCCGCCGTGCCGATAAAAGGTGATAGGTCGCAGGCGTGTGCGGGCAATTGACCGAGACAATGTCCATACGGGCCAACATCTGGTCGAGCGAATCCCAATAGGTCGCCTCTAATTCCTGTTCAATATTGGCCGCTACCGGGCGGCGATTATGATAATGGACTTGTAGGCCAAAGGCCTTAGCGCGCCGGGCCAGCGCTTGGCCGATGCGTCCCATGCCGACAATGCCGAGCCTTTTGCCGGTAATGCGGTGACCCAACATCCAAGTGGGCGCCCAGCCATGGAAATTCCCTTCGGGGATCACGCGCGCGCCCTCGGCGATGCGGCGTGAGACGGCCAGAATGAGCGCCATGGTCATGTCCGCCGTATCATCGGTCAAAACGCCAGAGGTGTTGGTTACCGCGATCCCTTTGGCTTGGGCGGCGGCAACATCGATATGATCGACGCCATTGCCGAAATTGGCGATGAGCTTCAGCTGCTCGCCCGCAGCCGCAATGACATCGGCGTCGATTTCGTCGCTAACGGTTGGGACCAGAACTTGAGCCGTTTTGACCGCTTCCATCAGCTCCTCTTTGGTCATTGGGCGGTCGTCGATGTTCAGCGCGGCATTAAAGAGCTCGCGCATCCGCGTTTCAATGGTGTCGGGGAGGCGTCGGGTTACGACAACCAACGGCTTTTGCTTTGTCATTTCCCCACTCCCTTAAGCCCTGTTGGCCTGCATCAACCGAATTTACGCCGTTTTAAGGATCAATAAGCAACAGATGAAGCCGTAACTTGAGTTGATTTCTTTCTCATTCAGCTTAGACCGATCAAGCTGATCAACCGCGCCGATGTATCCATCTATCTCTCTAACGAGCAGATCAGTGAAAAACAACGGGCGTCAATCGTGTAGGTGCACCGGGTGCGTATGTTTCGAATGAAACCTTTTCTTGCGGGAATAGTAGCCAGCCTTGTTCTTGCGGCCGTTTTCGCTGTCCCCGCTCGTGCGGTTGATCCCAATATCGGATCAACGACCGGACTGCCTTTGCCTCGTTTTGCCAGTTTGAAGTCCGATCGCGTCAATTTGCGCGAGGGGCCAAGCAAAGACCATCGGACGAAGTGGATTTATGAGAAAGCGGGATTGCCGGTCGAAATTACGGCAGAATTCGAGACTTGGCGGCGAATTCGGGATTCGGAGGGCGCCGAGGGTTGGGTTTTACATAATTTATTATCGGGTCGGCGAACCGCCATTGTTGCCCCTTGGGGCAAGGACAAGCCCGTGCCGTTGCGCTCAAAGCCTAATGTAGAAAGCCCGATGATTGTTCAATTGATGCCCAATGTGGTCGCATCAATTAAAGCCTGTGACGGCCAGTGGTGCCGCCTCATTGGTGAAGGCTTTGACGGCTATATCCAGCAACAACAGCTCTGGGGAGCCTATCCGGAGGAAAAGGTCGAGTAGGCCTTAGGCTTCCTTGCGACGCAGCCGGACGACGACCTCAACGCGGGCGATTTCCATTCCCTCCGGAATTTCGGGCAACATCGAAACCGAAATGTTATGTCCCTCGATATCCAAGAGCTGGTTCTCACCTTCCACGAAAAAATGATGGTGCTGGGTCGTATTCGTGTCGAAATAGGTCTTGGCACCCTCGACGGCTACTTCGCGCAAAAGTCCCGCTTCGGTAAACTGGTGGAGCGTATTGTAGACGGTCGCCAGCGATACGGGCACGCGGGCCTTTGATGCCTCTTCATAAAGCGTTTCCGCCGTCAAATGGCGGTCACCACGGGCAAAAAGGAGCCAGCCTAAGCCCACGCGTTGCCGCGTCGGGCGCAAACCCGCATTCCGCAGTTTGACCCGCAAATCATGATACAGACAGCCGCTCTGGTCGCGCCAATGGGTTGTCGGGGAGGGTGTAATCGCTGATGACAAAATCGGGATTCCTGTATGTAAACCGATTGTTAGAAGAATAAACGCTATGCCCGTGTGCTGCAACCCATTAAAATCGGGAAGCTTGGAGTGCAGCTTTGAAGCAAACCGACACTATGGTAGTGTCTGGGCTTGGCTTTAGAGGATTAACGTGGCATTTGCCACGCGAATGTGAAGAAATAGAGAGCGGGCGGAACATGCAACAGCGTTCGAGTTATGAATATGAAGATCTTCTAGCCTGTGGCCGTGGCGAGCTTTTTGGCCCGGGAAACGCGCAGCTCCCGCTTCCGCCGATGTTGATGTTCGATCGGATCGCCGAAGTGTCTGAAACCGGTGGCGAGAACGGTAAGGGCATTATTCGTGCGGAATTTGCCATTCGTCCCGATCTTTGGTTCTTTCCCTGCCATTTTCAGGGCGATCCCGTCATGCCGGGCTGCTTAGGCCTTGATGCCCTTTGGCAGCTTTGCGGCTTTTATCTGGGCTGGCTCGGTGCCGAAGGCCGCGGCCGCGCTTTGGGCGTTGGCGAAGTCAAATTTATCGATCAAGTGCTGCCTACGGTCAAAAAAGTGGTCTATGAAGTCCATTTAAAGCGTGTTTTCCGCTCCAAATTGGTCCTCGGCATTGCTGACGGGTATCTTGAAGCCGATGGACGTCGGATTTATGAGGCGCGTGATTTGCGAGTCGGATTGTTTAAGACGGCTTGAGCCGCCATATCCCGCTCAACTGAATGTTTCGATCGGCGTTAAGCGTTTGTCCCGATCTTTCCCGTTAAGGAGTTAAACCATGAGACGCGTTGTTGTAACCGGCATGGGTATTGTATCGTCGATCGGTAACAATACCCAAGAAGTCTTGTCGTCCCTTTATGACGCGCGCTCGGGTGTTATTCATGCCGAGCGATACACGGAATTAGGCTTTCGCTGCCAAGTCCATGGTCAACCAAAGCTCGATCCGGCTGAAATTGTCGACCGCCGCGCCATGCGCTTCCATGCGACCGGCACAGGCTGGAACCATGTTGCCATGGATCAGGCCATCCTTGATTCAGGGCTTGAGGAAAGCGACATTTCCAATGAGCGCACAGGCATCATCATGGGCTCTGGCGGACCTTCGACGCGCATTCTCGTCGAGGCTGCCGATATTACGCGTAAAAATGTTAGCCCAAAGCGTATTGGACCGTTTGCTGTGCCAAAGTCGATGTCATCAACGGCTTCGGCCACGCTTGCTACATGGTTTAAGATCAAGGGCGTGAATTATTCGATTTCATCGGCCTGCGCGACGTCGAACCATTGCATCGGCAACGCGTATGAAATGATCCAGTGGGGCAAGCAGGATGTGATGTTCGCCGGTGGTTGCGAAGAGCTCGATTGGACCATGTCACAATTGTTCGACGCGATGGGTGCGATGTCGTCGAAGTATAATGACACACCCGCCACTGCCTCGCGCGCCTATGACAAAGACCGCGACGGTTTCGTGATCGCAGGCGGCGCCGGCGTCTTGGTACTTGAAGAACTCGAGCATGCCAAAGCCCGCGGCGCAAAAATCTATGCCGAAATCGTCGGCTACGGCGCGACATCGGATGGCTATGATATGGTCGCCCCATCGGGTGAAGGCGCTATCCGGTGCATGCGTCAGGCACTTGCGACAGTCAATACCAAGATCGATTACATCAACCCGCATGCAACCTCGACACCGGTCGGTGATGCAAAGGAAATCGAAGCCATCCGTACGGTCTTCGGTGCAAGCTGCCCGCCAATTTCGGCAACAAAGTCGCTAACGGGTCACTCGCTCGGCGCGACCGGCGTTCAGGAAGCAATCTATTCGCTTTTGATGATGAATAATAATTTCATTTGCGAGAGCGCTAACATCCAAGAGATCGATCCTGACTTTGCCGATATGCCGATTATCCGCAAGCGGATCGACAATGCCCAAATTGGTGCCGTGCTTTCGAATTCGTTCGGCTTCGGCGGCACCAATGCAACCATCGTCATGAAACGTCTCGAAGCTTGAGACGACGCGCTATCAACACGAGAGACAGGACGCCTCTATGACCGGATTGATGCAGGGAAAACGCGGACTCATTATGGGTGTCGCCAATGACCATTCCATCGCCTGGGGTATTGCCAAGGCCCTTGCTGCACAAGGCGCGGAACTCGCTTTCACCTATCAAGGTGACTCGCTCAAAAAGCGTGTCGAGCCTCTGGCGACCGAAGCCGGTTCTGATTTTCTGATTCCGTGCGATGTCGAGGATCTTGCATCGGTTGATGCGACCTTTGAAGCGGTAGGCAAGAAGTGGGGTTCGATTGATTTTCTCGTTCACGCCATCGCGTTCTCCGACAAGTCGGAATTAAAGGGACGCTTTGCTGATACGACGCGCGAAAACTTCTCGCGCACAATGCTGATTTCGTGCTTCTCGTTTGTTGAAGTCGCTAAGCGCGCAGCAACGCTCATGCCCAAGGGCGGCTCAATCATAACGCTCACTTACGGTGGCGCTACCCGCGTGATGCCAAACTATAACGTCATGGGCGTTGCCAAAGCGGCACTTGAAGCCTCTGTGCGCTACCTCGCTTCCGATTTTGGCCCCGATAATATTCGCGTGAATGCAATTTCCGCCGGGCCTGTTCGTACCTTAGCGGGCGCTGGCATAGCCGATGCGCGTTTGATGTTTAATTATCAAAAGCGCCATGCGCCGTTGCGTCGTACGGTATCGATTGAAGAGATCGGAGGCTCGGGCCTCTATCTCTTGTCCGACCTTTCGACGGGTGTAACCGGCGAAGTGCATTTTGTTGATTCAGGCTACAATATCATTTCCATGCCTCAGCCTACCGCGCTGAAAACGGTGGATGATGCCGAGACCGCAGCGGAAGCGCGCCTCGTTGGCAAGGCAGCGGAGTAATTCGACGTGACGACATCGGCCTCAAGCAGCAAAGACGGTATCCTCGCGGCGCAAGATATTCGCGCGCTCCATGCCGCCGGTGTTATTCAGGCTGATCGCCCTTTCGCCGAAGGACAGGTGCAGCCTGCAAGTCTTGACCTTCGATTGGGAAGACGGGTGTGGCGTGTACGCGCCAGCTTTCTTCCCGGCCCTGATCGGGCGGTTAAAGATCGGTTGGATCGGATCGCGTTGCACGAGATCGATTTGACCAATGGCGCTGTGCTTGAAACAGGCGCCGTCTATATTGCCGAGTTGCTTGAAGGCTTGGCGCTTCCGGCCGATATTCTCGCGTCAGCCAATCCTAAAAGTTCGACAGGTCGGCTTGATGTTTTCACCCGGGTGATAGCTGACCACGCTCAAGAATTTGACCAGATCGAAGCGGGCTATCATGGCCCGCTCTATTTGGAAATTTCACCGCGCACTTTTCCTGTCTTGGTACGGACGGGCTCGCGGTTATCGCAGGTTCGTTTCCGCCGTGGCCTTGTCCGGTTAGATGATACGCAGCTCAAAGCCCTTCACGCGCGCGATCGGCTTGTGACGTCGTCGGAACCTTCGATCCAGAACGGTATTGCCGTGTCGGTTGATCTTTCGGGCTTCGGTAAAGATCATTTGGTCGGCTATCGTGCCAAGCGCCACACGGCATTGGTCGATGTTGACCGCGTGGGCTGCTATGATGTCGATGACTACTGGGATCCGCTTTATGCCCGCAAAGATCGGGATATTATTTTAGACCCCGGCCAGTTTTATATTTTGGCTTCGAAAGAAGCCGTGCATGTGCCGCCTGATCACGCGGCTGAGATGACGCCGTTTGATCCGCTCGTTGGCGAATTTCGCGTTCACTATGCAGGCTTTTTTGATCCAGGCTTCGGCCATGCCGGCAGCGGTGGCGCGGGCAGCCGCGCTGTTTTGGAAGTGCGTTCGAGAGACGTACCGTTTATTTTGGAAGACGGGCAAACGGTTGGCCGTCTTGTCTATGAACGGATGGCAGCCTTACCCGATATGCTTTATGGCAAGGATCTTGGCTCAAACTATCAGGCGCAAGGCTTAAAACTCTCGAAGCATTTTAAATCGCTTTAAATGGCGGGCCTATCTCGATGCGATCGGAATGATATCCGATAAAGATGCGGCGTAACTGGCCAATTGCTTTTTACCATATTCCGTCATCTGGATAAATTTAGCCCGACCATCGGCATTGTCCTGGACTTGAATAACGAATTTTAGCTTTTCGAGTGCCCTTAAATGCTGTCGAACGGAAGCATCGGTCGCTTGGGCGTGCTCGTAAATGGTCGACAATTTGGCTTTGAAATCGTTTTCCGCCAGCAAAATCAGAATCTGGATCGTTGTGTGGGTTCGTGATTTAAACACCGATTGTTCGATCTCGATAAGCTTCCTGCGTCGCTTCGCCAGTTCCGAAATTTGAAGATTATCCATCTTATCATTCATCTTAGACCGAACATTCTTTGCATACGCATAATTACTTACCCGTGAAGTACCATATTGATTAGCTTATACATCGAAAATTTTTTTCGGTATCTACATTATTTTAAACTCTATACTCACAATAATTTTCTATTTATTAAATAGAGTTAAATTTAATTGGTGGTCTCAAGGATCTAATGCAACGAGAGCGGTGAACGCTTCGTTCGGTGTGTGGTAGTTTAAGACACGTCTTGGTC
>CAIRGA010000009.1 GCA_903877935.1 uncultured Hyphomicrobiales bacterium
CAATTATAATCTTCATCATCCAACATATTTAAATAAAATTGTTTTTTAAAATCCATAATGCTGCGAAAGTTATGGACTTTTCGTTGATCTCCTTTTCAAAGCCATTGCTAAATTAGATTGGCATACCGAGCACAAAACCGCTGGCTCTACAGAAAAACTCTGCCTAAGGCCTAAGGTGGAATTATCATCGCGCGTCACAAACCGCTTTTATACCTTAGGGAGAGGTCCGATCATGAAAATGACCACCGAAGAAGCTTTCGTCAAAGTCTTGCAGATGCATGGCATCGAGCATGCGTTTGGTATCATTGGATCGGCCTTTATGCCGATTTCGGACCTATTTCCAAAGGCCGGAATTAAGTTTTGGGACGTGGCACAGGAAACGAATGGTGGCCTGATCTGCGACGGCTACACGCGCACAACCGGTAAGATTGCAATGGCGATTGCGCAAAACGGCCCCGGCGTTACCGGCTTTGTGACGGCGATGAAGACGGCCTATTGGAATCATACGCCGCTGCTCTTGGTAACGCCTCAGGCCGCGAATAAGACGATTGGCATGGGTGGATTCCAAGAAGTCGAGCAGATGGCCATGTTCCGTGACATGGTATGTTATCAAGAAGAAGTTCGCGATCCGAGCCGGGTAGCCGAAGTATTGAACCGGGTAATCTTGAAGGCGAAGCGGCTTTCGGCTCCCGCCCAGATCAACATTCCGCGCGACTTTTGGACCCAGGTTATCGATGTTCCGATGCCGACCATTCTCGAATTTGAACGCCCTACAGGCGGCACACACGCGATAGCAGAAGCCGCAAAGCTCCTATCGGATGCCAAGTTCCCGGTCATCTTGTCCGGCGCAGGCGTTGTGCTGGCTGGCGCTATTGCCGATTGCGTGGCCTTGGCAGAGCGGCTCGATGCGCCGGTATGCAACAACTACCAGCATAATGACAGCTTCCCCGGAAGCCATCGCCTCGCCGCCGGTCCGCTAGGTTATAATGGATCAAAAGCAGCAATGGAGTTGATTGCAAAGGCCGATGTTGTGTTGGCGCTTGGCACCCGGCTTAATCCGTTTTCGACGCTTCCTGGCTATGGCATCGATTACTGGCCGAAAACGGCAAAAATTATTCAGGTTGATATCAACCCTGATCGCATCGGGCTGACAAAGCCAGTTACCGTTGGTATTTGCGGTGATGCCAAGCAAGTCGCCCAACAACTTCTAACGCAACTCATGCCGACGGCTGGCAATGATGGGCGCGATGCGCGCAAGGCCTTGGTTCACCAGACGAAATCCGCATGGTTGCAACAGCTCTCCTCAATGGATCATGAAGATGATGATCCAGGTACGACGTGGAATGATCGTGCTCGCAAGGCCAATCCGGACAGAATGTCCCCCCGTCAAGCATGGCGCGCCATTCAAGCCGGCCTCCCAGCCGATGCCATCATTTCATCTGATATCGGCAATAATTGCGCTATTGGGAATGCCTATCCAACCTTCGAACAGGGACGTAAATATTTGGCACCGGGCCTGTTTGGGCCTTGTGGCTATGGGTTCCCGTCCATCATTGGCGCGAAGATCGGCAATCCTGATACGCCTGTGGTGGGCTTTGCAGGCGATGGCGCATTCGGCATCTCGATGTCGGAGATGAGCTCGATTGGGCGCGAAGAATGGCCCGCAATTACCATGGTGATCTTCCGTAACTATCAATGGGGCGCAGAAAAGCGCAACTCGACGCTTTGGTACGATGACAATTTCGTAGGAACCGAACTTGATCCGCATCTCTCCTATGCCCGCGTTGCCGAAGGTTGCGGACTTAAAGGCGTAACCGTTAAAACACAGGCGGAAGTAACGGCTGCACTTAAAGAAGCCTGCGAGGCACAGAAAAAAGGCGTTACCACCTTTATCGAAATCATCCTCAATCAAGAGCTCGGCGAACCATTCCGCCGCGACGCGATGAAAAAGCCGGTTGAAGTGGCAGGGATTAATCCGGCTGATTTTAGACCGCAATCGGTTGCTTGATATAAAGGGTATTTCTTAACGGACAAACGCTTTGGGGGCCCCGTTTTAAAATGGCGGGGGCCCTTTCGTATTGGCTCGATATCGGTCATGATCCTGACATGTCATTCGGACTTACTCATCTGGAATTTATCTTAATCGGGAGCCCACTATGAAACTTCAACACGCTATCCTTGCCTTGTCCTTGCCCCTGATGGCCACATTGGCTGTTGCGTCGACGGCGAATATTGGCGAGCGCCAAGAAATTATGAAATCGAATGGGGGCGCAACCAAGCCCGTCGTAGCGATGCTAAAAGGCGAAGCTCCTTTTGATCTTGCCACGGTGCAAAAATCACTTGCCAATTATCAAGACAATATCGGTAAATTCGTTGCGCTATTCCCTGACGATTCAAAAACAGGTGCAAAAACCTCAGCGTCGCCTAAAATCTGGGAAGACATGGCGGGGTTTAAAGCGGCGGCCGATAAATTCGCAAGTGACGCCAAGCTGGCAGCATCGACGATCACCGACGAGGCAAGCTTTAAAGCCAATATGCCAACGGTGCTCAAAAATTGCGGATCGTGCCACGAAGGCTGGCGGGTAAAAGACGCTCAATAATACCGGAGATATGAGGTAGGCTATGAACTTGCCAGCGCGTCTCTTATTAGTCGTTGGCATTTTTGTTCTTGCCGCCGGTTATTGGCTAACAGATTTCGACGCCCATTTCGCTTTTTTTGGGGATGGGCGTTGGAAGCCTACCCGAGTAGCCGATGCTGTTAATGGCAAAGTGCTCTTCGCAGCAGGCGGCTGCATATCCTGCCATACTACTCCGGGTTCTGAAGATCGTGTCCATCTCGGCGGCGGGAAGCCGCTCAAAACGCCCTTCGGTACGTTTTATCCGCCCAATATTTCATCTGATCCACAAGACGGCATTGGCCGCTGGACAGAGACCCAATTTATCCGGGCCGTTCGCGATGGCACCGGTCCGGATGGCAAGCCCTATTATCCCGCCTTCCCCTACACATCCTATCGGCACATGTCGCCTGATGATGCGGCGGACTTGTTTTCCTATATCTTAACGCTCCCGCCGGTTAGCGAAAAGCCACGAGCACATGAGCTGGCCTTTCCTTTCTCAATCCGTCGAGGCGTTGTTTTATGGCAACTCGCCTTTCTCGAAGGGACCGTTATTGAGCCCGCAGGAAACCAAAGTGAAAGTTGGAATCGGGGCCGATATCTCGTTGAAGGTATCGGGCACTGTGCCGAATGCCACTCCCCTCGAAATATTGCTGGGGCAATCATTGATGAAAAGCGGTTTTCTGGCGGACCTAATCTGGAAGGTAAAGGCATCGTTCCCAATTTAACGCCGGATAAAACAGGACTTGCCACATGGTCGGAAGCGGATATCGCCAATCTGCTTAAAGACGGCTTTACACCGGATTTTGACTCAGTCGGCGGATCGATGGCCGAAGTGGTGCGAAACACAGCAGAATTGAACGATACCGATCGAATGGCGATGGCGATTTATTTGAAATCATTGCCCCCTATTTCCGGGCAAATCCGTTCAAAATAACGTCATTTGATGCATCGTCCTTAGGGGCTCAGTCCCGAATCAGAGTAGCGATGGCATCGACTGTTTCCATGTAAAGCGTAAGGGAGCCTGATACATGTCTGACGATGAAGTTCCGGAAATGCCAGAAAAATCTAACCGTAAAGTCGCGTTGTTTATTACGACGCTCGCATTGCTGTTTGCCCTTGCCGAGCTCGGAGCGAAAAGCTCCCAAACCGATGCGATAGCCTTCAATGTGAACGCGGCTGATACGTGGGCATTCTATCAAGCCAAATCGATCAAGCAGACAACGCTCAGAACAGCGGCCGAGAGCTTAGAGGCTTCAATGGACCTTGCAGCGTCGCCTGATTTGGTGGCGAAAGAGAAAAAAGTGATAGCGGATTGGCGGGCAACCGCGGACCGTTATGAAAGCGATCCCGCTAAGAATGAAGGCAAGAAGGAACTAACGGAAAAAGCGCTCGCCTTTGAACACCAACGGGACTCCGCAATGGAGCATTACCATGTGTTCGAAATAGCAGGCGTTGTATTGCAAATTTCGGTCGTGTTGGCGTCAACATCGGTTGTGACCGGCATGTCGATGTTCGTCATTCTTGCAGGTATTGGCGGCGTCTTAGGCGTTATACTTACTGCTATTGCAGCATTTGCACCGGGAATGTTCCACGTTGTATTGGCACTCTTCGGCGGCCATTGAATAATTCTTAAGGCCAGCGAATAATAGTAAACATGTGACATGGTTTTGACGTTGTCATGATCATGTCACACTACTACCGGATTGCGGAGACAATCATTTATCATCCAAGTGAAGGGGGCACGCTTCTTGAATTCCTCGGATGGTTGACGGTCTAAGCGACGGTTAAAAAACTTATCCTATCGGCAGCGCGCGGAAGATAGCCATGACAGATATAGATACCTCTGAAAGCGCCCTTCCCGCCGGCATCACGCCGCGCCCTAAGAAGCTATTTTGTGCCATTACGAATAAAGAATTGCCACGCAAGAAATTAGTCGAGCTTGGCTCGCTTCGGCCCTCTCTTGCCGACCGTATTCGTGAGGATTACCCAGACCTCCAAGAAGACGCCTATATCGCCCTTAACGAAGTTGAGCGATATCGTACCCTCTATGTCGAAGAGATGCTCAAATTAGAGCATGGCGAGCTAACAGAACTTGATCGGCAGGTTGCTGAAAGCCTTGCCGATCACGATACGATTGTCGAAAATATTGAAGAAGAATTTGAAGAAACCCGTAGTTTCGGCGAACGGGTATCGGACGGTCTTGCGGCCTTTGGTGGCTCTTGGGCGTTTTTAATCAGTTTCTTCGGGGTTCTTGTTATTTGGATGGCGGTCAATATTTGGCTCGGCGAACAACAGGCCTTTGACGCCTATCCGTTTATTCTTTTGAACCTCGTCCTGTCGTGTATTGCCGCTATTCAGGCACCCATCATTATGATGAGCCAAAAGCGTCAGGAAACCAAGGATCGGTTGCGGGCATTTAACGATTATAAGGTTAATCTCAAAGCCGAATTAGAAATCAGGCATATTCAGGAAAAGCTGGATTACCTGTTGACCAAGCAATGGCAGCGACTCTCCGAGATGCAGCAAATGCAAATGGAATTGATGCAGGAAAACCTGCTGCAATTACGGACCAAAAGCCCGCGCAAAATCGTGATCAAGAAAAAGCGCTCCAAGAAGCTGACCGGCAAGAAAGCCGACAATTCGCCCTCTGTTGCCGAGCCGGTTTAACCGACGCTTGAATGAACCACTCAATAATGGGGAGGCGGCGGCTCAGGCGTTGTCCGCTGCGGTTCAATCGACTGCAACTCTTCGCGAAGCCGGCCTAGCTGTCGTTCGAGCGTGTCTATTTTTCGCCATTGCGCCGTAATGACATCGTTCAAATCGGCAATCATCTTGTCCTGATGGGCCAATCGAATTTCGACCGCTACAAGGCGTTCGGCATGAGCATCGGTTGATGGCATCGTGAACTTCCCCAAAGAATGAAGGCGACATTACAACTGAACCCCTATCAAATAAAGGAGATCTAATTTACGGCAGACAGAGTATGACAAAGGCAACGAAGAGCGCGCATGCCCTATGGCGCTCAAAAGAGAGTAAGTACAGGTTTATGTCGGATCAGCAGGTCAACAAGATTATACCAAACCTCTCACAAAGCCCTAAAAACATTGTTGCGGAAAGCTTTGTTGAGGCGATGCGATATGCCGTGACACCCGTAACACTTGTAACGACAGCAGGATCGGCGGGTGAGTTCGGCTTAACAGTTAGTGCCTTCTCCTCAGTTTCTGCAGAACCTCCCTTGGTCCTTGTCTGCATAAAGCGAAGCAACCAAATCGAGGCTGCAATCCGAGCTAATGGCGTTTTTTGTGTCAATCTGCTGTCTCGCGAACAATCAGGTTTAGCCGATGCATTTGCTGGTCGATCGAAAGTGATAGCGCCTTATGATTTCAATGCGGCGCAGTGGAAGCTGGGCATAACCGGTGCACGTTTGCTTATTGACGCGACTGCAAGTTTTGAATGTGAAATGTATAATGCGGTCGAGGCAGGCACCCATTCTATTTTAATGGGGCGGGTAATCGGCCTTGCAATGAGCGAGCATAGCCCGCTTGCCTATCAAGACCGCAGTTATCGGGTCGTCAACCCTATCGATTTGGTCTAATCCCTGGCTGTTCTGATTTTCATGAAGTGACCATGCGATGCGGCTCTTTTTCTCGTTTCTTGCAGGATATATTTTAAGCCAATTTTTTAGGTCGTTTCTCGCCGTTATAGCGCCTGAGCTAGCGATGGAATTATCATTGGACCCGCAGGCGCTCGCCACCATGCAGACCGCTTGGATCTTGGGTTTTACGGTTATGCAATTCCCGGTTGGCTGGGCACTTGATACGCTTGGTCCGCGCAAGACAGTTACGACAACCATGTTAGCTGCGATCTTAGGAGCTTTTATATTTGCAAAAGCCAACTCCGCATTCGAACTTGATATTGCGTTGAGCCTCATAGGGATAGGGTGTAGCGCGATCTATATGGGCGCAATATTCGTGATGGGTCGAATGTACAGCGCCAAACGGTTCGCACTGCTTTGTTCTTGGCTTATCGGCCTCGGATCGGCCGGAAACCTATTGGCAGCCTCTCCATTATCCTGGGCAGCGACTGAAATTGGCTGGCGGAATGCGATGGCGGCTATGGCAATGGTCACACTTATCGCAACCATAATTCTCTTCTTCACCCTTCGTGATCCGCAAAAGTCGGAACACTCACATCAGGATGGGTTTTTTAGAGGGATTTGGACAATACTTTGCATTCGATCGCTGTGGCCTATTCTTCCCTTAACAGCGATTAGCTATGCCCTTCTCCTCGCCGAACGAGGACTTTGGGCAGGACCTTACCTTTCAAATGTACATGGTCTTGGACCTGTAGAACGCGGCAACGGCTTGCTGATAATGGCAGCTGCAATGTCGTTGGGTGCCATGATCTATGGCCCGCTCGACCATTGGCTTGGTACCAATAAATGGATCGTCGCTACGGGTACCGCCATCACCGCCGTTTGTTTCCTTTATCTCGGACTCGGTAATCCAAGCGCCTCATCAGCAATCATCACGCTTTCAATTTTAGGAGCGAGCGGACTAACCTATGGCGTCTTGATGGCGCATGGCAGGTCCTTTGTACCCGACCACTTACTCGGCCGAGGCCTAACGTTGATGAATATTCTTTTCATCGGCGGCGCTGGGATTATTCAACCCATCTCCGGCGCGGTCATGAACCAAATGAAAGACCTGCCCGTTACAGAGGGATACGCGATGCTTCACTTTGCCTTTGGTGTGTCCCTTATCGTCGCTCTTGCGATCTATGTTTTTTCGAAGGACGTTGTAAAGGCAAGGTAATTTTAAAGTCGACCCGCAGCAAAGTCCCCTTCGTTGTCGATTTTTGTTTATTCGCGGTGATGTGATAAACTCTGTTTGCACCGTCGGAAAGGGTATCTCCATGGCAAAGCCACCACCGCCAGACCTTTTAAGCGCCTTGAAGGCCGCACGCGAACAAAGTCAGGGCAAATTGCCGTCGCCATCAAAGCCGAAAAAAGACGAAGGTCTTACGCTCGAAATCTTTGCAAAAGCCTTTGCCAAGGCAAAAAATCTTCAAAAGCTTCACTAACGCGAATTCCACCTTTTGGATGAGTCATAAAAAATGGCCCGCATAAGCGGGCCATTTTTGTAATCGGATAATGCGTTGAAAAATCAACGCTTCGAGAACTGGAAGCTACGACGTGCCTTCTTGCGGCCGTATTTCTTACGCTCGACCGTACGGCTGTCGCGGGTCAGGAAGCCTGCCTTTTTCAACACGCCACGCAGATCTGGCTCAAAATAAGTGAGAGCCTTCGAAAGACCATGGCGCACTGCACCGGCTTGTCCCGAAAGACCGCCACCTGCAACGGTAACCACAACATCATATTGGCCAACGCGCGAAGCGATGCCAAAAGGTTGCTGCAAGATCATGCGAAGCACAGGACGAGCGAAGTAAACGTCGAGCGCACGGCCATTGACCGTGATCGTTCCCTTGCCTGGCTTGATCCAGACGCGGGCAACCGCGTCCTTACGCTTGCCGGTGGCATAGGCGCGACCTTGCTTGTCGAGCTTCTGGACATGGCGAGGCGCCTCTGGCGCGGCCGATGGCGATCCCTTGAGATCGGCTAAAGATTGAAGCGTTTCGGCCATGATTAGGCGCTCCTCACATTCTTGCGGTTCATCGCGCCGACGTCGAGGACGGCTGGCGACTGGGCGACATGCGGATGATCAGCGCCGCCATAGACGCGGAGATTGCCGAGTTGCTGGCGACCCAGTGGGCCACGCGGCAACATGCGCTCAACAGCCTTCTCGACAACGCGCTCCGGGAAGCGACCTTCGAGAATGAACTTGGCGGTACGTTCTTTAATGCCGCCTGGATAACCGGTGTGGTGATAATAGACCTTCTGGTCGCGCTTGCGACCGGTCAGCACCACCTTGTCGGCGTTGATGACAATGACATTATCGCCGCAATCGACATGCGGAGTGAAGATCGGAAGATGCTTGCCGCGCAAACGCATGGCAATGATCGAAGCAAGACGGCCAACGACAAGGCCTTTCGCGTCAATCAGTATCCATTTCTTCTCGATCTCGGCAGGCTTGGCCGAAAAAGTGCTCATGAGAGAGTTCCAAACTGAGGCGAGGAAGACACATTCCCCGCGCATGGTTCATAGAAGCCGTTACCAGCTCCTTGCGATGAAGCAGTGTCTAGAGGAAGCCACCCATCCCGTCAATCAGCTTAAAAAGAGAAAAGTTGAAAATTAGCGCTATTTTTCCGTTAGTTATCTAATGCGGTATTATAATACCGTGATTATCGAGCCGGTATTGCATAGGTGGCCGTTACATGAGCAACAGGGCCGTCCCCGCCTTCAGAAAACAGGTTCGCCTCACCGACGGCCAGTGTTTTGCCAATTTTCATATAGCGGCAGTCAGCGATTAATGGACGCGGCGCTGGCTTTTTCAGAAAATTGATCGAAAAATTAGTCGTTACTGCCAACGGCACCTCTCCAATCGCTCCTAAAAGCGCAACATAGAGAGCTACATCGGCTAAGGCCATCATCGCCGGACCGGAGATCGTCCCGCCCGGCCGGAGTTGGCTCTCGTGATAAGCCATCTGCATCCGGCACATACCGTGGCCAATCTCGATCACCGAGAAAATATCACCGTGAATGTAGAGCTGCGGAAAATCGCGGCGTAGAAACGCGTCGATATCGTGAAGAGCTAGTCGGGAAGTTTGCGTCACCGGGAATTGCAAAACGGATTAAGGCTTTTGATCGCCGGGAACGCGGTCGTATTTGATGGAGACAGCCATCAATGTCAGCCCAAAAGCTGCAACCACAGCAAGCCATGCATAAGAAAAGACCAATACACCGTCGTTCATGATTTCAGGCCCTGCAACACGCGCCTCGCATCGACATGTAGCGCGACTGAAATCATAATCGGAAAGCCAGAAAAGACCAGCATTTTCGGCAAATCAAGCCGATTTATTGCGGATGACGATGTGAAAATTGTGGCGATAGGCCCAAAAAAGCTACCGACGAGTGTCGCCGTCGCCCCCCGGTCAAGGGCAGCCGCACTCAGCTTTTCATCATGAATAAGGCTTATTGGGCAACGAGAGCGCTCCTTATGAATAGCCTTCAACCTGTCGAAACAATCAGGTGCCTGCCGGCGGACACTCCTCACGCCTTCAGGGAAAAATACGACGCTTGACGGCAGGCTTTATTGGCGCGAACCTTTCCGCCATGACCATGACCGATCCCCTTCTTATTACCGAGCGCGACGGCTACGTCGTTCTCACCCTCAACCGACCGGCGTCGCGCAATCCCCTATCGGAAGCCATGCTGGCTGCATTAACCGAGAGCTTCACGTTGATCGCTGCGCGCGATGATATTCGTGCCGTCATTTTGGCTGCCAACGGCCCAGTATTTTCGGCAGGCCACGACCTCAAAGAAATGACAGCGCGCCGAGCCGATCCAGATCGGGGACGCGGCTATTTTGAAGACATACTGAACCGATGCGCCACGATGATGCAGATGATTTTGTCGCTACCGCAGCCCGTGATAGCCGCCATTGAAGGTGTAGCGACTGCCGCCGGATGCCAACTGGTTGCATCATGCGACCTCGCCGTCGCAGCTGACACTGCAAAATTCTCTACACCAGGCGTGCATATTGGCCTCTTCTGTTCTACGCCAATGGTCGCCTTATCACGCAACCTGTCTCGGAAACACGCGATGGAAATGCTATTGCTGGGCGAGATGATCTCAGCGGATGAAGCCCTGCGGTTTGGCCTCGTCAACCGCGTAATGCCAGCTGGTAACGCACTAGCCGAGGCGGAAGCGATGGCGCATCGTATCGCGACAAAATCACCCCTTACCGTTTCGATCGGCAAACGCGCTTTTTATGAACAGGCTGAGATGACGATAAAGGATGCTTACATCCATGCCTCGCGGGTCATGGTCGACAATATGCTAGCGCGCGATGCCGAAGAAGGTATCGGTGCATTCATTGAGAAACGTCAGCCTAAATGGACAGGGCAATGAGTTTTGATCCGACCCGCCATGATTCTTATCCCGACAATGTCATCCATAGCATTTTGAAATCCGTGAAAAGCATCGCGCTCGTCGGCTTTTCGAGCAACACCGTAAGACCAAGTTATTTTGTAACGAAATATCTGATTGAGAAGGGCTATACGCTCTACCCCGTCAATCCGGGATTAGCAGGCCAAGAGTTTTTTGGCACAAGAGTTTATGCCTCTCTCAACGATATTCCGGACCCGATCGACATGGTTGAAATTTTCCGTAATTCAGAAGCGGCCGGACCGATTACCGATGAGGCATTATCCCTTGAGCCATCGCCTAAAGTGATATGGATGCAATTGGGCGTTAGGAACGACGAAGCGGCTGCTAAGGCAGAGGCCAAAGGCGTTACTGTTATTATGAATCGGTGCCCGAAAATCGAATATGGTAGGTTTTCTGGTGAGATTGGTTGGAACGGTGTTAACACAGGCCTGATATCCTCCAAGCGGCCAATGCTTGGCGCAAAGAGTTGGCAGAAGCGAACGATTTGAGCTGCAACCTTACCCTAACTCGCGCTTCAAAAATGCTACACTTCTTGACCATGCACTGTCAGCCGCATCCTTATTATACCGTGCTGAATTGGTGTCATTGTTAAACGCGTGATCCACCCCTTCGTAGGTATAAAGTTCGTAGCGAATTTTAGCGGCATCAAGCGCTGCTTTATAGGCTGGAATACCAGCATCAATTCTTTGATCCAGTCCGGCATAATGCAACAACATGGCTGCTTTAATCGATGCGACACGTTCTACAGGCGGCTGTGGCCCGTAGTACGAAATAGCTGCCTTCAAGTTAGGCTCACCTGTTGCGACAAGGTTCACAATGCCACCACCCCAACAAAAGCCGATAGCCGCTACCTTTCCGTTTGATTGTGGATAGCCGGCAAGAAAGCGAACCGCCGAAATTGCCCGTGCGGTTGCAACCTCGACCGTCAGCTTCGCGAACATATCGCGCGCTTTATCCTCATCTAATGGTGTACCCCCATCAGGCGAAAGAACATCAAGACCAAAGGCGAGATACCCTTCGAGGGCAATGCGGCGCGTAATGTCTTTTATATGAGGGTTTAGACCGCGGTTTTCGTGAATGACCAGAACGGTTGATCGTGTTCCCCCTATTTTTGGGCGGGCCAGATAGCCGGTAAGGCCCTTTTCGCCACCCTCAACGGCAACGCCCTCCTCCGTCAAAAGACGCGGATCATCGGGCTTAACTGTTTCCGCATAAGCGTAATCATTGTGCAGGAACGGGAGAAGAGCGACGGCCGCCGTGGTTGATCCCGCAAGCCTTGCGAGTTGGCTCATGAACGAGCGACGATCCATGTCACCATGGGTAAAATGGTCATAAAGATTTATAATATCACGTGAAATTGTAGGCATTGGCGATTGGTTTGGGTCGGCCATATGGAACTCTCCCGTTATTGTTGAAGATGATACATCCCTATAAAATAATAAATTCGGCGAAAAAGAGGCTGTTGACGTATCATATTTCGTTCGCTAAAAAGAACATACGTACCGTTTAAACTTATTTATTGCCAACCAAGGAAACGAACCATGACGACCGAACACACCCCAGGATTTGCAACACTCGCCGTTCATGCTGGCGCTGCACCCGATGCTTCAACGGGCGCCCGCGTTACCCCCATCTATCAGACCGCGTCCTTCGTGTTCGATGATGTAGATCATGCCGCTTCCTTGTTTGGTCTGCAAGCATTCGGAAATATTTATACGCGAATCACGAACCCAACGAGCTCAGCGCTCGAAGGCCGTATAGCAGCGCTTGAGGGTGGCACGGCTGCGCTTGCCGTTGCTTCCGGTCACGCTGCTGAATTTCTAGTGTTCCATACATTGATGCAGCCGGGTGACGAATTCATCGCTTCGAAGAAACTCTATGGCGGATCGATCAACCAATTCAACCACAGCTATAAAAGCTTTGACTGGCGTGTGAAATGGGCTGATCCTGATGATCTATCGACCTTTGAGTCCGCCATCACGCCTAAGACGAAAGCCATCTTCATCGAGTCGATTGCCAATCCGGGCGGCGTTATCACCGATATTATGGGTATCGCGGCAATTGCTAAAAAAGCGGGCGTTCCCCTCATCGTTGATAATACGCTTGCGACCCCTTACCTCATCAAGCCATTTGAACATGGTGCCAATATCGTCGTTCATTCCGCGACGAAATTCCTAGGTGGACATGGTAATTCCATTGGCGGCTTGATCGTTGATGGTGGTAATTTCGATTATGTTTCATCCGGCAAATATCCACTGCTCTCAACCCCTCGGCCAGAATATAATGGCATGGTAATTGGAGAAACTTTTGGTAATTTTGCCTTCGCAATCGCCTGCCGAGTTCTAGGTCTACGCGATCTCGGACCTGCGATCTCACCGTTCAATTCGTTCTTGTTGCTGACGGGCATTGAGACACTTCCACTGCGCATGCAGCGTCATTGCGATAATGCACTCGCGGTTGCAAAACATCTTGCAAAGCATCCTAGTGTTGCTTGGGTGTCATATCCCGGCCTTGAAGGCGATAAATATCATGCCCTTGCTCAGCGCTACACTCCAAAGGGTTCAGGTGCTGTGTTCACCTTTGGCGTAAAAGGCGGATATGAAGCTGGCATAAAGCTTGTTGCCAATCTTAAACTATTCTCGCACTTAGCCAATGTCGGCGACACGCGCTCGCTTGTCATTCATCCGGCTTCTACAACGCATCGTCAATTGAGCGATGCAGAAAAAACAATTGCCGGTGCGGGTCCCGAGGTGGTGCGTCTCTCGGTTGGCATTGAAGACGTTGCCGATCTGATCGCCGATCTCGATCAAGCTTTGGCTGCTCACTAAATCGCACAAATTGATCTTCATCAAAGCCTTAGCGTCGCCCCTCTGCCACAGTCCCTTCAAAGGATAAAGCAGAGAAGGGCGACGCTTCATGTATAAGCATATTCTGATCCCAACCGATGGATCATCACTGGCTACAACAGCGGTTAAGCAAGGGCTTGATTTTGCCAAAGCGATTGGTGCCGAAGTTACGGCACTCACCGTGTTTGAACCTTTTCATACACTGACCCTTGAAACCGAGATGCTTACCGATTCACCGGCGATCTATCATGAACATGCTAAAGCCGAAGCGAAAGCGATACTTGACAGGGTCGAGGCTCTTGCTACGCAACGTGGCGTTACATGCCATCGTATCGACGTCGAAAGCGATCATCCCTATGAGGCCATCATCGCAACGGCCAAAAAGCATAAATGTGATTTAATCGCGATGGCATCGCATGGACGCAAGGGTATACAATCGATCTTGCTGGGTTCTGAAACACAAAAGGTGCTAACCCACTCAACCCTTCCAGTGCTCGTCTATCGTTGATTATCCACGCGCTAAGGCTGAACGATGAACCGCGAACATTCCTAATACCACAAACGCAAAGGCTTGATGCAGCAAGCCCAACCAAAGCGGCACGGCGTAAAGCAATGTCGTAATGCCAATAACCGCTTGCATGCCAACCAACCAAGCATTTGAAACCGCACGCCTTTGTGCGCTTGTATCGGGCATTAAGCGCGCAACGTGCCAACCGTGCCAAAGAGCAACTACCAAGAGCAAATAGGCTGTCATGCGATGGTTGAACTGCACCAAAGCCGTATTATCGACGAAATTTTCAATCCAAGGCGAGACTGAAAAAAGAAGTTCAGAGCGTGGCACGAATTGACCGTCAATCAAAGGCCATGTGTTCCACGTAAGACCGGCCTTTGATCCTGCCACCAAAGCACCAAGGGCGATTTGCAAGAGTGCTAAAATAAGCACAAGAGATGCACCTCGCTTAACACCGCCCGTTGCCACTTCGCCTTTGGAGCGCCCGAGTCCCGTGGCAACCATTAACAGTAAAGTATAAATGATCGATGCGGTCGTGAGATGAAACATCAGCTTAATGGGAGTAACCGCCGTCATCCCATCATCCAAGCCGGATCGTACCATCAACCAACCAATGCCGCCTTGAAGTCCACCGAGGAGGCCTATACCAAGAACGCTTAGAGCCAAGCGTCCGCGCAATTGGCCCGCGGCCAAAAACCCAAAAAAGCCGAGTGCAAACAACACACCAATGGCGCGACCCAATTGACGGTGCGACCATTCCCACCAAAAAATAAATTTGAAATCCGCGAGCTCCATTCCCGCGTTTACGAGCTTATATTGTGGGATGGCTTTGTATTTTTCAAACGCCTCGAGCCACGCGACATCGGAGAGCGGCGGAATGGCGCCCATAATCGGGTTCCATTCGGTAATCGAAAGGCCTGATCCTGTAAGCCGTGTCGCGCCCCCCACAACAACCATCAAAAAGACAAGGCCCGCCATCGCGAACAGCCAAGCCCTTAAAGGGCCATGGCCACGGATCGTTACATCAATTGAGGGCATCGGCGAGGAAGATGCGACGGCAGAACGCATGGAAAGCGCCTTTCGGGACTTGAAACAAAAGCCTGCCGCTCTCATAGTCCCGCGCGTGGCGCCCTGCAACAACCGTCATGCCGCATGTTAAACAAGGAAAAGCCGATGCGCCGTAGAACCCGTAAATTCATCGGCGCCATTACGATGCTTGTTTTCGTCTGCGTCTATAGCCTCGTGGCGATGCTGATCGCACAAGGCCGCCTCCAGGAAGCCGATAAAATCTGGCAAGATCTTTACTACGCTGTTGCAGGATTAGCGTGGATCATACCGCTTATGCCCCTGATCCGTTGGATGGAGCGACCAGATCCAGACGACGAATAATCCAAGGGCGTCCGAACTCATATCGGAAATAATTGGTCGGAGTGATAGGATTCGAACCTACGACCCCTAGTCCCCCAGACTAGTGCGCTAACCGGGCTGCGCTACACTCCGACTGGGACGCGTTATAGTGTTCACCCCTTCGCCATGCAAGCGTCCGCGCGGATAAAATAGAGCGGTTGAAGCCAGCGTTACCGGCACGTAAAATACAGCCGACCAGCCCATTCTGCGTGGCCATCATCGAAAATGAGGATGGGCGGTGTTTTAGCCTTCGGTAGAATGGCGATCAGAAAGCCTTCACGGGGGGCACGTTACCAAAAATATAAGGCGTTGCTTTAGCCGGTTCGTTCCGACCATTCGTGGTTAGGACTACATTCCACGAGTCTTGTTGTTCATCGAAGATGGCGATCCGTATATGGCGCTTAGGCTCACCTTCGCCACAGAAGTCAAAGCGTGATGGTAATTCAGCAGCCGCAACGCTACTCGCGCCTGCGACAAGCAAAAACCCGCATAAGAAGACGATACGCCATGTATGCATGACGTTACGGAATATATAAACATTCTTAATAAAGGCTTAGATCTCGTCGCCGCTTGTTACCAATCTCGCGGTGGCAATCAGGCGACTGCATTCTTCCAATTCCATCATGGCCGTTTCAAGCTTGCCTGATACTTGGGTCGAGACAGATGCTCCCTGCCATGCAGATGGCAGCATCCGCGCCATGGCTTGCGGGGATAGCGCGCCGTCCTCGCTCTCATCGTCCCCAAACAAGCCAAGTTGGGGAGGCTTACGTTTTACGGTTCGTTTTGGAGCTCGTAAGCCCGGCGCAATGAGAGCAGCCAAATCCTCGGCCGAACCTGGCGCAGGGGCACGCGATGGTGCCGGCTCAGGGCTGGGCCTAGGCTTTAAGGGAGAGACCAGTATCACATCCTCGTCGCGCTGGCGGATAGCGGGCGATGAAGGTGCAATCGGTGCCGGCGCGGGCACCGTCACGGGCTCCGACACTGCGGGTTTTATCTCAGCTGCTTCAATCTGTCCGGTCCGTCCAATGGTCTGGACATGCTTCGTGCCCTGATCTTTCAGGATCCGTTGAACACCTTTTATCGTGTAGCCGG
>CAIRGA010000010.1 GCA_903877935.1 uncultured Hyphomicrobiales bacterium
CCACTGACAGGTTCCTCGACTTGGAGAAACTGGTCATAGGAGGCCTTCTGAACCTCAATGAGGTTCGGCATAACCGCTACTTCGCGGATATGCCCGAAGAACTTGCGCACACGCTTCCGTCCGGTGAAGGTCTGAGCCATTTCGTTCCTCGCTTCTAGGGAATTCCGCCTGCCCCGCGCCCGACTTTTCGGCGCGACCGGCAGCGGCCAATTCCGCTGACAAAAAGATCAACATCTTAACAGCCGACAAACATGGCCCTTTAAAGGCCTTTGTCGACAACGACACGGTCCCGGGGGAAAAATCCCCCCGGGACCGCTTTTTTCAACGCAATTGGGTCAGGGACAACCGCCGCGTGGCGGAGATGCTGAGCACCAAAAGCCCGATTACTTAAGCTCGACCTTCGCGCCAACCTTCTCAAGGGTTTCCTTGATCTTGGCAGCTTCGTCCTTCGAGATGCCTTCCTTGAGTGGCTTTGGAGCCGCTTCAACGAGATCTTTTGCTTCTTTCAAGCCAAGACCCGTGATCGCACGGACTTCCTTAATCACTTCGATCTTCTTGTCGCCTGCTGCAGCAAGAACGACCGTGAATTCGGTCTGCTCTTCAGCAGCGGCTGCAGCGCCAGCAGCAGCAGGCGCTGCAGCAACGGCAACAGCGGCAGCAGCAGAAACGCCCCACTTTTCTTCGAGAAGCTTAGCAAGTTCAGCGGCTTCGAGAACGGTCAACGCTGAGAGTTCGTCAACGAGCTTGTTGAGATCGGCCATGTTAGTGTCCTTTTAGATGTAGGTTTAAACCAGTTGTTATGGGTAATGGGCCTTAGGCCGCATCTCTCTTGGCATAGGCTCCGAACACCCGTGCAAGCTTGGCAGCCGGCGCGGTCGAGAGCTGAGCAATCTTGGTCGCTGGAGCCTGGATCAGGCCAACGAGCTTCGCGCGCAGTTCGTCGAGAGATGGCATCGTGGCAAGCGCCTTGACACCGTCAACGTTCAGAGAGGTCGTACCCATCGCGCCGCCGAGAATAACGAGCTTGTCGTTGGTCTTGGCGAAATTGACGGCGACCTTGGCAGCTGCAACAGGATCGCTGGAGTAAGCCAGCAAGGTTGGGCCCTTGAGAAGGGATCCAACCGAAGCAATCTGCGTGCCTTCGAGAGCAATTTTGGCCAGGCGGTTTTTCGTGACCTTCACAGTGGCGCCTTCTGCAGCCATCTGCTTACGCAAATCCTGCATCTGGGCGACCGTGAGACCAGAATAATGAGCAACGACAAGAACGCTGGTGGTATTGAAAATACCGTTCAGTGTGCCGACGAGCTCAGTTTTTGCCGCTTTATCCACGGGGCTCTCTCCGGTTGGCGGGGACGATTGTCCCGCCGGTTGCACAAAGCCGATACGATCAGGTGGCGAACCACTTGCCCTATCGGCGCTTCCGACGCGTCTGTCCCCGGTAGGCCCGGCTGATGCCCGGCGCCCGGTAGCTGGTTCAAACCCTTTTGGGGGATTTAGGATCGCAAAATCCGCCCCGAAACTGGTTTTCTCCGTCTATGCAGGTCCATTCGAATTAAGAGCCCTTCGAAAGATTACTCTTTTGAAGCGCTCACCTGCAGTCTCGGACAGGATATAGCCGACACGGACAAGAAGTTGCCCCCTTGCCTGTCGGCCAATCGATCGCATGGTTTTTAGGCCACGCGGGTTTTAGCGCTTTCCTCACGGATTGCGCATATCACGCACATCGAGTGGTCTCCTTAGACCGGTTCGCTTCGAATGCCAAGCCCCAATTGCCAAAATTTTGGCATTAGCCACCCGACACGTTCCAAAAGATTCACATGAAACAGGCCCCGAAGCGACTTCGGGGCCTGTTAAACTCATTAAAAGCGTAGAAAAATTACGCGCCGGTGACGGATGAAAGATCAACCTTCACGCCAGGGCCCATCGACGAAGAAATCGCGATACGCTCAAGATAGGTTCCCTTCGAACCCGCTGGCTTGGCCTTCGCAACCGAGTCAACGAAAGCCTTGATGTTCTCGGAAAGCTTTTCAGCCGAGAACGAAGCCTTGCCGATACCGGCGTGCACGATGCCTGCCTTTTCAACGCGGAATTCAACCGAACCGCCCTTAGCGGCTGCAACTGCGCCGGCGATGTCAATGGTCACCGTGCCAACCTTAGGATTTGGCATCATGCCGCGCGGACCGAGCACCTTACCAAGACGACCGACGAGCGGCATCATGTCCGGGGTCGCAATACAACGATCGAAATCGATCTTGCCGCCATTGACGATCTCGACGAGATCTTCTGCGCCGATAACGTCCGCACCGGCTGCCTTTGCTTCGTCCGCCTTAGCACCGCGTGCGAACACGCCGACGCGAAGCGTACGACCCGAACCGTTTGGCAGGATGCACACGCCACGAACCATCTGGTCCGCATGGCGAGGATCAACGCCAAGATTCATCGCAACTTCGATGGTTTCGTCGAATTTTGCATTGGCCTTCTCCTTGACGAGCTTTACGGCTTCGTCGAGCGGATAGAGCTTTGTGCGTTCAATGCCGGCGGATCCCGCCACTACTCTCTTTGATTTTGACATGATGCTTAACCTACGATCTCAAGGCCCATAGAACGGGCAGAACCAGTGATCATCGCGGCCGCAGCCTCGACAGTGGAGCAGTTAAGATCAGGCATTTTTGCCTTGGCGATCTCATTGATCTGGGCCTGCGTGATCTTGCCGATCGTACCGCGACCCGTCGTCGTATGCCCCTTGGCAATACCCGAAGCCTTCTTCAGATAGAAGGAAACCGGAGGAAGTTTGGTCTCAAAGGTGAAGGAACGATCCTGATAGGCGGTAATAACCACCGGAATCGGCGTGCCCTTCTCCATCTGCGCTGTTCTGGCGTTAAACGCCTTGCAGAACTCCATGATGTTCAATCCGCGCTGACCGAGCGCCGGACCGATTGGAGGCGACGGATTCGCGGCACCTGCCGGAACCTGAAGCTTCACGTAACCCGCGATCTTCTTTGCCATTATCCACTCTCCTTTTATGCCCAAGATGCACTTTTAAGTGCCCCGGGCCGGTTATGGTGCGTGGTCCGGGTTTTGTTTTGAAGCCGGCAAAGCCTCAAAAACTCCCTGCCACACTGCTATCAAGTAGGACGCACAGCCCTACCCCTTTATAGTCAGACCTTTTCGACCTGACCATATTCCAGTTCGACCGGCGTTGCGCGGCCAAAGATCGACACGGCGACCTTGAGACGGGCGCGTGCCTCATCGACTTCCTCGACAACGCCACTGAAGGACGCAAACGGACCATCGGCCACGCGGACATTTTCGCCCACTTCGAAGCTGACGGACGGCTTTGGACGATCAACACCCTCGGCCACCTGCCCCTTGATGCGCTCCGCCTCACGGTCGGAAATCGGCATCGGCTTATTATCCTGACCCAGAAAACCTGTGACTTTCGGGGTGTTCTTGATCAAATGGTACACATCATCGGTCAAATCGCACTTAACCAGCACGTAACCGGGGAAAAACTTGCGTTCCGTGTCAACCTTGCGGCCACGGCGCACTTCCACGACCTTTTCGGTCGGGACCATAACTTCCTCGAACTTGTCGGCGAGGTTCCGTTGGACCGCTTGGTCCCGGATCGACTGCGCCACCTTGTTCTCAAAATTCGAATAAGCGTGAACGATATACCAACGATTGCCCATTATTCGAAATTCCTACCGGCCGAAGCCAAGCACAAGGCCAACGGCCCAGTGGATTACCATATCCGAGAGCAAGAAAAAGGCGCTCGCC
This sequence comes from uncultured Hyphomicrobiales bacterium, assembly GCA_903877935.1. Classification (GTDB taxonomy): domain Bacteria; phylum Pseudomonadota; class Alphaproteobacteria; order Rhizobiales; family Beijerinckiaceae; genus CAIUPE01. The sequence continues at coordinate 3,778 of CAIRGA010000010.1, forward strand.
ACAATAACCATGACAAATACCATGGCGGTGGTGACCATCGTTTCCTTGCGGGTTGGCCAGGTCACTTTTTTCGTTTCCGAACGCACATCATTAATGAAGTGCATGAGCGAAAAGCGGTTAGACGAAGAGCCGGCCATCATTTACCCCGGGATTAAAATTCACCTTCCGCGCATGACGCCGTGACCCGCAAAACCGCTGTCACCTCAATCATGTCGTGGAAAGCGCGACTCTATAGGCGTAAAGCGCAAACCGGTCAAGGCTAGCTCGCGCCTGATTTTAAAACAAAAGCCCCAGCGCAGGCGCTAGGGCTTTTGCAAAAATGGCAGGGGCTGAGGGAATCGAACTCTCGACCTGCGGTTTTGGAGACCGCCGCTCTAACCAGCTGAGCTAAG
>CAIRGA010000011.1 GCA_903877935.1 uncultured Hyphomicrobiales bacterium
GCAGCCGACATCGACGCTTTGACCCGTTTGGGCCTCACCCAGGCCGAAACCGCCAAAAACCAGGCCGTCGCCGCCGAAGCCCTGCCCGGCTTGCGCGAAGCCGAAACGGTCGCCGCCGCCGTGCTCCAACGCCTTCTGGTTGCGCGCGAAACGCTGCAATCGGACGAAGAACGCGCCCGCCAGCGCCTGATTGAGCTTGAGCGCCGCGCCACCGAAATGCAGCGCGATTTGGAGCGCGAAAACCTGCTGGTCGCCGATGCGGATCGCGCCATCACCGCGCTTGATACCGAAGAAACCAATCTAGCCGTTGAGCTCGAAACGGCTCAAACGGCCAGCCAGGAAGCCGCCGCCCGCCTCGTCGAGCGCGAAGCAGCACTGAAAGAGGCCGAATCAGCGCTCGCCAAAGCCCAGAGCGAGATGACCGAGCTTTTGACGCGTCAAACCTCGGTCGATGCGATGATCCGCTCGGAAACCGAGCGCCTTGTGCGGTTGCGCGCCGATCTCGCCAAAACCTCGCAGGATCTCGACACCGTTCGCGAAACGATCGACAACGACCTCGAAATCCGCATGATCGCAGCGGAATATGACGAGGCTACCGCGTCTTTCGCCACGGCCGAGGCCACGGCCGAGACGTCGCGTCAGAGCTTGGCGGTTGCGCGCGAAACCGAAGCTTCGTTGCGCTCGCCCTTGCAAGATGCCGAGCGCCGCGCGCAACAGCTCGAAACCGAAATTCGCACCCTCACCAAGCTTCTCTCATCGGGCGATGACAAAAGCTGGCCTTCGCTTCTCGACAATCTCACCGTCGCAAAGGGCATTGAAGCAGCACTTGGTGCGGCCTTGGGCGATGATCTTGAAGCCTCGATTGATCCTTCAGCCCCCGCCCATTGGTCCAATCCGGGCTCGGGAGACGGCGACCCTGCCCTTCCGCAAGGCGCCACATCGCTTGGCCAAAGCGTTCAAGCGCCCGACGCCCTTACCCGCCGGTTGCGGCAAACCGGTCTTGTGTCGAAAGCCGATGGCGAGCGGTTGCGCGCTGAGCTTAAGCCCGGCCAAGTCCTAGTCTCGCAAGAAGGCGACGTCTGGCGTTGGGATGGTTTCACCGCCAAAGCCGATGCGCCAACGCCCGCTGCCCGCCGCCTCGCTGAGAAAAATCGCTTAGGCGACCTCGAAATCGAGGCAACAAAAGCACGCGCTGACGCAGAAGAACTGCAAGCGGCCTATCAAGAGGCGAGCGAAGCGGTCAAAGCAGCGGTTGAAGCTGAAAACAAAGCCATCGCTTCCGTTCGCATCGCGCGCCAGATCGTCGACACGCTGCGCGACAAGCGTTCAAGCGCCGAGCGCCGCCAGAACGAGCAAGTCACGAAGCGTTCGGCTCTGGAAGATGCAAAAGCCCGCCTTGAGCGTGAAATTTCAGAAACCGATGGTCGTTTAGCCCTCTCCGTCGCGCAAAAAGACGCGCTCCCCGACTCGAGAGCCATTGAGGCGAGGTTGGAAGCGGCCCGCGCCGAGGCCCAAACCCAACGCACCTCCGTGGCCGAAGCAGCAGCTTCCGTCAAAAGCCTCGCCCGCGAAATCGATCTGCGCACGCAGCGTCGCCAGGCCATCACGCGAGAAAAAGCCGGTTGGGCCGATCGTAAGACACGTGCTGCCGCGCAAAACGAAGAATTCTCCAAGCGCCGCACCGAAATCGAGACCGAACGCGCGTCGCTGGTCGATGCGCCAGAAGTCTTCGCCGAACGCCGCCGCTCGCTTGCGGATGAAATCGACACCGCCACCGCCGCGCGAAAAGCCAAAGCGGACGCATTGGCCGTTGCTGAAACAGCCTTGTCGGCAGCTGATCGGGAAGCCAAAGAGGCGCTCGCCACCTTCATGGCCGCCCGCGAAAACAAGGTGAAAAGCGAATTGCGGCTCGAATCAGCCCGCGAAGCGCTCAATATGTCGATTGCTTCGATCCAAGAGCGGTTTGAAGAAACAGCCGAAGAATTGGCCATTCGTATCGGCAACGCGTTTGAAAAGTCTGACGAGGGCCGCGAATCAACCGTCAACCGCCTCGATCAGCTCAAGGGCGAGCGCGAGCGGTTAGGTGCCGTCAATCTTCGCGCCGACGAAGAATTGACCGAGATCGAGGATCGCAAAAACGCCCTTTCGACGGAGCAAAACGAGCTTGTTGAAGCCATTCGCCGCCTGCGCTCGGCCATTGGCAGCCTGAACCGCGAAGGCCGCGAGCGCCTTTTGACGGCGTTTGAAGAGGTGAAAACCCATTTCGAACGCCTCTTCGTCTCGCTTTTCGGCGGCGGCACGGCGCGGCTTGAGCTGATCGAATCAGATGACCCGCTCGAAGCGGGCCTCGAAATTCTGGCTCATCCGCCCGGCAAAAAGCCGTCGACCATGTCGCTGCTTTCCGGCGGCGAGCAGGCTTTGACGGCGATTGCGCTGATTTTCGCGGTCTTTTTGACCAATCCATCACCGATTTGCGTGCTCGACGAAGTCGACGCCCCACTCGATGACGCCAATGTTGAGCGCTATTGCGATTTGCTGAACGATATGGCCCGCACCACCGAGACGCGCTTCATCGTCATTACGCACAACCCGATCACCATGGCCCGCATGAACCGCCTCTTTGGCGTCACCATGGCCGAACGCGGGGTGAGCCAGCTGGTATCGGTGGATTTGGGCGGGGCGGAAGAGTTGTTACAGGCTTCTTGAGTTTAACCTAAAGCTCGTCGGGATGCTTCTGTGCACCGTGGAGGATCGTCAAAATTAAAATATCGGTCCCCGAGACACGGTAAGGAATGAGATACGGAATATCTGCAAATACCAATTCTCGGGTTTCGGTAATCCTGCCGACTCGGCCCAGCGCCGGCTGATCGGCGAGCGCCTCAACCGCTATCGATAACCGAGCAACAACACGAGCGGCTGCCAACGGATTATCTTTGGCGATAACCGTGCCGATCTGCTCAAGCCTCCTTAAGGCCCGTTTACTCCAACGAATAGTACGCTTGCTCATGTTGAGCGAAGTGGAGCCATAAACTTAGCAATAACCCGTGCAACCTCTGCTGGTTCGGCAAACTCACCTTTGTCGACCTCAGCAATACCGGCTTCAATTTCAGCCAATTGCCAGGATTCGCGCGAGACATAATCCTCAATTGCTTTGGTAGCGAGGTAGGCCCGCGAACGGTCCATTTTCTGGGCAAGTTGGTCGAGATCTCTTGCAGTTTCGTCCGGCAACCGGACCGTAAACGCAGTCATGATGAAATCCCTAATGTGGTTTCATGTGGTTAATACTGAACCAAGGTCGTTCTTTGTGTCAACGTAACACCATTCTTCTATTTATAATGGACAATTATTTTCTACGCTCAGGTGATAAGACACGTTATCACGCCGCAAAACCACCCTCAAAAAAATTCCCGTCCGACAAAAGTTTCATAAGCCTGTTCCAAAAGGCAAAAAATCAATAAATTCAAACGCTTAAATGATACCTAACTCGCCTTGACAGGGGTAGGGGCAAAAACTATGTTACGCGCGCCTGAAAGGGCAGGCTTGACCTCGGCTCGGTCGACCAAAATTCGTGTTTGCCCGGTTTCGGGTGAATAAGCGTTGAGCGCGTCATCGTGTCTTCGCAGAAAGTGGTCAAATGAAAGAGGTCGATCACGGCAAGGGTGAGGATCGGGATCTTCACGAGCGGCTCGAACGACTTTCGGGCGCGATCGAGAAGAAACGGTTGGAATCAGCCGAAACCGTCAAACGAGACGCGGAGCAATCCGCAATCGGTGGCGAAACGGGTAAAGCCATGGGCCAAGGCTTCCGCATGTTAGCGGAATTGGTGTCTGGCGTGCTGGTTGGCGCAATTATCGGTTGGCAACTTGATCAATGGTCGGGTATGTCGCCTTTGTTTTTGATTGTGTTTCTGATACTGGGCGTTGCAGCCGGGTTTTGGAACATGATGAAATCGGCAAGCGTGTCCGTAAAGCGGAAATGAAATTCTTCAAATCAGACGGTCTGATTTGACGTGACGAGGAGCGAAGAACGTGGCGGCTGAAAGCGAAGGGGCAATCGACCCCATCCACCAGTTTGTGATCGAACCGATGTTCCATGTCGGGGGCTTAACGGTCACGAATTCGGCAGCTTATATGATCGCCATTTTGGTGGTCGCTACGTTTGTCATGATCTTTGGAACGGCGCCAAAGGCGCTTGTGCCAGGTCGCCTCCAATCGCTTGGCGAAGTGGCTTATGAGTTTGTCGCAACAACCGTACGCGGCTCGGCGGGTCATGAAGGCATGCGCTTCTTCCCGCTGGTCTTCTCGCTCTTTATGTTCGTGTTGATCGCCAATCTGATTGGCTTGATCCCGTTCACTTTCTCCGTCACGAGCCACATCATCGTAACCTTCGCGCTGGCAGCGATCGTTATTCTTACCGTCATTCTCTATGGCTTTTATAAAAACGGCCTGCATTTCTTGGGTCTGTTTGTGCCATCGGGCGTTTCGCCGGTGTTATTGCCCTTGCTTGTGTTGATCGAAGTGATTTCGTTCATTTCGCGCCCGATCAGCCTTTCGGTTCGTTTGTTCGCCAACATGCTCGCTGGACACATTACGCTGAACGTGTTTGGCGGCTTCGTCGCGATGCTTTTGGCATCGGGTACGTGGGCGGTTATTCTTTCGCCATTGCCTTTCGCGATGACGGTTGCTCTATCGGCACTCGAACTTCTCGTGGCCTTCTTGCAGGCTTATGTTTTCGCCATTCTCACTTGCGTCTATCTCAACGACGCGATCCATCCCGGTCACTAACCTCAGTGCCTGGTTATCTATCCCACTGATCCAACCATCTCATAGGAGCACACCATGGATCCCGTCTCTGCAAAATATATCGGCGCTGGTCTCGCGGCTATCGGCATGGGCATCGCTGCCATCGGCGTCGGCGTGATTTTCGGCAATTTCTTGTCGGGCGCGCTGCGTAACCCATCTGCTTCGGACAGCCAGTTCGGCCGCGCCTTTATCGGTGCAGCTCTTGCCGAAGGTCTTGGCATTTTCGCGTTCCTTGTCGCGATCTTGCTGCTCTTCGTGATCAAGTAAGGTTATTGCCATTGGGGCGGTTCAGCCGCCCCTTCGGCCCTTATTCATTGGTCCTAAGCGCGAGAAGAGATAATGGCTTCGACAGAACAGACGAATACCGAAGTCGGTCATGATGGTGGCCACGCGAGCGGCGTGTTCCCTCCTTTTGACCCTTCCACCTTCGGCAGCCAATTGCTTTGGCTGGCCATCATCTTTGGCGCCCTCTATGTATTAATGTCCCGCGTCGGCTTGCCGCGTGTGGAAGGTATTCTAGCCGCCCGCAAAGCAGCTCACGAAGGTGACCTTGCTGAGGCAGCGCGCTTACGTGCCGAAACCGAAGAAGCCATCGCGGCGTTTGAAAAAGCCTTGGCCGATGCGCATGCGCATGCCGAAGAAATCGGGCAGAGCACACGCGATAAGCTCAATGCCGAGATTATGGCCCGGCGCAAAGCGTTTGATGCCGAGCTGACCGCCAATCTCGATGCCGAAGAGCATACGATTGCGGCCAATAAAGCCAAAGCCATGCAAAATGTCGGTGAGATCGCTACTGAATCGACGATTGCTATTATTCAACATCTGACCGGCCAAACGCCGAGCGCTGCGGATGCTTCCGCTGCCGTCAGCCATGTTTCGAACGCTTAAAGGGGACGGCTACCATGGACGCTGAAGTTTGGGTTGCCATCGCTTTCGTTGTTTTCCTAGGCGTGCTGTATCGTTTCGGTGCATTTTCGACGATGATTGGCGCACTGGACAAGCGTTCGGACGCCATTCGTAAAGAATTAGAAGAAGCAAAAGCGCTTCGCGATGAAGCGCAACGGGTGTTTCACGACTATAAAGCGAAATTTGCCGCGGCCGAGAAGGAAGTCGAAGGCATTATCGAGCGCGCCAAGTCGGATGCTGCGCGCTATTCCGCCGAAGTTGACGCCGAATTTGATGCCTTCATGACCCGTCGTCGTGCCATGGCCGAAAAGCGCATTGCGCAAGCTGAGGCATCGGCCATGGCCGAAGTTCGCGCCGCAGCTGCCGACGCAGCGGTGAAGGCTTCCGAAGTTATCTTGCGCACCACGCTAAAAGGCGAAGCAGGTGAAGCGCTTGTGACAAAGAGCGTTGCGAATTTAAGGTCTGAGCTGAACTGATTGATGACTGCCCTCTCCCGGGCGGGAGAGCGTGGCCCCGATTGAGGGGCGGTTGAGGCCTGACGGTAACCGTTTAGGCTCATCCGGCCAATATCAGCCCCTTATCCGTCATGCTATGCAGGACGTAGCTCCCCAATAGGAAATCACCCGCCCACAACCGCCCGAAACGCCTTCAAATCACGCCAAGCGAACCGCTTTTGCAACGGCTGCCGCAAGAGATAGGCCGGCGGTAACGTGATCATCATTTTCACGCTTTGACCGCCACTTTCGACATCGATCCACTGGCCGCGAAGCTTCAGCATGCTCTCCGTACGCCCTGCGAGCAATTGGGCGGGCAATGCGCCAAGCGCCAAAATAAAAGATGGCTTCACCAATTCAATTTGCCGATGCAAGAAGGGCGCACATACATCTAATTCTTGCATCGTAGCGGCACGATTACCCGGCGGGCGCCAGGGAATAGCCGTTGTTAAAACAAGGGTGTCGCGTTGCAGCCCGATCGCCTTCATCATCGCGTCGAGCAAGACGCCGGGGCGGCCTGAAAACGCCTCACCGCTTCGATCATCATCGGCTTCAGGCGCGTCGCCGATCACCAAAATGCTTTTTTCCGATGCTATATTGGCCAGAATGCAGCTTTTAGCCGTTCGGCTGAGCGGGCATCCCTCGAATGTTGCCAATGTTGCGCGCAATTCATCGAGAGAATGTGCCGCAGCGGCACGCGCACGCGCTTCCTTGATCCAATCATCCGCCGGACTCGGCGTCACAAGCGCAATGGATGAGACCGTATCGCGCGGCCTTGATGAAGATCCGCCTTGCGCTGGCTGAGAAACCGCCCGTTTCGTCGTCTCTTTCGCCGCCCCCGCATCATTCGCGGCTTCTAGGAAACGATTATGCGGGACGTCATCCAGCGCGGCGTCAACGCCCGCTGATAAGTGCCAAGCCAAAAGCTCGGCCGCCATTTTGCGTTCCTCGGTCAATCCCATACTCATCGCTAAACTCTATTGGTCTTGGTGATAAAGTTCCAGTCTTTCGTCGTCCGATGACGCAACTGTGTCGGGATAGGTTGCGAGTGTTGAAAAGTCTTGCGATAGAGGAAGGGAAGAACGTTCAACCCACGATTCACAAATAAGGATTGATCATGGATCTGGCTGAGGCACGCATGACCCCACGCGAGGGCATGGAATTTGATGTTGTGATCGTTGGTGCAGGCCCCGCTGGCCTTTCCGCCGCCATCCGGCTCAAACAGAAAAATCCAGACCTATCGGTCGTCGTGGTCGAAAAAGGCTCCGAGGTTGGCGCTCATATTTTATCGGGAGCGGTTATCGACCCCATCGGGCTTGATCGCCTCCTCCCCGATTGGCGCTCAGACGCGGATGCTCCGATCAAAACGGAAGTAACCGACGATCATTTTCTGATGCTTGGACCAGCAGGCGGCATTCGTCTGCCGAATTTCCTGATGCCCAAGCTCATGTCGAATCACGGCAATTACATCGTCTCGCTCGGCAATGTCTGCCGTTGGCTTGCGACCCGCGCCGAAGCGCTTGGTGTTGAAATCTATCCGGGCTTTGCCGCCGCCGAAGTGCTCTATGGCGAAAAGGGCGAAGTCGTTGGCATCGCCACCGGCGATATGGGCATTTCCAAGCAGAGTGAGGTGAAAGACAGTTTCACCCGCGGCATGGAATTGCGCGCTAAATACACGCTGTTTGCCGAGGGCGCGCGCGGCAGCCTTACCAAGACGCTGATCAAAAAATTCCGCCTCGATGAAGGCCGCGATCCGGCCAAATTCGGCATTGGCATTAAAGAGCTATGGCAGGTCGCCCCCGACAAGCACCGTCTAGGCCTTGTCCAACATTCGTTCGGTTGGCCCTTGGATGGTACAACCGGCGGCGGCTCCTTCCTCTATCATCTCGAAGACAATCTCGTTGCCGTCGGTTTCGTGGTGCATCTCAATTACCAAAACCCGACTTTGTCCCCATTTGACGAATTCCAGCGCTTTAAAACCCATCCGATGATCCGCGAGACTTTTGAAGGCGGCAAGCGCCTGTCTTATGGCGCGCGTGCGATTACCGAAGGCGGCTGGCAGTCGGTGCCGAAGCTCACCTTCCCCGGCGGCGCGCTCATCGGCTGCGCGGCAGGCTTTGTGAATGTTCCCCGCATCAAGGGCTCGCACAATGCGGTGCTTTCGGGCATTCAAGCGGCCGATCATATCATCAGCGCCGTCCATGAAGGCCGTTCAAACGATGAGCTAACCGATTATGAAGCCGGCTGGCGTTTCTCGGCCATTGGTCGCGATTTGCGCAAGGTACGCAATGTGAAGCCGCTTTGGTCGAAATTCGGCACCTATATCGGCATAACCCTCGGCGGCCTCGATATGTGGACAAATGAGCTTTTTGGCTTCTCGTTTTTCGGCACACTCCACCATGGCAAAGCCGATTTTGAAACATTGAAGCTGATTAAGTCGGTCAAGCCAATCACCTACCCCAAGCCTGACGGCGTCGTGTCGTTTGATAAGCTTTCTTCCGTATTTCTGGCATCGACCAACCATGAGGAAGACCAGCCCTCGCATCTCACCCTTGCCGATGCCGCACTTCCAATCGCCAAAAACCTGCCGCTCTATGGCGAACCAGCCCGGCTTTATTGCCCCGCTGGCGTTTACGAAGTGACCTATTCAAACCCGGATAAAAAGACCGATCCTAAATTTGTGATCAACGCGCAAAATTGCGTGCATTGCAAAACCTGCGACATCAAGGATCCGTCGCAAAACATTAATTGGGTCACGCCAGAGGGCGGTGGCGGACCAAATTATCCAAATATGTAACGAAGCCTTATTGTTTCGCTTCCATTTTGCTGGAGCACTCGTTAACCACATCGTATGCCTACACACGATTCAAGCGTTTGGTCCCGTCCTATGCCCCGTTCTTCTGTGCGATCCGCTAGCGCCTTAACGGGACTTTTGGCCCTTTTGGCCTTCGGTCTCGCCTCCCCTGCATATGCCGAGGCCGATACATCCACAAAGGCCGAACTGACGAAGGCCAATACCCTGTCGGGTAATTACCTTGCGGCCCTTGTCGCAGGTCTCTCGTCAGATACGTCGGCTGCCGCGCAATATTACGCGGAATCGCTCAAATTCGATCCGCATAGCGCTGATCTCGCCGAGCGTGCCTTCGTTACCCTGTTAGGCGAAGGCAATATGACGGAAGCGCTTCGGATGTCGCAAACCGTGAGCCGTAAAAATCCAGGCAACGGCATTGTGCAGCTCATTTTGGCAGTGAACGCCATACGCGATGGCCAATTCAACACGGCGAAATCGGCGCTGAAACACAATGGCAGTAAAAATTCCGACCTCACCGCATCGCTTTTAACCGCATGGGCATGGGTTGGTGCGGGCAATCCTAAAAAGGCGATCGAGATCATCGAGAAAATGCCCGATGATCCAGCAACCCGCCCCTTCCGCAATCTGCATGCGGGCCTGATCGCTAAACTATCCGGCAATGCTGACGAAGCGCTGATCCTCATTAAATCGGCGTATGAGAACGATAGAAACGGCATTTTGACCGCCGATATCTACGCCCGCAGTCTCTACGCACTCGGCAAAAAAGACGAGGCGAAAGCGGTCTATCAGGACATTGCCAAAATCTTGCCGCGCCATCCTCTCGTGCGCGATGCGCTTGAGCGCCTCGATGCCGGCAAGCCGCTCGAAGATCGCATCAAGAATGAAAAAAATGGTGCGGCCGAAGTCCTCTTTGGCTTGGGCAGTGCGGTAACCCGCGACGGCGACGAGCTCTCCTCGCTCATCTATTTGCGCCTTGCCACATGGCTGCAACCCGATCATGCCTCGGCCAATGTCGCGATAGCAGAAACCTATGAGCGGATGAAGCAATTGGACTCAGCCGTCTCGGCCTATGAAAAAGTTCAAACGGATTCTCCCTTGCGTGTATCGGCCGATATTCAACGCGCGCTTGATCTTGAGCAGCTTAATCGCTCGGACGAAGCCATCGCATTGTTGAAACAGACCAATGCACGTCTGACCGATCATACCGAACCGCTTATCGCACTCGGCAATATTTATCGTTCAAAGAAAGCCTTTGCAGAGGCGGCGGAAGCCTATTCCGGCGCATTGCAATCCATCGGCGCACCGAACCAAAGCCATTGGAGCATCTATTACTCGCGCGGGATCGCCTATGAACGCTTGAAGCGTTGGCCCGAAGCCGAAGCTGACTTTCGTAAAGCGCTGGAACTCTCGCCGGAGCAGCCTTTGGTTTTAAATTATCTCGGCTATTCGTGGATTGAACAAAACAGCAATCTGGATGAAGCCTTCCGCATGTTGCGACGCGCGGTCGAGCAACGTCCAACGGACGGCTATATTGTCGACAGTTTAGGCTGGGCGTTTTATCGCCTTGGGCAATATGACAACGCGCTCCAATTGATGGAAAAAGCCGTACAGCTTAAAGCCGCTGATCCAACGGTGAATGATCATTTGGGTGATGTCTATTGGCGCATGGGCCGCAAGCTTGAAGCGAAATTCCAATGGAATCATGCGCGTGATTTAGGTGCGGAGCCTGAAGACATGCAAAAAATTCTCGACAAGATTGCAAATGGTCTGCCTGACGAGCCGGTGGCGACAGGTGGCGCAAGCAATGGCGGCTAATCGCCTATGGCGTGGACGGGCACAACACGGGCGCGCGCCAAAATAAATCTGACCTTGCACATCACGCAAAGGCGCGCGGATGGCTATCACGATCTCGAAAGCCTCGTTGCTTTTGCTGGCATCGGTGACGAGCTGCAGCTGGTTGAAGGCAAAGCCCTATCGCTCGAGGTGACCGGCCCTGAGGCGGCTCACTTAGGGGACACATCCGACAATCACATTCTCAAAGCCATAACACGGTTGCGCGACCGTAAGCCTTCTCTAAAAGTCGGTGCCTTTCGCCTGATCAAGCGGCTTCCGATTGCATCGGGCATGGGCGGTGGATCAGCGGATGCGGCGGCGGGGCTCAGGCTCATAGCGCGGCTCAATCATATCCCGCTGAATGATCCCGCGCTCCATGAAGCCGCCATCAAAACCGGTGCCGATGTTCCCGTCTGCCTTGCGAGCCAAGCGCGCATGATGCGCGGCATCGGTGAAGCACTCGCTGATCCCCTGCCTTTGCCGCGCCTCTTCGCCGTTTTGGTCAACCCGAGACAAGCCTCGTCGACGCCTGCGGTCTTCAAAGAAATCGGCCTCCATCCCGGCGAGGCGCTCCACGGCCATGCCCATCCAGTGCTTGGCTCGGATTTAACCGCCTCGTCGCTCGTCCAGCACCTGCAACAGGGCCGTAACGACATGCAAAAGGCCGCGACCGCGCTCTTGCCGGTCATCAGCGACATACAAGCAGCGCTCACCGCCTTGCCCGAGTGCCGTTTCGCTCGCATGTCAGGTTCTGGTGCGACTGTGTTCGGCATCTTCGATACCTGCCGGTCTGCAGCCCAAGCCGCAAAGCTTCTGGCGCGCCAGCACCCCGAATGGTGGATCAAAGCGACGGCGATCGAATAGGTCTATCCACCCTTATCAGGCCGTCAACCGATCTTGACCGCCCCCATCGCCTTCCCTACGGTGCAGCGCAATAATTCATTCCAACCGTACCGGTTTTTGCAATGTCTGACGCCCTTCCCGATTCCATGAACCCGCAGCGCTCTTTCCAAGCGCTAATCCTGACGCTGCACCGCTTCTGGGCGGAGCAAGGCTGCGTGATTTTGCAGCCCTATGACATGGAAGTGGGCGCGGGCACCTTCCACCCCGCCACCACCTTACGCGCGCTGGGGCCAAAACATTGGAAAGCCGCTTATGTGCAGCCCTCGCGTCGCCCGAAAGATGGCCGCTACGGCGAAAACCCCAACCGCTTGCAGCATTATTATCAATACCAAGTCATCATCAAACCATCGCCGCCGAATTTGCAGGATCTTTATCTGCGTTCGCTCTACGCGATCGGCATCGATCCTGAACTCCACGATATCCGCTTCGTTGAGGACGATTGGGAAAGCCCGACACTCGGCGCATGGGGCCTGGGCTGGGAATGCTGGTGCGATGGCATGGAAGTGAGCCAATTCACTTACTTCCAGCAAGTCGCAGGCGTTGAATGCTCACCCGTGGCAGGCGAACTCACTTACGGCCTCGAGCGACTGGCCATGTATGTGCAAGGCGTCGAGAACGTCTACGACCTCAATTTCAACGGGCTCGAAGGCGACGAGAAAATTTCCTACGGCGATGTCTTCTTGCAAGCCGAGCAGGAATATTCGCGCCACAATTTCGAAGCCGCCAACACCGAAAACCTCGCCCAGCATTTCAAGGATGCCGAAGCCGAGTGCAAAGCCTTGTTGGACTTCGGCAATAAAGGCGAAGGCCGTCACCAAATGGCGCTGCCCGCTTACGACCAATGCATCAAAGCGAGCCATATGTTTAATCTCCTCGACGCCCGCGGCGTGATCTCCGTCACCGAGCGCCAGAGCTATATTTTCCGTGTGCGTGAGCTTGCAAAGGCTTGCGGCGAAGCTTGGCTTAGAACAGAGGGGGGAGGGGCGTAAGGCGATCATTACTATATTTGTTCTTTTTTCGTTCCTCGTTTCTATATAGTTTAGTTGCATTATCCCTTCATTGATTATACCAATATGGTAGTTTGGTATAATCAAATGGCTCCGGAGTATACTTAAGTGCACTACGAGGACTTCGCTCAATCCCCGTCAGGAGTGCTCGTTCGAACCGATCACGGGCAGCGCGCCTTTGTGCCTCATCGTCTACCGCCACCCACCATCGATCTGCAAAGGCTCATCAAACCATGGAGCGAAGCGCTCGATGCGATTGGCGAGTTAAACGGCATTGGCCGCACAATTGCGAACCCCTATCTGCTCATCCGTCCCCTACAACGTCGGGAAGTGGTTAGCTCGTCGAGCATGGAAGGCACGTACACAACCGTTGACGAGCTTCTCATCGCAGAGGCCAACGAGACAAGTGTTATAACGCCAGATACGCGTGAAGTGCTCAACTATATGAATGCCCTCACGGAGGCGATTAATAGTCTGGCGACGGTACCATTATCGCTTCGTACCATTCGTGATGCGCATCGCTCCATGTTACGAAATGTCGGGCGCAATCGAGGCGCAACGGTAAGACCCGGCGAATTCAAACAATTCCAAAATTTTATCGGTGGCCCCGGTACCATTGAGGAAGCGCGTTTCATTCCGCCACCACCCGGCGAATGCATGGCGTGCTTGCAAGACCTCGAGTTGTATATCCATGATGAGGAAAACGATCTCGACACACTCATCAACTCCGCCTTAATCCATTATCAGTTTGAGACGATCCATCCTTTCGCAGATGGCAATGGCCGCGTGGGCCGTATGCTGATCATCCTGCATCTTTTTATGAAGCGAAAACTCGTCCAGCCCCTGCTCTATCTCTCCCCCATCTTTGAGGAGAGAAAAGACGAATATATTGATCGGATGTATGCCGTATCCAGCAAAGGCGATTGGGAAGGATGGATCATCTTCTACCTTATCGCTATGCGGGATGCCGCCCGTCAAACGATCTGGTTAAAGGACCAGATTTTCAGCCTGCAACGCGACTATCGCGCACGACTTCAAAAAACGAGAATGTCGGCCAATTTGCTTTCGGTTGTTGACTCTTTGTTTGAGCATCCTGTGATCAGCATCCCTGCCATTCAAGCCAATCTTCAAGTCACCTATCCGGCGGCCAAGAAAAATGTCGATATCTTGGTTCGCCATAACATTCTGACTGAGATAGAAGGTTCAACCAACCCCCGCCTCTTCGCCGCCCGCGACATCATTGATTTAATTTCTGGAAAGTCCTCCAATGCCCGATCTTCTGCTTGAACTCTTCTCCGAGGAAATTCCCGCCCGCATGCAGCGTCGTGCGGCGGAGGATTTGAAGTCGCTGGTGACCAATGCTTTGGTCGAGCGCGGTTGCCTCTATGAAGGCGCGCAAGCCTTCGCCACCCCGCGTCGTTTGGCGCTGCATATTATCGGCCTTCCCGCGCATCAGCCGGATGTTAGGGAAGAAAAGAAAGGCCCGCGCGTTGGCGCGCCGCAACAAGCGATTGACGGCTTTTTGAAAGGCGCGGGGCTGACTGATCTCTCTGAAGCCACCATCCAGAATGACCCGAAGAAAGGCGAATTTTATATCGCCATCGTCGAGAGCAAAGGGCGACCAACAGCCGACGTGATTGCCGATCTTCTGCCCGGCATCATCAAATCCTTCCCATGGCCCAAAAGCATGCGCTGGGGCAAGGCATCGGCGGAAGTTGGCGCGTTGCGTTGGGTGCGCCCGCTGCATTCCATTCTCTGCACCTTTGGCTCGGATACCGAAACACCGGAAATCATCCCCTTCAATGTCGATGGCTTGCATTCAAGCGACATCACCTATGGCCATCGCTTTCTGGCACCCGCACCCATCCATGTGCGCCTCTATGACGATTACGTCGCCAAGCTCGAAGCCGCAAAGGTTGTTTTATCAACCGACCGCCGCAAAGAAATCATCGTCAATGACGCGCGAAGCCTCGCCTTTGCGCAAGGTTTGGAAGTGGTCGAAGATGACGGCTTGTTGGAGGAAGTCGCGGGCCTCGTCGAATGGCCTATTGTGCTGATGGGCTCGTTCGAAGAGCGCTTTCTGGATATCCCACCAGAAGTCATCCGCGCTACTATTCGCGCCAATCAGAAGTGCTTTGTGTTACAAAAGCCGTCCTTCGACACGATGCCTTCGGCCCCGGCTCAGGATGAGGTAAACACCCCCTCCCTTATGGTGAGCCGTCCCGAAGCGGCGAGTCGAGTGGTGAGCCGCCGCGAAGCGGCGAGTCGAACCACGCCACTCGCCAACAAATTCCTGCTCACCTCGAACATGATCGCAAAAGACGATGGCGCAACCATTGTCAGTGGCAATGAGCGCGTAGTGCGCGCGCGTTTATCGGATGCAAAATTCTTCTGGGAAACCGATCTGAAAGTGAAGCTCGAAGA
>CAIRGA010000012.1 GCA_903877935.1 uncultured Hyphomicrobiales bacterium
AGCGTTTCGAGCGCTGCTGCAAACGCCTTTGGACTGGCGTGAATACCAAGCGTCGGATGATAAACGCGGCCCAGTTCTTCTGCATCCGCATGAACATGTACGAAGGCTTGTTTCGGCACCGGAATATCAAACAACGTATAGGCTTGGCTCGGCATCTCGGCCATGCGTCCGCCGATCAACAGCACGAGATCAGCGCCTTCGATGCGGGCTTTCAGTTTCGGATTGGGGCCAATGCCGATCTCACCCGCATAATTGGGATGATCGCCCGAAAACACCATCGCACGGCGGAAGGATGTTGCGACCGGTAATTCAAACCGCTCGGCAAATCGCGCGACAGACGCGCAGGCTCTCTCCGACCAACCCGATCCGCCGAGGATGGCAATCGGGCGCTTGGCGGCCCACAGCATTTTTTGTAGTTCGGCCATTTGGGTCTGACCCGGCCATGTCTCGATGGGCTCAACGCGCGGCGCGGCCTGAACCTCAGCCACCGCCGTCAACATATCTTCCGGCAACGCAATCACCACCGGACCGGGGCGGCCCTGCATCGCCACATGGAAAGCCCGTGACACCACTTCCGGCACGCGCGCGGGATCGGTGATTTCGGTAACCCATTTGGCGGTCGAGCCGAAAAACGCCTTGTAATCCATTTCCTGAAACGCACCGCGCTCCTTCATGCCGCTTTCGATTTGGCCGACGAATAAAATCAGCGGCACGCTATCATGTTCGGCAATGTGAATGCCGGGCGAGGCATTGGTTGCCCCCGGCCCGCGCGTCACCATGGCGATACCGGGGCGTCCCGTCAGACGGGCTGTGGCATCCGCCATCATGGTGGCGCCGCCCTCTTGGCGACAAACCGTGACCTTGATCGCGGCATCATGCAGCGCATCGAGCACGGCCAGATAGCTTTCACCCGGCACACAAAACACATGTTCAACACCTTGGGCTGCCAGCGCATCGACGATTAGTTGGCCGCCTGTGCGAGAAGAAAGATTGGTCATGGCTTTATGTCCTGTCTTAAAATTAAACGGCGCCCCACGCCTGATCAGCAAGCACGGCATCCGTATCTGCACCCAAGCGCGGCGATGGGCGGGAGGCCACCATCGCTTCACCATTGATCATGATCGGCGAACGCACACTGGGCACGCTGCCTGAAGCCGCATCCGGATGATCAAGATCAACCCGCATGCCGCGTGCAATCACTTGGGCATCCTCGAATACATCGGCAACACTATTGATCGGGCCCGCTGGAACACCTGCTTTTTCGAGTGCGCCAAGCAAGGCGTCGCGGGTAAATGTTTCCGTCATTCCGGCAAGCCTCGCGCATAGCGGCGCGCGGTGTTTGACGCGCAACGGGTTGGTTGCGTAATCGGGATTATCCGCCAGCATCGGCTCACCCAGCACTTGGCAAAATTTGCGAAACTGACCGTCATTTCCAACGGCTACCACCACGTGACCATCTGACACCGGAAACACCTGATAGGGCACAATATTAGGGTGCGCATTGCCAAGCCGACGCGGTGCTTTGCCGGAGACCAGATAATTCAACGCCTGATTGGCCAACACACTCACTTGCGTGTCGAGCAAGGACATATCGACATGCGCACCCTGCCCCGTGATATCGCGTTGGCGAAGGGCGGCTTGAATACCGATGACACCATAAACGCCCGTGAAAATATCGGCGAATGCCACGCCAATTTTTTGCGGCTCACCATCGGGTGCGCCGGTCAAATCCATGATCCCGCCCATCGCCTGGATCATGAAATCATAGCCCGCCCGCTCCGCATAAGGACCGTTCTGGCCAAAGCCTGTCACCGAGCAATAAACAAGCTTCGGATTAACCGCTTTTAAGCTCTCATAATCGAGGCCGTATTTTTTAAGGCCCCCGACTTTGAAATTCTCGATCAACACATCGGCATTTGCGGCGAGCTTACGAATAATCGCTTGGCCTTCCGCGGTCTCAAAATCAACGGCGATGGAGCGCTTGCCGCGATTGCACGCGTGAAAATAGGCGGCGGACAAATCACCACCATCTACAGCCGCAACGAAAGGCGGTCCCCATGTGCGCGTATCGTCACCCGCGCCGGGTCGCTCTACTTTAACGACATCGGCACCGAGATCGGCCAAAGTCTGCCCGATCCAAGGCCCCGCTAGAATACGAGCGAGTTCCAAAACGCGGATGCCGGAAAGGGGTTTTGGTGTGGGCATTTTCTACCACTCACAAATATCATTACCGTCATTGCGAGCGATAGCGAAGCAAACCAGTTGATTTTTCAGAATAAAGTGCCGAGTGAAAGCGGCACTCTAATAAAATCCATTAGCTGGGTTGCTTCGCTTCCTCTCGCAATGACGAGTTAATTATTAGAAAAACGCCTGCAAACCCGTAATCGCACGACCTAGAATGAGCGCATGCACATCATGCGTGCCCTCATAGGTGTTGACCGTTTCAAGGTTCTGCGCGTGGCGCATGACGTGGTATTCTTGGCTGATGCCATTGCCGCCATGCATGTCGCGCGCGGCACGCGCAATATCGAGCGCCTTGCCGCAATTGTTGCGCTTGACGATGGAGATCATCTCGGGCGCGAACTTGCCCTCATCCATCAAGCGGCCCACTTGCAGCGAGCCTTGCAGCCCGAGCGAAATCTCGGTCATCGCGTCGGCAAGCTTTTTCTGGATCAATTGCGTCTGCGCCAAAGGCTTGCCGAACTGCACACGATCCAGCGTGTATTGCCGCGCACGATGCATGCAATCCTCGGCGGCGCCAAGTACGCCCCAAGAAATGCCATACCGCGCCCGGTTCAAGCATCCGAACGGACCTTTGAGGCCTGACACATTCGGCAACAAATGATCCTCGGACACAACCACACCATCCATCACGATTTCACCCGTAATCGAAGCACGCAAGCTCAACTTGCCCTCGATTTTGGGAGCAGACAAACCCTTCATGCCCTTCTCGAGCACGAAGCCACGGATCTCATTGTCGTGGGCTGCGGATTTGGCCCAAACCACAAACACATCGGCGATTGGCGAATTGGAAATCCACATTTTTGAGCCGGTGATCTTGTAACCATCGGCCACCTTCTCGACGCGGGTTTTCATGCCAGCTGGATCAGAGCCCGCATCAGGCTCGGTTAAGCCAAAGCAACCAACCCATTCGCCTGAAGCCAGCTTCGGCAAATATTTCTTGCGTTGCGCTTCCGAACCATAGGCATAGATCGGGTACATCACGAGCGAGGATTGCACACTCATCATCGAGCGATAGCCCGAATCGACCCGTTCCACTTCCCGCGCGACAAGCCCGTATGAGACATAGCTCGCATGAGCGCAGCCATACTCTTCCGGCAGCGTGACACCAAGCAAACCAAGCGAACCCATCTCGTTAAAGATTTCACGCTCGGTGGTCTCGTTGGCATAGGCCTTCACGATTCGCGGCAGGAGCTTTTCCTGCGCATAATCGCGTGCCGTATCACGGATCATCCGCTCGTCTTCCGAGAGTTGCTCATTCAGCAGGAATGGATCGTCCCACTGGAATTTGGGTGCCTTGTGCGATGTCGAAGCCATACTAAATCTCCAGAAAAATTATCCTTCTCCTTGAAGGAGAAGGTGTCGCGGCACGCGACGGATGAGGTTCTAATGTTTGCCTTTAGGTCCTCATCCGACTGCTCCGCAGCCACCTTCTCCCGAACGGGAGAAGGAAGTTTAATTAACCGATATCGAAGCTTACGCCCTGTGCGAGCGGAAGCGTTGTGCCAAAATTGATCGTATTCGTCGCCCGCCGCATATAGGCTTTCCACGCATCCGAGCCGGCTTCGCGTCCACCGCCGGTTTCCTTCTCGCCGCCAAACGCACCGCCGATTTCAGCACCCGATGGGCCGATATTGACGTTAGCGATGCCGCAGTCCGAGCCTTCATCGGACACAAAGCGTTCAGCTTCCCGCATATCCAGCGTGAAGAGCGAGGAGGATAGGCCCGCTCCTACCGCGTTCTGCATCGCAACGGCTTCCTCAAACGTCTTATATTTCATTACGTAGAGGATCGGTGCGAAGGTCTCGCGTGTCACGGGATCGACATGGGCGGACATTTCAACCAGCGCAGGAGCAGCATAATAGGCATCGGCATGGCCGCCAACAGAAACGCGTGCGCCGCCAGTCACTTTGCCACCCGCAGCTTTGGCCTCGTTCAACGCCTTTTCCATCCCATCAAAGGCAAGCTTATCGACCAACGGGCCAACCAGCACACCCGCCTCGCGCGGATCACCAACCTTCACGCTGCCATATACCGCGCGCAGCTTCGGCACGAAGGCATCATAGATGCTTTCATGCACAATCAGGCGGCGCAAGGTTGTGCAGCGCTGACCCGCCGTGCCCATCGCCGCGAAGGCAACACCGCGAAGGGTAATGTCGAGATCCGCAGACGGCGCAACGATGGCCGCGTTATTACCGCCAAGCTCCAGAATGGCACGGGCAAAACGGGCCGCCAATTTCGGGCCAACAATCTTGCCCATCGCGGTCGAACCCGTTGCCGAGAGAACCGGCACGCGATGATCCGACACAAGCGCATCGCCCACTTCGCGTCCGCCGACCAGCACTTCGAGCAGACCATCCGGCACGCCACCGAAGCGGTCCGCAGCACGCTTCAATATCGCCTGCGTTGCGAGTGCAGTAAGCACCGATTTTTCGGATGGCTTCCAAACCACACTGTCGCCACACACAAACGCCAATGCCGCGTTCCACGACCACACGGCAACGGGGAAATTGAACGCCGAAATCACGCCACACACGCCAAGCGGATGCCATGTTTCCATCATGCGATGGGCCGGACGCTCGGTGGCAATCGTCAGACCGAACAATTGGCGCGAAAGACCGACCGCGTAATCGCAAATGTCGATCATTTCCTGCACTTCGCCCAAGCCTTCCGACACAACTTTGCCGACTTCGAGTGTCACAAGACGGCCAAGATCATCCTTTGCAGCGCGGAGTTCTTCGCCGAGCAAGCGAACCAGCTCGCCACGGCGCGGGGCTGGCACTTTGCGCCATTCCTTGAATGCTGCATCGGCACGACCAATAGCGGCGGTCGCATCAGCAGCCGAATGTGCTACCAATTCCACAATGACCTCGCCGGTGATCGGTGACCGAGCCGGCATACCGCCTTTTTTAAAGACTGATTGCGGAACACCCAAACGGGTTAAAATGGCCAGCGCCTCAGCGCTCACGGACTGCGTCATAACGTCTTAACTCCAGGCAAATGATACATTTGGCCCCTTCGGGCACGTGTTCAGACCATACAACGCAATGTTCGGCAATATCCAGTTGATCACAAGGCTAATGGTCCAGTTACCCAGCGAATTCAGCGGATTATTTTCGAAATTGCCCAATTTCCATATTCATAGAGGTCAAAAGCGCTGAAAATGCTTCTGATTGAATAAATTCAAATTCAATGTCGCGGGCCTTGGTAACAGGA
Source organism: uncultured Hyphomicrobiales bacterium (assembly GCA_903877935.1). Taxonomy (GTDB): domain Bacteria; phylum Pseudomonadota; class Alphaproteobacteria; order Rhizobiales; family Beijerinckiaceae; genus CAIUPE01. The sequence goes on from CAIRGA010000012.1 coordinate 5,458, forward strand.
TCGAGAGCGGCAAGCGCTGCGTCACTATGGCCGGGATGACACATAACGAGATGCCTCTCGCCGGAAACAAGCAGATAACGACGGAAATCGCTGGCAAAATCACCTTTCGTGTCGAAATCGCTGACGCCGGAAAAGCTATCATTAACCGAAAACCCGCGCTTTTTGGCCGAAACCGCAAAGCCTTGTGCCAAAAATGCGATGAAAAGCGACTTTCCTACCGAAACGCCGCGCGCCATGATGGCTCCCAAATGATCAGCAGGGTTTCTCAGCCAAGGCCGCCAGCCGGGCCTATAGTGCTCGATCGCCTCCCATAACGCGGAGCGGATCGTTGGCAGGATATGGACATGCTGATGTCCATCCACAAAATCCGGCAATCGTCCAGTTTGCGCCTCAAATTCGGCTATTTGTCGTGTAATTTCAGCTGAAATTTCTCTTTTAGACAGATTTCCGAGGAAAGTAGCCTTCAAAATATGGCCGAGTGCCGGAAGTTCGCCATTCGGAGCAAGAAGCGGCATTGGCCCGAGCGGACGCCCTAACGTCAAGGTCAAATGAAGCCCAAGTTCGGCATTGCCGCGGTAGGGCGCAAGGTCCTTTGCGAGCTTTGGCCAACCGCTTTGATTGGTCATACAACCTGTGCCCGAGATCCTGCCTGATTCTAAAAGAGTAAGAATCGCGCGGCTCACTCCCTCGGTTAGCCCGTAATCATCGGCAATCAGAATGAAAGGAACGGGTGGCATGATCGGAAAAGCACCTGTATGAAGTAACAAAACCACTGAGATCGCGGCCTCGGCGCCAGCCAGACCGTTACCAGGGAACAATGACGTGCCGTTCTTAACACAGACTTCTCATCGCGAAATCGAAAATCCCTGCGAATTGTCGCTGGTCATCCCCGCATTCAATGAAGGCCGCAATTTGGGCCCGCTGATTGATCGCGTCATTCCGGTGCTCGATGGTATTTCCGACGACTGGGAATTGATTTTCGTCGATGACGGTTCTTCCGATGATACGTTGGCATGGATTATGGCCGCGCATCAAAAGGATAAGCGGGTCCGTGGCGTATCGTTCAGCCGCAATTTTGGCAAAGAAATTGCGATTGCCGCCGGCCTTGATGCCGCACGCGGCGATGCCGTTGTGATTATGGATGCCGATTTGCAGCACCCGCCAGAAATGATCGGGCGCTTTATGGAATTATGGCGCGAAGGTTATGAGGTAATTTACGGCCAACGGGTTGATCGTCACACGGACAGCTTGGCTCGCCGCTTGTTTACCTATGTTTTCTACCATGCATTTGCCGCCTTTGGGGAAACACCGTTGCCGGATGGTGCGGGTGATTTCCGGCTTTTGGACCGTAACGCGGTTGATGCGCTCCGCTCGATGGGCGAGCGAGCGCGTTTTTCGAAGGGGCTATATGCGTGGATCGGATTTAAATCCATCGGCGTGCCCTTTGACGTGGCCGATCGGGCGCAGGGCTCCTCAAAATTCAGCACGCGTCGCCTGCTGAGCTTTGCGCTCGACGGTATAACATCGTTTTCAACTGTACCTTTGCGGCTATGGACCTATATTGGTGCGTTCGTATCGGGCTTGGCACTTCTTATGGCCTTGCAGGTTGTGGTGAGCACTTTGGTCTACGGATCGGACGTCCCGGGTTATGCTACACTTCTTGTCTCGATCACGTTTTTTGCCGGTATTCAATTACTCTCGCTTGGCATTATCGGCGAATATATCGGACGTATTTTTGCAGAGGTAAAACGCCGCCCTCTTTACATCATTGGACAGACTGTAGGCTTTGAAGCGGTCAAGCCTAAAAGGGCTGCACCGCACCAACCCAAAACGGCAAGCAAGGCCTGATGTTTCGCAAATTTGCTTCCGTTAGCGGCTTTACGCTTCTCTCGCGATTAACGGGATTTTTGCGGGATGTAACGATCGCATCCATCCTGGGCTCTGGCTTAGCGGCTGATGCTTATTTCGTAGCCCAACGCCTTCCTAATCATTTTCGCGCGATTTTTGGCGAGGGCGCATTTAACTCTGCTTTCGTGCCATCTTATGCGCGTGAAATCAGCGAGGCCGGCCATTCGGCGGCGGTACTTTTCGCCGGTCGTATTTTGACATTGCTCACCGCCGTATTGGTGCCGCTTTGCGCGTTTGCGATGTGGCAAATGCCTTTGGTGATTGATCTTCTGGCTCCAGGATTCGTCGATGAGCCGGAAAAATATAAACTCGCTGTAATGCTGACGCGTATCACCTTTCCTTATCTTTTGCTCATCTCCATCGTTACTCTATTTTCAGGGATTTTAAACGCGCATAACCGTTTTGCAATTGCTGCCGGCGCGCCAGTGCTATTGAACCTTGCCATTTTGACGGCCCTCTATCTAGCCTTTTTATTCCCTTCGGCGGCGCATGCAGCGGCGTGGGGCATTACCGTTTCGGGCATTTTGCAATTGGTGTTGGTAGGCTATGAGGCTTATAAAATTAAGCTTTTACCACGCTTTGAAGCACCAATTTTAACGCCGGCCATGGGTCGATTTTTTCGCGCTCTAGGACCTGCCGTCATCGGATCCGCAGGCGTGCAGATCGCTATTTTTGCCGATACGATCATCGCATCCCTACTACCAACCGGTTCTGTATCGGCGATTTCATATGCGGACAGGCTTTATCAACTTCCCGTTGGATTGATCGGGATCGCGGCAGGCACGGTTCTCTTGCCCGAAATGAGCAAACATCTGGCTAATCAGGCCCATGAAAAAGCGCACTCGGCGCAAAGTCGTTCGATCTCGCTTTCGCTCATGTTAGCTGCGCCGTTTCTTATCGCCTTTTTGATGATCCCGAGCGAGATCATGCAAGGTGTTTTCATGCGCGGGCATTTCACCATCGTTGATGCCAATGCGTCGGCTTCTGTTCTTGCTGCCTACGCGGTTGGCATCTTGCCGATTGTTATGATCCGCTCCTTTGTCTCAAGCTTTCACGCCCGTCAGGATACGATGACGCCTTTAATCGCGGCCTTTCTCGGCATCGGCGTGAACGTCGCGCTCAAATTAGCGCTGTACAAACAATATGGCGCGCCGGGCTTGGCATTCTCAACCGCAATTGGGGCATGGATCAATGGCGGAATTCTTGTCTTTTTGGCGGTCCGGAAAGACTGGATGGTGTTCGATCAAGGGTTTTTCCGGATCGTTATGGTGGTCGCAATCGCCTCCGTTATTTTGGCTGTAGCGACACCCTTTCTTATCGGACCCGCGGAAATACTCACCCATTCATTAGGCGCCTTAGCGCCTGCGCTCAAGGTCACCGCTCTGGGTATTATCGGGGGCACGCTATACGCGTCGATCGTGTTTGCCGGTTTGAAAGCAAGCCGCGCGGCATATTGACTTAGATCATCGCGTCATCAGGGGTAACGTGTTCGTCTTGTCGAGCTCGCCAAAAGGGCGGGACCATGAAAAGGAGCATGCTCCATGAACACCAATATCGGCCCGCTGGATCGGGCTATCCGTGTGATTATCGGCGTTGCCTTGATTGCTTATGCAATTCCCTATGGGTTTCCAGAAACCGGTTGGAATTGGATTGGTTGGATTGGCGTCATTCCGCTCATAACCGCGCTTATTGGCTTTTGCCCACTTTATCGAATGATCGGAATGTCGACATCACACCATCCACATCCGCAATAATCATAAAAAAGAGGCCGGACGAACAGTTTGTTCATCCGGCCCCTTTTTCATTGTTTCATCGATCAGAACGTCTTATCGCCGCGCACCAAAACGTAATAGGCATAAAGCGATGTCGTACCGCAAATATAGAGCCTGTTGCGGGCCGGCCCACCGAAGCAAACATTGGCAACCACTTCAGGCACATGCACCTTGGCAATCAAGGTGCCGTCCGGATCGTAAACATGGACACCATCCCCTGCCGACGTCCAAATGCGACCATCTTCGTCAATCCGGAAACCGTCGAACAAGCCATTGCTGCACGTCGCAAATAAGCGGCCATTCTTGAGCTTGTCACCATCGACATCGAAAACACGAATATGCCGCGGGCCATTTTCAACATGGGTTGCGCCCGTATCCGCAATATAAAGTTTCTTTTCATCCGGTGAAAAAGCCAAGCCATTCGGACGCTCGAAATCATCGGCAACACGGGTTATTTTTCCCGATTTTCCATCGATACGATAAACGTGGCATCCGCCGATCTCGCTCTTGGAACGGTGACCTTCATAGTCCCAATCAATGCCATAGGCCGGATCGGTAAACCAAATTGAATCGTCTGATTTAACGACGAGATCATTCGGCGAATTGAAACGCTTGCCTTCAAACGTATCGGCCAAGGTTGTTACCGTGCCATCAAACTCGGTGCGCGAAACGCGGCGACCGCCATGCTCGCAGCTCACCAGCCGACCCTGTCGATCAACTGTGTGGCCATTGGTGTATTGCGATGGCGAGCGGAAAACGGAAACGCTTCCATCCGTTTCATCATACCGCATCATGCGGTTATTCGGGATATCAGACCATACCAAATAGCGGCCGGCGGGGAAATAGGCAGGACCTTCCGCCCAACGGCAGCCGCCCACATAAAGGCGATCCAGTTTGGCCGTGCCGTTAAAAAGTCCCGCACCGCGAGGGTCCAAGACTTCAAAGGGCGTCGGCAGAATATCGTCGTATGGTTTGCTCATCTATTCCTCCCAAGTTTATCATTATTGCGAGCTGTCATGCCTGCTTGTCGTTATACTCGCAAGGCTAAACGCTTGCGGTCAAGCCACCATCAACCATGAGAATATGGCCATTGACAAAATTCGAGGCCTGTGATGCCAGGAAAATAGCCGCACCGACCAGCTCTTCGACATCACCCCAACGGCCTGCGGGTGTGCGCTTGCATAGCCAATCGGAAAATTCTGGATTTTCGACAAGCGCTTTATTAAGCTCCGTCACGAAATATCCGGGCGCGATCGCATTGACCTGAATATTGTGCTTTGCCCATTCTGCCGCGAGCCCCTTGGTCATCATCTTCACCGCACCCTTTGTGGCCGTGTAAGGAACAATCGTTGGTCGACCCAATTCGCTTTGGACGGAACCAATATTGATGATCTTACCGCGCTTACGCTCGATCATGCGCCGGCCGACGGAGCGGGCTGCGAAAAAGGTGCTTTCGACATTGGTGCGGAAAAGATCGCGCCAATGCTCATCTTCGAAGGTTTCAGCTGGGCCACGATGCTGCTTACCCGCATTGTTGATTAAGATGTCGATAGGCCCTGTTGTGGTTTCAATATCGGCGATGGCGGACTCAATGGCAGCTGAATCCGTGACATCAAACGCGCTTTCGGACACGGTGAGGCCTTCGGCCCTAAGCGCGTCCGCCGCCTTGGCGAGCTTAGCCCGGTCGCGCCCATTTAGAACGATATGAGCACCCGCTCGCGCCAACCCTGCCGCCATCGCAAGCCCGATACCCTGACTTGAACCGGTGACAAGGGCAATCCGTCCAGTAAGATCGAAAAGTGATAAAGACATACCGAATTTTCCTCGCCGAAGTGGATAATGGCCCGCGAATGTGCGCGATGCGTGATCGCGTCGCAAGAGGATAATCGACAATCAGCCTTGACCGCCGCGCCGAGATCAGCCACGAAATTGCGCCCGAGGGAGCCTGTTTAAATGCCGGATATTGACGCGATCATCATCGGAGCGGGCGTTGTCGGCCTCGCAATCGCCAGTGCCGTGGCGCGGTCGGGGCGCTCGGTTATTGTGCTTGAAGCGGCCGAGGGCATAGGCACCGAAACCTCCTCCCGCAATTCCGAAGTCATTCATGCAGGTATTTATTATCCGGAAGGCAGCCTCAAAGCTCAGCTTTGCGTAGAAGGGCGCCATGCTCTTTATGCGTGGTGCGACAGCCACCATGTGCCCTATCGCCGCTGTGGAAAACTTATCGTCGCCTCAGACGACGCTGAGCTCAACGCCATTGCATCGCTTGAGAAAAATGGACACGCCAACGGGGTAGACGATCTCGTCATGATCTCGGGCGAGGAAGCCAAGCGGCTTGAACCTGCACTTTCCACGGTAGGTGCTCTGATCTCACCTTCGACTGGTATTCTAGACAGTCACGCCTTTATGGTGTCGCTGCTTGGCGATGCCGAAGCCCACGGCGCGGCCTTTGCCTTTCATACGCCATTTTTACGGGCAGAGCTTGGCGGCAATGCAATCTTTGTCGAAGCAGGGGGCGCCGATCCGATCAGGCTTTCGACCTCGGTCTTGATCAATGCTGCGGGCTTACACGCCTCGCGCGCGGCCAAGGCCATGGACGGACTGGCCTCCGATCATGTGCCGGAAACACTTTATGCGAAGGGCAATTATTTTTCGTTGCGTGGGCGCGCGCCGTTTTCCCATCTGATTTATCCGGCCCCGCATACGCATGGGTTAGGCGTACATTTGACGCTGGATCTTGGGGGGCAGGCGCGCTTTGGCCCCGATGTCGAATGGGTCGATACGCTCAATTACGAAGTGGACCCCGCGCGCTGCGACGGGTTTGACGAGGCTATCAAACGCTACTGGCCGGGCTTGCCTGAACATTCCCTTATTCCGGCCTATTCGGGCATCCGGCCTAAAATTTCAGGGCCGAATGATGCGGCTCCCGATTTCAGGATCGACGGGCCTGAAGTGCATGGCATTCCTGGCCTTGTCAATTTGTTCGGGATTGAAAGTCCGGGACTCACATCATCGCTGGCGATTGCCAATCGTGTTTTAAACAAACTCGCGTAACCGCGATAAGGATCCGCCCTTCATGACGCAGGTTTCCAACGGTGATTTCGCCTCCTTTGCCAAGCAGGCTGCTGATTTAATCGGTGCTCCCTATATCTTATCAGGGGCCGATATGGCGCCCTTTGAAAGTGACTTCTGGAAGCAGTATTCGGGTAAAGCAGCCCTTGTCGTCAAACCGTCAACAACAGCCGAAGTTGCAGGGCTTGTTACGCTCGCAGCACGCTTTGGCATTGCCATGGTTCCGCAAGGGGGAAATACGGGCCTTGTGAATGGCGGCATCCCCGATGGCTCGGGACAAGAAGTCGTCCTGTCCTTGCAGCGGTTAAACCGCATCCGCGCGATTGATGAAGCAGGCGATTATATTACCGTCGAGGCCGGAGTCATTTTGGCCGATGTTCAAAAGGCTGCGGAGGAGGCTGACCGACTGTTCCCGCTTGCCCTTGGTGCCGAAGGATCGTGCCGAATTGGTGGGAATATTGCCACCAATGCGGGCGGTGTGAATGTGTTGCGCTACGGGATGACACGTGATCTCGTCTTAGGTCTCGAAGTCGTATTGCCAGACGGACAATTGCTCGATCTCTTAAAGCCGCTTCGTAAGGATAATACGGGCTATGATTTAAAGCAGCTTTTTATAGGCTCCGAAGGCTCGCTTGGTATCGTAACCGCCGCAACGTTAAGGCTGGTAGCGCCCGCACGCGAACGCGTGACTCTATGGCTAGCCGTTGATCGGACGGAGGATGCCGTGTCCTTGTTTCGCCATTTGCGTGGGGTGTTTGGAGACCTGATCTCATCTTTCGAGCTCGTCAGCTCTTATGGTGTTGAAGCCGCCTGTGAACACCTTCCCGGGGTGCGACGTCCGGTTGATCAACCCTATCCTTGGCATCTTCTTATCGAAATTGCTTGGACCTTTACCGAAGGTCTACGGGAGCGAGCGGAAGCCGCTATCTCAATGCTGTTTGACGAAGGCCGTATTTTAGACGGTACGATTGCCGAAAATGAGGCGCAACGGCTGATGATGTGGCGTATTCGCGAAGGGCAAAGCGAAGCCACTAGTAAAATTGGCTACGTCGTTCGCAGCGACGTAACGGTCGCGATTGCCGATATACCCGTACTCGTTGCCCGCTGCGAGGCTTGGACAGCGGAATATGGTTCAGATGTGGCCGTTCTTCCTTTTGGCCATATTGGCGATGGTAATTTGCACATGAACTTCGTCGTTCCTCGCGAAAAAGCTAAAGAACTATCTGGGCCGCTCTTCGAACGACTATTCGCAGAGGTTGATGCGCTGAATGGCTCCATCAGTGCTGAACACGGGGTTGGTCGCGCCAAGCGAGATGCAATCATCCCGCGAAAGCCCGAAACGGCAATGGTACTGATGCGACGGCTCAAATCAATGATGGATCCAAAAGGCATAATGAACCCGGGCGTCGTGGTTTCGAGCGACGCATCGAACCATTAACTCATTCTAAGTGGCAATTTGCATTTAACCAATACTATGCCTAAATGCCTTAAAATTTGGCATTAACCTCGTTAAATTGGATCAATAAGCAAAATGGGTTTGCGGTATTTCCTGAGCACGCTTCTCGCCTTAGCTGGACTACTTGTGAATGATGTGGGGCAGGCCTTTGCCGCCGCCCGCACAGATCTGAATATTGGCGTCCGGCTTGAGCCTCCTCATCTTGATCCGACGGCGGGAGCAGCTGCGGCTATCGGTGAAGTTGTCTATGCGAATATTTTCGAAGGTCTAACAAGAATTGACCGCTCTGGAAAAGTGCAGCCCGCACTTGCTGCAAGCTGGGATATCGAGGGTGATGGTAAGATTTACACCTTTCATCTACAAACCGGCGTGCGGTTCCATGATGGCTCGCCGTTTAACGCCTTTGTCGCAAAAGCATCCCTTGACCGAGCGCGTGGGCAAGACAGCGTCAATCCGCAAAAGAGCCTGTTTGAACCAATCGATACGATCACGATTTCTGATCCTCGGACGCTCGTCGTTACACTCAAACGTTCAACGGGTGCTTTTCTATTCAACCTAGGTTGGCCTGCGGCCGTCATCGTGGCACCAACGTCTGCGGAAACGAACAAGTCAAATCCAATCGGAACGGGTCCTTTCAAATTTTCCAATTGGATGAAAGGTTCCAACCTTGAACTCGTTCGTAACGAGGCTTATTGGGGGGCGCCGGTTAAGCTTGATAAAGTGACGTTTAAATTTATAAGCGACCCATCCGCTGCTTATGCGGGCCTGCTTGCAAACGATATCGATGCCTTCCCGATCTATCCAGCGCCTGAAAACCTCGATCAATTCCGTGCTGACAAGCGCTTCTCCGTTGTCGTGGGAAATACCGAAGGTAAAACAATTATTGCAATCAATAATGGCAAGAAGCCCTTTGATGATGTGCGCGTTAGGCAAGCACTCGCTTATGCCGTCGACCGCAAAGCCGTGATTGATGGCGCGATGTTTGGCATTGGCCAACCCATCGGATCGCATTACGCGCCGACGGATCCGGGCTATATCGACCTCACTGGCCAATATGCGTATGATCCTTACCACTCAAAGGCGCTGTTGCGTGAAGCCGGTGTGAGCGATCTCAAATTACGCTTGGTCTTGCCTCCGCCTGAATATGCACGCCGTGGCGGCGAGATTATCGCCCAGCAATTAAAGGCGATTGGGGTTACGGTTGAGATCGTCCCCGTTGAATGGGCCCAATGGCTGTCGGATGTGTTCAAAGCCAAAAATTATGATCTAACGATCATCTCGCACGTCGAACCGATGGACCTCGATATTTATGCGCGGGATGATTATTATTTCGACTATCATAGCGATGCCTATAAGGCCGTGATCACGGAATTGGCTGCAACGGCAGATGAAGCCAAACGGTTGGAGTTAATTGGTAAAGCGCAAAAGATTTTAGCGGATGACTGCGTCAACGTGTTTCTCTTTCTGTTACCCAAAAGCGGCGTATGGAATGCCAAGCTCAAAGGCTTGTGGGAGAATGCGCCGATCCCGGTTAATGACCTGACGCAAGTTGAATGGGCCGAGTAAGAGTAAATGTCGGACCCCCATCACCCCTATTTAAGCGATAACGCCTTTCGTGGCGCTCTTTTTGGTGGCGCGACAGAGCCTACTTTCTCAGGCGCCTTATCGTTTATGCGCCGCCGCTATTCGCGTGAGCTGAAAGGCATTGACGCGGTGGTATGGGGTGTGCCCTTCGATTGCGCGACATCGAACCGCCCGGGCGCACGGTTTGGTTCGCAAGCGATTCGTCGGGCGTCCGCAATCTTTGACGGCGATCCGCAATATCCGTCGGGTAAAGATCCATTCGAAAAGCTAGCCGTGATTGACTGGGGCGATTGCGCCATCAACCATGCGCGACTTGATCTTGTGCCGGATGCAATTGAGGCTGAGGCCCAAACCATTATCGCATCCGGTGCGCATCTCATTACCATGGGCGGGGATCATTTTATTACCCTGCCTTTGCTGCGCGCCCATGTCGCAAAACATGGGCCGCTGGCTTTGGTGCAGTTCGATGCGCATCAAGATACTTGGCAGGATGATGGTGTCGCTCTTTCCCACGGCAATTTCGTGACGCGCGCCGTTAAAGAAGGGTTGATTGATACAACTCGCTCCATCCAAATCGGCATTCGAACAATAGCACCCGAAACCTGCGGTATTGAGATTATCGATTCCTACACCGCAATCGAATTAGGTCCTAACGGAATGGCCGATGCCATTCATCGTCGCGTTGGTGATAAAGCTGCCTATCTTACCATTGATATCGATGTGCTCGATCCTGCCTTTGCGCCCGGAACTGGCACACCTGTTTCAGGCGGTTTATCCTCGGCGCAATTGCTCATGACCCTTGATAAGATAGCAACGCTTGATTGGCGCGGCATGGATGTTGTGGAAGTCGCCCCCGCTTATGACCACGCCGATATTACCGCTATTGTAGCATCGACGGTCATTCAACATCACATTCAGTGCCTTGCAGCTAAAAAAGCTTAGGCCCTTTATTTAAAGCCTATCTCTCAACGCATACCATGTCATTGCAAGCACCATGGACGGGTAACGTAATAATGTGCCGCCCGGAAATGTCGGCGCAGGCAAACGCGCAAAGACATCAAAGCGATCTTGCTCGCCGCAAATAGCCTCGGCTACTACTTTACCGGCCATTGTCGCAGTACCTACACCCTGCCCGGAATAACCACCGGAGGTGTAAAGGCCGGTACGCAATCGGCGCATGAAGGGCAGGCGCTTGACAGTAACAGCGAGTGTACCACCCCAGCCATAATCAATGCGTACGTCGGAAAGTTGCGGATAAAGCTTTAAGAGATGCTTGCGGACAAAGCCTTTGATATCCGATGGAAAATGACGGCCATAGGTTTCGCCACCGCCAAAAATCATACGATTATCGGCGGAGAGACGCCAATAATAAACGACGAAGCGCGAGTCAGCCGCGGCTTCGCGTCCGGGGATTAATTCGGTTGCGCGATCCCCTAAAGGCTCGGTTGCGAGAATAAAATTGTTAAGCGGCATCACACGCGCTTCGGTCGTGGGATCGAGCCCGTGCATATATCCGTTACATGCCAGAATAACGTTATTCGCCGTAATCGTTCCCGTGGATGTTTCAACCTGTGGCTTTGCACTCTCGGTGATACGAAGGGCTCGGGTGCCTTCATATAGCTTTGCGCCTGCTCCTTTTGCAGCACGCGCTAAACCCAACGCATAATTCAGGGGGTGCAGATGACCAGCGGATTGTTCCCGCCATCCACCATAATAACAAGAGGTCCCCAGACTTGCGGCAATCTCGTCACGCGATAAAACGGTGATGTCATTAACACCATAATGGTTACGTAGTAGGTCTACCTCTTGCTGCATCTCCTCGAGATAACGCTCTTTATGGATCGCGTGAATCAAGCCGTTTTGCCAATCGCACGCAATAGCGTGTTTCTGGATCAGGCTTTTGACTAAGCCCTTGGCTTCTTCGCCGAGATCAAACAGGCGATGGGCGTCGGCTTGGCCAAACCAGCTTTCCAGTGTCGATTGCTCTCGCCGTTGCGCCGAGTGAAGTTGGCCACCATTTCGCCCCGAGGCGCCCCAACCTAACTGATTGGCTTCGATCAGAATAACCGAACGCCCGCGCTCGGAAAGATGTAGCGCAGCGGACAAGCCGGTATAGCCCCCGCCGATGATACAGACATCTGCTGTGGCATCCCCGTCTAAACGCTCGAAGTCGTCGATGCCATTTGCTGTCGCGGCATAATAGGATGGCGCATGATCGTCTTGCTTCAGCATTGGATTAGTGAACCCTGCCGTCCTTTTTAAGCGCATGATAGGTTTCATCTAACGTCTTGGTTGCTCGCTTGATGAGCTCATCGGCTTCCGCGTGCGAAATCACCAAAGGCGGCGAAATGATCATGCTGTCGCGTGTCGCACGCATAATAAGGCCATTGTTAAAGGAAATATCGCGGCAAAGTGTTCCAACGTCACCCGTATTAGCAAATTTTTCCGAGCGTGATGGTTTATTCGGCACGAGTTCCAAAGCGCCGATAAGTCCAACCATACGTGCCTCACCCACGAGAGGATGATTGCCGAGCGCTAACCACTGCTTTTGGAAATAGGGTCCGATGTCATTAGCAACGCGATCGACCAGTCCTTCATCTTCAATGATCTTGAGATTGGCCAAGGCCGCTGCCGCGCAAGTTGGGTGGCCAGAATACGTATAGCCGTGATAAAATTCATCCCCGACGCCGATCACAACATCGGCGACACGATCGGAGACCATCACACCGCCCATTGGCAGATAGCCGGATGTGAGCCCCTTAGCGATCGACATCAAATCGGGCTTAATGCCGTAATAGTCAGAACCGAACCAACGACCTGTCCGGCCAAAACCGCAGATCACTTCATCCGCAACAAGTAAGATATCGTATTTTTCGCAAATGCGCTTAATTTCAGGCCAATAGCTTTCAGGGGGAATGATTACACCACCTGCGCCTTGAATTGGTTCGGCGATAAAGGCGGCAACACGGTCCTCGCCGAGTTCTTCGATTTTCTGTTCTAATTGACGCGCAGCCCAAATACCAAAATCAAATTGCGTCATATCGCCGCCTTCGCCGAACCAATAAGGCTGCGGAATATGAACGATCCCCGGAATTGGCATACCACCTTGGCTATGCATGGGCTTCATTCCGCCAAGCGAGGCGCCCGCCATAGTTGAGCCGTGATAGGCATTGTGTCGCGCGATAATCACATCTTTTGCAGGCTTACCTTTCAGCGCCCAATAGTGACGAACCAATCGAACCACCGTATCATTGGCTTCTGATCCAGAGCCGCAGAAAAACACGTGATTAATGTGCGCGGGTGCTAAAGTAGCAAGCTTTTCGGCCAATCGAATGGCTGGTGCATTCGTCGTTTTAAAAAACGAATTATAAAAGGCTAATTCCTTCATTTGCTCGTGGACTGCGTCCGCAATGGCGGTTTGGCCATGCCCAACATTGGTACACCAAAGCCCTGCCATCCCATCAAGATAGCGGTTTCCATCTGAATCTTCGATCCAAACGCCTTCACCGCGTACCATGACGCGACTTCCTTCGGCAGCAAGTGCCTTGAAGTCGGTAAAAGGATGCATGTAATGCCGCGCATCTGCCGCGCGTAATTCAGCCGTAGGATAGAGATTGGATGAAGCCATAATCATTCCTGCTTGAAAAAGAAAATTAGACGTTCAAGAGCAGATATTCCCGCTCCCACGGACTGATGACACCCATATAGGTTTCAAACTCGGCACGCTTGATCGCGCCATAGGTCGCTACAAAACCCTTGCCAAAAATATCGGCGAGTTCTTCACAATCCTCAAAGAGCTGAACCGCTTCCAAAAGGCCGCGCGGCAGGCCGAAGGGTAGATCATAAGCCGAACCCTCGATCGGCTCGGATGGTGCTAAGCCTTCGACCATGCCGAGATATCCACACGCGAGCGAAGCGGCAATCGCAAGATAAGGATTGGCATCGGACGAAGGAATGCGATTCTCGACGCGGCGTGCTTCAGGACCTGAATTAGGTACACGCAAGCCAACAGTGCGGTTATCATAGCCCCAATGGACATTTATCGGTGCCACAGATTTGCGGACCAATCGGCGATAGGAATTCACATAGGGCGCCATGATGCACATGACATGGGGCAAATAGCGTTGCTGCCCGGCGATAAACGAAAAGAATTCAGGCGTCGGCTTCCCGTCTTTATCGGAGAAAATATTTTTTCCCGTCTTGGTATCGACAATCGATTGGTGAATATGCATGGCCGAACCTGGCTCATTGGCAATCGGCTTAGCCATAAAGGTTGCATACATATTATGCTTGAGCGCGGCCTCGCGGATGGTGCGCTTGAACAGAAACACTTGGTCGGCCAACGCCAATGGATCGCCGTGACGCAAATTGATTTCCATTTGCGCCGCACCCTCTTCGTGGATTAGCGTATCAATCTCAAGGCCTTGTGCTTCGGAAAAATCATAAATGTCGTCGAACAAATCATCGAATTCGTTCACCGCCGCCATAGAGTAGGATTGTCGCCCCGTCTCTGCTCGCCCTGAGCGGCCGACCGGTGGCTTTAATGGATAATCCGGGTCCTGATTGCGCTCGACGAAGTAAAACTCGAGCTCAGGCGCAACGGTGGCCTGCCAACCTTTGTGACGATAAAGGTCGATGATCCGACGGAGCAATTGCCGAGGTGCAATTTCAACCGGACGGCCATCTTGCTGAAACGCGTCATGGATAACTTGCGCGGTTGGATCAGAGGCCCATGGAACAACCGACAGGGTCGAAAAATCGGGCTCGAGATGGATATCGCCATCTGCCGCATCATACGGGAAATTTTCATCATCAGAGGGATAATCCCCCGTAATGGTTTGAAGAAATATCGAGCCAGGCAAGGACATGCGAGGCGCATCGACAAATTTGGCAGCCGGCATCATCTTGCCGCGGGCGACGCCGGCCATGTCCGGGACAATGCATTCGATATCTTCTAGTCCCCGCGCCTCAAGCCATTGGGACGCAGTAGCCATGTTTTGCGCGCCCCGAACCGGGGATTTCGAAATTTTCTTTTTTGCCATGATTTATTCCAAAATAATTCCTTAGAGTATCCAATACGCCAATCAACCGTTTCCGTTTACGGCTATTAGCAGAAACCGCCACTATTATGGGCCCGGTGTGACAGATTTCGCAATTTGGCGCTGTCCTTGGCTATACCTCATTATGGAACAGACATTCAAGCAATCCCCCAATGACTTCTATATTAGGGCTTTTCAGACAGGGCTTTCGTGCTTTAACACCATCGTTGGCGCTGTTAATTTGGACAATTGCGACAGCGATAAACTTCGGCCATCGGTCGACTACGGAGTATTCGGATGAAACGGACACATAAAATCGGTTTGTTCACACTAATGGCTGCTCTGCTGAGCGCCCTATCTTTTCCAGCGTTTGCCGAAAATCGCGTTGTAAACGTCTATAACTGGTCGGACTATATCGATCCGGCCATTTTGGATGATTTTACCAAAGAGACCGGGATTACAGTTAAGTACGATGTGTTCGACTCCAATGAGCTGCTGGAGACCAAATTATTGGCTGGCAAGACGGGTTATGATGTCGTCGTGCCATCGGGCAATTTCTTGGGCCGTCAAATCGGCGCCGGCGTCTTTGTAAAGCTTGATAAGTCGAAATTGCCGGGCCTCTCCCATGTGTGGCCCGATGTGGCCAATCGTCTCGCTACCTATGACCCTGGCAATGAATATGCCGTCAATTATATGTGGGGCACGACCGGCATTGGTTACAATGTCGCCAAGATCAAAGAGCGGATGCCGGATGCGCCGCTCGATTCCTGGAAATTAGTATTCGACCCTGACGTGCTTGCAAAATTCAAAGATTGCGGCGTGATGTTTCTGGATGCACCGGATGAAGTTATCCCAGCCGCGCTCAACTATCTCGGCAAGGATCCAAATTCACGCAACCCTGATGATTTCACCGCGGCCGAAGAGCTCCTCAAAAAAGTCCGTCCTTTTGTAAAGAAGTTCCATTCGTCGGAATATATCAATGCGCTCGCTAATGGCGATGCTTGCTTGGTGATTGGTTGGTCCGGCGATATCAAACAGGCTGCAAGCCGCGCCGCTGACAAGAACAAGACCCAAAAGGACCCGAAGAAAAAAGTAGAAATCGGTTATTCCATTCCAAAGGAAGGCGCTGGCATGTTTTTCGATAACTTTGCCATTCCAAAAGATGCAAAGAATTTAACGGAAGCCTATGCGTTTATCGATTACATGCTTCGTCCGGAAGTCATCGCTAAAGCATCGAACTTTATTTCCTATCCAAATGGAAACATCGATTCACAAAAATTTATCGATAAGGCGATCTTGGACGACAAGAGCATCTTCCCTGATGATGCGACCATGGCGAAACTGTTTATTGTCAAGCCGCTTGATCAGAAATCGCAGCGGGATTCAACAAAGGTCTGGCGCGAAATTAAGCGCAAGTAATAAAAAAAGTAGGCCCGGCGGTTAACTCTGCCGGGCCTTTTTCATATCCCAGAGAAGAATTTAGAAAGCCCTGCCAATGTCTGCCAAAGCCCTTGGACCTGTCCGTCGTAAATTCGCCCCCTGGAACGATCCATCGGCCGTTCCCTTGATCAAAATAAGGGACGTGTCTAAAGCCTTCGGCAGCTTCACCGCAGTCAATAATGTATCGCTTGATATTTATGAGCGGGAATTTTTTGCGCTGCTCGGCCCCTCGGGCTGTGGCAAGACGACGTTGATGCGTATGTTGGCAGGGTTTGAAACGCCTTCAGCCGGCTCCATCTCCATCGCTGGTGAGGATCTGGCGGGTACCCCGCCCCACAAGCGGCCCGTTAATATGATGTTTCAATCCTATGCCCTCTTTCCGCATATGAGCGTTGAAAAAAACATAGCCTTCGGGCTTGAAATGGACAAATTGCCAAAGGGCGAAATTACGGCGCGGGTTGAAGAGATGTTGAAACTTGTCAAGCTCGAAACCTTTGCCAAGCGAAAACCTCATCAACTCTCAGGCGGCCAGAGGCAGCGCGTGGCGCTTGCACGATCAATTGCCAAACGACCCAAAGTTTTACTGCTCGACGAACCTTTGGGTGCCCTCGATAAAAAGCTGCGTGAAGAAACACAGTTCGAATTGCTCGATCTGCAGATGGCACTCGGCATGACTTTTGTGATTGTAACGCATGATCAGGATGAAGCCATGACCATGGCAGATCGGATCGCGGTGATGAATCACGGTCAATTCGTTCAGATCTCACCTCCCGCCGAACTCTATGAACAACCGGTTTCCAAATATGTGGCGGACTTTATCGGCGATATTAATTTGCTCGAAGGACGCGTCACGAAAAACGAGCGGGGCCATATCGTTCTTGGAAGCGAAGTGACAGGTGGGCGCATCGAGTCATTGGGAGAAACGGTGGCAGGACTTGGTGATAAAGCTTGGTTTGCCGTGCGCCCCGAAAAGGTATCGATCGATCTTCAACCGCCGAATGATCCCACGGTGAACACCGCTTCCGGAACCGTTTGGGATATCGGCTATGTCGGCGATATTTCCGTCTACCATGTCAAGCTCGACAATGGCGGCACCATGCGCGCTTCCATTGCCAATACACGCCGCGTCGTGGAGCGTCCGATAAGCTGGGAAGATAAAGTGTTCCTGACATGGGCACCCGATTCCGGCATTGTGTTGACAAAGTAAGGTGCAGCCGATGGCCAACCCTCTTCAAGCGCAAAATCGACGCTGGATCCTTACCGCCATTCCCTATCTCTGGATGGTGATCTTTTTTCTGGTACCATTCTTCATCGTTCTTAAAATTTCATTTTCGAACTCTGAAATTGCTCAACCACCCTATTCGCCCGTGTTCGATTTCCTCACGGATGGGTGGGATGAATCGCTGGATAAATTGACCTCGCTCACCACGGATAATTATCTCCGTCTCATTCAGGATTCGATCTATTCGAGCTCTTATCTTTCCAGCCTTTGGATTGCTGGCTCATCGACCGTGATGATGCTCTTTATCGCCTATCCGATTGCCTATGGCATGGCACGAGCGCCAAAATCGTGGCGGCCGACGCTTGTGATGATGGTGATCCTACCCTTTTGGACGAGCTTTCTCATCCGCGTCTATGCCTGGATTGCCATTCTCTCGGAAGAGGGCCTTTTAAATTCAGCGCTCGCTTGGCTTGGCGTTATCGACGAGCCTATTCAAATTCTATCCACCAATACAGCCGTTTACATTGGTATTCTCTATTCCTATTTGCCGTTCATGGTATTGCCGCTTTACTCCAATTTGGAAAAGATGGACGATAGCCTGATTGAAGCGGCAAAGGATTTAGGATGCACGCAGATTGGTGCGTTTTGGCGCGTTACCTTTCCACTCTCCCTTCCAGGCGTCATTGCCGGATGTTTTCTTGTCTTCATTCCAGCCGTTGGTGAATTTGTTATCCCCGATCTACTTGGCGGATCAGATACGATCATGATCGGCAAAACCATGTGGGAAGAGTTTTTCAACAACCGCGATTGGCCTGCAGCATCGGGCGTTGCCATCGCACTTCTCATCATTTTGATGATCCCGATCATGATCTTTCAAGCCAATGAAGCGCGGCAGCAGGAGGCAGGTCGATGAAACGATTGAGCCTGTTTAATGTCGTATCTCTCACCATTGGCTTCACGTTTCTGTATCTGCCGATTGTTTTACTGGTGATCTATTCGTTCAATGCCGGGCGATCCGTTGCGGTGTGGGGGGGATGGTCCACTAAATGGTACGGCTCGGTCTTTGAAAACCAGCAATTGTTGGATGCAGCGTGGATCACGTTAAAGGTCGGCGTATTATCAGCCAGTGTGGCGACCATTCTCGGCACCATGGCCGCCATTGCGCTGGCGCGGCATGGGCGTTTTCATGGCCGGACCTTGTTCTCGGCCATGGTTTATGCGCCCCTTGTCATGCCGGAAGTCATCACAGGCCTCTCGCTGCTCTTGCTGTTCGTGGCGCTGAATATGGATCGCGGGTTCTGGACCATTGTGATTTCGCATATCACTTTCACAATGTGCTTTGTGGCGGTTGTTGTTCAATCCCGCCTGTCGAGCTTTGACCGTTCGATTGAAGAAGCGGCACTTGATTTGGGCTGCACACCCTTCATGACCTTTTTCCGGATTACCTTGCCTATTATTCTTCCAGCCGTAATTTCAGCATGGATGTTGGCCTTTACGCTATCGCTTGATGATCTGGTGATCGCGAGTTTTACAACAGGACCGGGAGCCACCACGCTACCGATGAAAATCTATTCGGATGTGCGGCTCGGTGTTAAACCGGAAATCAACGCAATATGCTCGCTCATGGTGGCTGTTGTAACCTTCGCCGTTGTCATTGCATCGGTGCTGACCAAACATCAGGAAGTCGAACGCGAGCGCGCCGAACGATTAGCCGCTAACGCGCCCTAACCTTAAACGAGATTGCTTATGACCAAGGTACCCTTCAACCTTTTGCTTGATACCCCTATCGAGGCCAGTGAACCAATAGCCAGTGAAAGGGTCGTGAAGGGATTGCCAAAAGCGGGCAGTTTGGCAGCTCTCACCAATGACGAGCAAGGCTTCCATGTCGGCCAATGGGTCTCCGACGTGGGTGCTTGGCGTGTCGACTATAGCGAAGATGAATTATGCGTCATTCTTGCGGGAAGCGGGCGGCTGATCGGCGATGACGGCTCGGAACTTCCCTTTAAAACAGGAAGCGCCTTTGTTATTCCGCGCGGATTTCAAGGCATTTGGGAAACGTTCGAACGGGTGCGTAAAATCTATGCGAGTGCGGAATAGCCGATCTAGCGTGTACTATTATTGCAATAATCGCATAAACTAGTCCTATTGGAGCATTTAAAATGGCGTTCGAAGCAAAGGCACCCCACACAGAGTGGGAAGAATTTCTGCGTGGACATCCCGAAACCCGTTTCATTGATACGTTTATGATCGGCGCTTCGAGCCAAGTCTATGGCAAGCGCGAACCGGCAAAAGATTTGGACCGTGTCTTTTCATCCGGTGTTACGTTTTCAGCCTGTGCGGCCCTTCTTGATGTTCATGGCCACGGGCATAATGCGGCGGGCTTAGGGTCAACCGATGGCGATCCCGATGCGGTTGGCTTTCCCATTCCGGGCACGTTGGTGCCGGTGCCATGGGCCTCATCACCAACGGCGCAATGCTTACTCGACATGCGCGATGCCAAGACCAATGAGCCGCTTTGGTTTGATCCGCGCAAAATTCTCGGCGATGTCGTAGCTGGTCTTCATGCACGGGGTTTGTATCCGGTTGTTGCCTGCGAACTTGAATTTTACTTGATTGATTCCGAGCGCACAGAAAAAGGCGGCATTCGTCCTTCGCGCCTGAAGCGGACCGCTGCACCGCCCCATTCGCCCCAAAATCTCGGGCTCGATGCGGTTGAAGATTACGCCGATTTTGTATCCGCGATCGAACATGCGGCCGCGCTTCAGAATATCCCCGCAACAACTGCGGTTGCAGAATACGGACTAGGCCAATTTGAAATCAATCTACAGCATGGAAACGACCCTGTTCTCGCGGCTGATCAGGCCGTCTTATTGAAACGCTTGATCCGCGGTGTCGCGCGGTCTCAAGGTCATGACGCGACCTTTATGGGTAAGCCCTATATGGACCAACCCGGCAGCGGCCTTCATGTTCATGTCAGCCTATGCGATCAAGACGGGCGCAATGTTTTTGGCAACAAAGAAGGCGAGCCGCTCTTTAATCACGCAATAGCCGGTATGCAGGCGATGCTAGCAGAATCACTTGCGTTATTTGCACCGAATATCGCTTCGTTCCGTCGCTTCAAACCGCATAATTTTGTGCCGGTTAACGCGCATTGGGGGCACAATAATCGCTCCGTTGCTCTTCGGGTTCCTTTGGGCGAGGGACAAGCGAAGCGCATCGAGCATCGTGCTGCCTCGGCAGATGCATCGCCCCATCTTGTATTGGCTGCCATTTTATCGGCACTCCATTACGGAATCCAAAACCAGCTGATACCAACAGCGCCGGTTGATCTCAAACGAGCCGACGAGATGGCGCCTCCGCCCGGTGCCACTAAAATGGCTAAGCATTTTCTGGCCGCACTTGATGATCTGGCAAAAGCTAAAAAATTATCGAGCTTTATTCCATCGCGTTTCTTGAAGGCTTACTGCGAAATGAAACTAGGCGAATATAACGAATTATTCGCTGAGCCGTCAGAACGAGAGTTCAATTACTATTTGTGAGAAGCTGAATACACATCGATATGGCCATTAGCGGCCATATCGATTCTCCAACAGTTCAAACACGAGCCGAGCCGCTTGCGGATCGCCGCCTTCGGGCCTGCCATTCTTAGCCGCTGGCACCCAGCAGAACACATCAAAATGCACCCATGCCTTTGCCTTTTCGACAAAGCGCTGAAGGAAAAGAGCTGCAGTAACAGAACCAGCAAATCCGCCCGATGTAATGTGATTAATATCGGCGATTTTGGATTGAAGTCCTTTCGCATAAGGCTTCCAAAGCGGCATGCGCCAAACGGGATCATTCACCCGATCGGCCGCCTTCGTAATATCGCCAGCTAACGCATCATCATCGGTATAAAAGGGCGGAAGATCGGGACCAAGCGCCACACGTGCCGCACCCGTGAGCGTTGCAAAATCCAAAATTAGATCGGGTGCTTCCTCGTCCGCCAACGCCAGCGCATCGCCTAAAATTAAACGGCCTTCGGCATCTGTATTTCCGATTTCGACGCTGATGCCTTTGCGGCTAGCAAGCACATCACCCGGCCTGAAAGCTGAACCGGAAATTGAATTTTCAACCGCAGCAACAATCAGACGAAGCCTGATTTTCAGCCCGGAGGCCATGACCATGCGCGCCGCTGCAATCGCCACTGCGGCCCCGCCCATGTCCTTCTTCATCAAGAGCATGGAATTATCAGGCTTGATGTTCAGCCCGCCCGTATCGAAGGCCACGCCTTTTCCGACCAATGTAACTTTCGGATGTTTCTCATCGCCCCAAACCATATCGATAAGGCGGGGTGAACGCGGTGACGCACGGCCGACCGCATGCACCATCGGGTAATTCTGCGTGAGAAGATCCTCGCCGATCACCGAACGGATCTTGGCGCCGAACTGATCGGCCAAAGAGCGAATGGCAAATTCAATTTCCTCGGGGCCAAGATCATTGGCCGGCGTATTGATGAGATCCCGCCCCTCGGCAATCGCTGCCACGATCAAGGAGATATGATTGGCATCTACATTGGCTGGCGGGACGAGTTGTGTCGTCACGCCCTTTGGCTTGGCTTTATAGCGTTCGTAACGATAGGTTCCGAGCGCAAAGGCCAAAGTAGCAAGCGTTGCATCACCAAAATCGCCTTCAAGCCGATAAATACCGGCAGGTAGAACACTTGCCAATTTGCCCGCAAGAAAAGGATCGCGATCGGTAGCCGTGGGCTTTTCGATCCCGAACAAGACCGCCTTTACAGGCGTAGCCAAGCCCGGAATAAGCACATGCGCTCCCGCCTCGCCCTCAAATCCGCTGGCTTTTACAAATTCCAAAGCTTCTGGCGCCACATCGGAAGCAACCGCGCGCCAATTATCGGCGTGAACGGCATAAATCGGCACAGAGGAATCATAGGCTGAGGATAAAGCAGCGTGCATGAACGACATCCTAAGGTTTTTATCGCGTGTGCCGCACTATGGCGGACAGATAGGATGCGCCGCAAGGGAGGGGCAAGCAGAACTTAAAGCCGCGCTACCTCGAAAAGCCCCCTTGCGCCTGACGCGCCGATCCCTATAGTCCGCCGCCAATCAAGCATTTTCTAGCCGAGAGCCGCCGCCATGTCGAAAAAGTCAGTCAAAAAAGTCGTCCTTGCCTATTCCGGCGGACTTGATACCTCCATCATTCTCAAGTGGTTACAGACGACCTATGCTTGCGAAGTGGTTACCTTCACCGCCGATCTCGGCCAAGGCGAGGAATTGGGGCCAGCGCGCGACAAGGCGTTGCTCTTGGGCATTAAGCCAGAAAATATCTTTATCGAGGACCTGCGCGAAGAATTCGTTCGCGACTATGTCTTCCCGATGTTCCGCGCCAATGCCGTCTATGAGGGCGTCTATTTGCTTGGCACCTCGATAGCGCGTCCCCTGATTGCCAAGAAGCAGATCGAAATTGCTGAAAAAGTCGGCGCCGATGCCGTCTCCCACGGGGCGACTGGTAAGGGCAATGATCAGGTCCGCTTCGAGCTTGGTTATTATGCATTGAACCCGAACATCACCATTATCGCCCCCTGGCGCGAATGGGATTTGCGCTCGCGCGAACAGCTTATTGCTTTTGCCGAACAGAATCAGATTCCAATCGCCAAAGATAAGCGCGGCGAAGCGCCTTTCTCCGTCGATGCCAATCTCCTGCACGCCTCCTCCGAGGGCAAAGTGTTGGAAGACCCGGCCATTGAAGTGCCTGATTACGTCTACTCGCGCACCATCGGGCCAGAAGCTGCACCCGATAAACCGACAACCATCACCATTGATTTTGTCAAAGGCGATGCATCTGCCATCAATGGCGAGAAGCTTTCGCCTGCAAGCCTGCTCGCTAAGCTCAATGCTCTCGGCAAAGAAAACGGCATCGGCCGCCTGGATCTTGTCGAGAACCGCTTCGTTGGTATGAAATCCCGCGGCATGTATGAAACACCTGGCGGCACGATTTTGCTGACCGCGCATCGTGCGATTGAATCCATCACGCTGGATCGCGGCGCGGCGCATCTCAAAGACGAGTTGATGCCTAAATATGCCGAATTGATCTATAATGGCTTCTGGTTCTCACCCGAACGCGAAATGCTGCAAGCGCTGATCGACAAGAGCCAAGAAGCGGTCACCGGACGCGTGATGCTCAAGCTTTATAAGGGCAATGTCATCGTGATCGGCCGCGAAAGCCCCTATTCACTCTATGATCAGGACCTTGTGACGTTTGAAGAAGGTGCCGTTGCTTATGACCACCGCGATGCGGCGGGCTTTATCAAGCTGAATGCGCTGCGGTTGCGGACTCTGGGAATGCGCAAGAAGAAGCACGGGATGTGAGAGACGGCGAGAAATACCGGAGCGATAACAACGGATAGCTGTCACTCATGGGATAAGAGTGACAGAACTCCCCTTTTTCTGCCATTCATTCCAAACATCCTGACTTAATTTTTTTAATCGCGGATAATCATTTTCCGATACACTAACAGGCAAATTGTGCGCCTCACATATGATATCCTACGAATTAACGTCGTTCTGAGGGGGCCGCGGATCGGCTCAGGCGGCGCGGGGCACAATCTTTTCGAGCGTGTCACCCATTTCACGACGGCGCTGCATAAGGTCATAATCGGCTTGCAGACCCAAAAAGACGCCCTCGGAGAGACCGAAATAACGAGCAAACCGCAAATCCGTGTCAGCCGTCACCGCACGCTTGCCCAAGATAATCTCATTAATCCGGCGCGGTGGCACGCCAATCGCGCGGGCAAGTGCATTCTGGCTCAACCCCGCAGGCTTTAGAAATTCCTCTAAGAGAATTTCACCCGGCGTGGGGTTCGGTAAAAATTCAGGCAAAGGCCCAGAAATGGTAATCGACGATTTCGACATCGCTTGGCCCTCCGTCCGCCCAAACAAAAACAATGCGCCATTGATCATTGATCCGGATCGAATGGCGACCTTTTAAACTTCCCTTTAAAGCCTCCAGCCGATTTCCCGGTGGAACACGTAAATCCTCGAGAACCCTAGCCGTGTTCATCAAGCGTAATTTGCGTAAAGCTACGGCTTGAATATCAGGCGGTAGCTTCCGGCTTCGGAAACCTTGCCAGATCAACGAAGTTTCAGGATCGACGAAACTCAAAATCATACCTGATCATAACGCATAACGTTATACGTGGCAATCCTTCGTGAAACCCCTTCCCTTTCCGCCCAAAATCCCCTATATGCGGCGCAACATATCGAAACCGAATGCCCGGAGGTTTTTTGAAGCCGCCGGGCTTTCCATTGGAAAGCCCTCTACATGGATCTCCGCAATATCGCCATCATCGCGCACGTTGACCACGGCAAAACCACGCTTGTGGATAAGCTGCTCGCCCAGTCCGGCACGTTCCGCGAGAACCAGAAAGTGGCCGAGCGCGCCATGGACTCAAACGATCTCGAGCGCGAGCGCGGCATCACCATTTTGGCCAAATGCACCTCGGTGCAGTGGAAAGATACCCGCATCAACATCGTCGACACCCCCGGCCACGCCGATTTCGGCGGCGAGGTGGAGCGTATCTTGAACATGGTCGATGGCGTGGTGGTTCTCGTTGACGCCGCCGAAGGCCCGATGCCGCAGACCAAATTCGTGGTCGGCAAGGCGTTGAAACTGGGCTTGAAGCCTATCGTCGCCATCAACAAAATCGACAAGCCAGAAGCGCGTGCATCTGAAGTGGTCAACGAAGTGTTCGATCTCTTCGCAGCCCTTGACGCCACCGATGATCAGCTCGATTTCCCCATTCTCTACGGTTCAGCCAAGAATGGCTGGATGGCAACCGCGCCAGAAGGTCCGCAGACCGACCTTTCGCCGATGTTCGACCTCATCGTGAAGCACACCGCTCCTCCTGTGACCGAGGAAGGCCCGTTCCGCCTCATTGGCACGATTTTGGAAGCCAACCCCTATCTCGGCCGTATCGTTACGGGCCGCATCACTTCCGGTTCCGTCAAGCCGAACCAAGCCTTCAAAGTGCTTGGCGCTGATGGCAAGGTGATTGAATCGGGCCGTATCTCCAAAGTTCTTGGTTTCCGCGGTCTTGAGCGCGTTCCGGTGGAAGAAGCTTTCGCAGGCGACATCGTAGCCATCGCGGGCATGGTCAAGGGCACCGTCGCCGACACGTTCTGCGATCCATCGATCGAGCAGCCACTGCCAGCGCATCCGATCGATCCGCCAACCGTCAGCATGCAGTTCCGCGTCAATGATTCGCCGCTCGCCGGCACGGAAGGCGACAAGGTCACAAGCCGCGTCATCCGCGATCGCCTGTTCAAGGAAGGCGAAGGCAACATTGCGCTTCGCATCTCCGAGTCAGCCGACAAGGATTCGTTCGAAGTCGCAGGCCGCGGCGAATTGCAGCTGGCTATTTTGATCGAGCAAATGCGCCGCGAGGGCTTCGAGCTGGCCGTTTCGCGTCCAAAGGTCGTCTATTCGCGCGATCCGGAAACCAATGCCTTGCTTGAGCCGATTGAAGAAGTCGTCATCGACGTTGATGAGGAATATTCGGGCGTCGTTGTGCAGAAAATGTCCGAGCGCAAGTCGGATATGGTCGAAATGCGCCCTTCCGGCGGCAATCGTCTGCGCCTTGTCTTCCACGCTCCAACGCGCGGGCTTATCGGCTATCTCGGCGAATTGCTGACCGATACGCGCGGCACCGCCATCATGAACCGTCTGTTCCATGGCTATTCGGCCTATAAGGGCGAAATCGCTGGCCGTCGCAACGGCGTCTTGATCTCCAACGACATCGGCGAGGCTGTTGCTTACGCGATGTGGAACTTGGAAGATCGCGGCCCGATGATGATTGAGCCAGGCTGGAAAATCTATCAGGGCATGATCGTGGGTGAACACACCCGCGAAAACGATCTCGAAGTGAACCTGCTCAAGGGCAAAAAGCTCACCAACGTCCGTGCCGCAGGCAAAGACGAAGCGGTGCGCCTCACACCGCCAATCCGCATGACGCTCGAGAAGTCGCTCGCCTATATTCAAGACGACGAATTGCTCGAAGTCACACCAAAGTCGATCCGCCTGCGCAAGGTCCACCTCGACCCGAACGACCGCAAGCGCGCGGAACGTACGAAAGAAACAATCGGCTAAATCGAACCGCGAGCCTAAACGCTAATCCGTCATTGCGAGCGATCAGCAAAGCAACCCAGTTGAAGGTAATAAGGAAGCGCGATGGCGACATTGCACTTCCATTACCGCCATCAACTGGGTTGCTTCGCTTTCGCTCGCATGGACGGATAAAAATAAATGCTGCCATGCGAGCCGGGAGGCTCGCGGTCCAAAAACAACCACTTCCGGACCGCGCGCCTCCCGGCGCGCATCTTAAAAATTAAAAGCGAGCCGGGAGGCTCGCGGTCCGCTGACGGAGCGCTTGCCAAACCTGACATCCAGCGGCACAACACCCACATGACCAACGCACTCACCCTCATCCTCGGCGGTGCCCGCTCCGGCAAAACGCGGTACGCGGAGACGCTGATCAAAGCGCTCCCGCAGCCTTGGGCCTATGTTGCGACCGCCGAAATCTGGGACCAAGAAATGGCCGAGCGGATCGCCCGTCATCAAGCCGATCGTAGCGAGCAGGGTTGGCTTACCTTCGAAGCACCGGTAGAAATCTGGCATGCGCTTGAAGGGAATTCACCCGTTTTGGTCGATTGCTTAACGTTATGGCTCACCAATTTAATGCTTGGCGAGCATGATATCGAAGTCGCTCTCGCCCGCCTTGAAGCGGTTCTTGATAAACGAACCGCGCCCACGTTTCTCGTCGCCAATGAAGTGGGGCTTGGCATTGTGCCAGATAATAAACTGGCTCGTGATTTTAGAGATCATGCAGGCCGGTTGCACCAACGGCTTGCCGCCCGCGCGGATCGCGTCGTTCTGATGGTCGCGGGCTTACCGCTTGTGGTCAAGCCAAGTGCCTGAAGTGGCTCTTAGCGTCTTGCCGGCCTTCGACGAAGTATTTGCGCTCCTTCTAACGCTCGATACGATCAAGCCGCACCCTTCGCTTCCGAAACGGCTCGGGCCTCTGCTCAAGGATTTGCAAAAGCCTGCCCCATCGCGAGACCCTAAAGTTTTGGTCGAACTCGTCCATGCCTTGTGGATTACCAATCGCGACAGCCATGCCGAAGAATTAATGGCTGAAGCCATAACCCATATTGATTGCGGCCAGGCAAAAAGCGCTCGTATTCTGCTCGATCAGCTTGCGCCCCTTCAGCCCAATTGGCCCGAAGTCGCCTATAAACAGGCCATAACTGCCTTAATGCTAGGTGAAACCGAACGCGCCGTCCGGCACCTCGGCGATACAATACAGCTCGAACCGCGTCACTTCGCTGCTTTATCCTTATTTGGGCAAATTTGTCTCGATTGCGACCGTTTATACGAAGCCCGCATTGCGCTTCAGATGGCGTTCGACAGAAACCCTCATTTAAACGGTGTGAAAGAGACCCTTTTAGCCATCGATACCGTTCTTGATCCACGGGATAAACGCTTAAATGGATAATATTCTCCCATTTAAAGTGTAGATTCACTTGCACGCTGGGCGGAAAAAAGCTTGGATAGAGGTCTCAATCTGCGAGCAGAGGCTGGGTGTATCGGCCAACTGCGCTTGGGAAACTGAAAAAGGGAAAATCCATGTTCAACTCAAGTCTAAAACTCGCTGCCAGCGTCGGCCTAGCCGCGATGCTGATCGGCGCTTCGGCTGCATCGGCCAAAACGCTGGTCTATTGCTCAGAAGGCAGCCCTGAAAGCTTTACGCCGGCCATGAACGGCACTGGCACCAGCTTTGACGCTGATCGTCCGGTATTCGACAAGCTGACCGCGTTCGAACGCGGCGGCACCAATGTCGTTCCAAGTTTGGCGACAAGCTGGGACGTGACCGATGGCGGCAAGACGCTAACTTTCCATCTCCGCAAGGGCGTTAAGTTCCATTCCGGCGTTAACGGCTTCAAGCCAAGCCGCGATTTCAATGCCGATGACGTTTTGTTCTCGTTCAATCGCCAGTGGAAGACTGACCATCCTTATTTCAAGGTTTCGGGCGGCAAATACGACTATTTCAACGATATGGACATGCCAGCATTGTTGGACACCATTGAGAAGACGGACGACTACACGGTTGTTATGAAGCTCAAGGAGCCAAACATGCCCATCCTCGCCAATTTGGCGATGGACTTCGCATCGATCCATTCCGCTGAATATGCGGACTTCTTGATGAAAGCAGGCAAGCCTGAGCAATTCGACCAAATTCCAGTCGGCACAGGTCCATTCATCTTCGTGACCTATCAAAAGGACGCGATGATCCGCTTCAAGAAGAATGCCGATTACTTCGGTGAGAAGGCTCTTGTTGATGATCTTGTTTTCGCGATTACGCCAGATCCAACGGCACGTCTTGCGAAGCTGAAAGCTGGCGAGTGCCATTTCGCGATTGCTCCACGCCCAGCCGATCTTGAAGAAATCAAGAAGGACAAGACTCTGAACCTTATCAGCCAGTCGGGCTTGAACGTTTCTTATTGGGCGTTCAACACGGAAAAGGCTCCGTTCGATAAGAAGGAAGTCCGTCAGGCGTTCAACATGGCCATTGACCATGATGCCATCATCAAGGAAGTCTTCCTTGGTTCCGGCTCGTCGGCCAAAAACCTGATCCCACCAACGCTCTGGTCATACAATGACAAGGTGCCTGCCTATTCGTTCGATCCAGAAAAGGCGAAGGCTATGTTGAAGGCGGCTGGCGTAACAACGCCGCTTGAAATCGACCTTTGGTATCTACCCGTTCAGCGTCCATACAATCCAAACGGCAAGCGCATGGCAGAAATGATGCAAGCTGATTTGGCCAAGATTGGCGTCAATGCCAAGCTTGTAACCTTCGAGTGGGGTGAATACCGCAAGCGGATGCAGAAGGGTGAGCACATGACGGGTCAGCTCGGCTGGACCGGCGACAATGGCGATCCGGATAACTTCTTCTTCCTACGTGGTTGCGCAGCATCGAAGGGCGGCTTGAACGTCACGAAATGGTGCAACAAGGAATATGATGACCGTCTGAACAAGGCAAAGAGCACCTCGGATATGGCAGAGCGCACCAAGCTCTATGAGGAGATGCAGGTCATCGAGCACGAAGAAGCGCCAGACATGAAGATCGCTCACTCGATCGTGTTTGAAGCCATGCGCGCCGAAGTATCGGGCTATAAGCAGAGCCCATTCGGCAGCCATGAGTTCCAGGGCGTCGACGTTAAGTAAACCTAAGAAAAAGACCTTCTCCTCCTAGGAGCAGGTGTCGCCAGAGGCGACGGATGAGGTTCTAATGGTCTATCGTTAGTCCCTCATCCGGTCGCTCTCGCGACCACCTTCTCCCCTCGGGAGAAGGAAGTTTGTTACACCCGCAGGACACTTTTCTTCACATGATCAAATTCATCCTGCGCCGATTATTGCTGACGATTCCGACCTTCGTTGCTTTGATGTTCGTGACCTTTATCGCGATCCGGCTTGTGCCCGGCGATCCTGTTGAAGTCAGAACCGGCGAACATGGCATTTCCCCCGAACGGCTCGCCTATTTCAGGCATGAGCTTGGCCTCGATCAGCCTGTCTGGAAGCAGTTTCTCGACTATGTCTGGCAATTGCTGCATGGCGATTTTGGCGTTTCGCTCTCGAGCAATGAAAAAGTACTCACCGAGTTTTTGACCCTCTTTCCTGCAACGCTTGAGCTTTCACTCGTTGCCATTCTATTTGCGGTTATTCTTGGCATTCCCGCCGGCGTATTCGCTGCGGTGAAGCGTGGCAGCTGGTTCGACCACACCTTGATGGGCGCCGCTGTTGCAGGCTTTTCCATGCCAATCTTCTGGTGGGGCCTCTTATTGATCATGCTCGTCTCGGAGGGCTGGCATTTAACACCCGTTGCCGGCCGCATCGATATGATCAAATATTACTTTGAACCCACCACGGGCTTTATGCTTATCGACTCGTTACTGTCGGATCAAAAGGGTGCGTTTTTGTCGGCTGTGCACCACCTCGTCCTTCCAATGATAGTGCTCGGGACCGTGCCGCTGGCCGTTATTGCGCGCATGACGCGATCCTCCATGCTCGAAGTCTTGAGTGAAGATTACGTCCGTACTGCACGGGCAAAAGGACTATCCGAATTCCGGGTCATTTCTCTTCATGCATTGCGCAATGCGCTTATCCCCGTGGTAACGGTTGTTGGCCTGCAAGTGGGCGGGTTGCTGGCTGGTGCTGTTTTAACCGAGACCATTTTTTCTTGGCCAGGCGTTGGAAAATGGTTGATCGATTCCATCGGTCGCCGTGATTATCCAGCGTTACAAGGCGGGATTTTGCTCATCTCCTCCCTCGTTATCATCGTCAATCTGTTGGTGGACTTACTATACGGCGCCATCAATCCAAGGATCCGTCATGGCTAATGTTACCACCCCCGCCACTGCTCAGCCCGCCGGTCCGTTTGTCGCTTTTTGGAGCGCCTTTTCACAAAACCGCGGCGCCGTCGGCGGACTCGTAATTCTGCTTACCATTATCATACTCGCCGTTTTTGCAGATTGGATCGCGCCTTACTCTGCGATTGAACAATTTCGCGGCATGACCAAGCTTCCGCCGGCTTGGGCGGAAGGCGGCGATAAACATTTCTGGCTCGGAACCGATGCGCTGGGGCGTGATATGCTCTCGCGCTTGATTTATGGCGCGCGCATCTCGCTTTTTATCGGTCTATCGGTCATGAGCGTATCCGTCGCTATCGGCATTACGCTTGGCCTCGTCGCGGCTTTTATGGGCGGCGCGGTGGATTCCGTGCTCATGCGCATCATGGATCTCATCATGTCGATCCCGAGCTTGGTGCTCGCAATTCTCGTCGTATCGATTTTAGGCCCAAGTCTCACCAACACGATTGTCGCCGTATCGGTTGTCTATTTACCGAATTACGTCCGTTTGGTGCGTGGCTCAGCACTCGCAGAATTCGGCAAGGATTATATCATCGCGGCAAAAGTGGCAGGCGTCGGCCCAATCCGTTTGATGTTTGTCACCGTGTTGCCCAACTGCCTCGCACCGCTCATCGTGCAAGCCGCACTCGGCGTTTCAAACGCCATTCTCGAAGCAGCAGCGCTTGGCTTTTTAGGTCTCGGCGCCCAACCACCAACGCCGGAATGGGGCGCAATGCTTGCAGATGCACGCGAATTTATTCGCTCCAATCCCTGGATCGTAACGCTTCCGGGTCTTGCGATTCTGGTATCGGTTGTCTCGATTAATCTCTTCGGTGATGGCTTGCGCGATGCGCTTGATCCGAAATTGAGAAGGAGCTGATCGATATGGCGCTTCTCAATATTAAAAACCTCTCGGTTTCCTTCAACACCCGCAATGGCCCGTTTAAAGCCGTTGATGGCATTGACTTGGCGGTCGAGCGCGATGACGTGCTTGCGATTGTCGGTGAATCAGGGTCGGGCAAATCTGTTGCCATGCTCGCGGTTATGGGTCTCCTGCCTTGGACAGCTACCGTTACCGCCGACCGCATGGAATTTAACGGCCTTGATCTTCTAACCATTTCCGAAGAGCAACGCCGCACTATCGTTCGTCGTGACATCGCGATGATCTTTCAAGAGCCCATGACCTCGTTGAACCCTTGCTTTACGGTAGGCTTCCAAATCGGCGAGACGCTGAAAACCCATTTCGGCATGGACAAACAAGCGCAGAAAAAGCGCTCCATCGAACTCTTGGAACAAGTCGGCATCACCGATCCGGAAAAGCGGCTCTCCGCCTTCCCTCATCAGCTATCGGGCGGCATGAGCCAGCGCGTGATGATCGCGATGGCGCTTGCATCGGAACCTAAATTATTGATTGCCGATGAACCAACAACGGCGCTGGATGTCACCATTCAAGCGCAGATTTTGGATTTATTGCTACGGCTCAGACATGAAAACGGGATGGGCCTCGTTCTCATTACCCATGACATGGGCGTCGTCGCTGAAACGGCACAACGCGTTGTTGTTCAATACGCAGGAAAACAGGTCGAGATGCAGGATACGCGCGGCCTGTTTCGCGATCCGCATCATCCCTACACCGCAGCGCTCTTGGCGGCATTGCCAGAGCGCGCGACGGGCCGTGTCTTACCGTCCATTCCAGGTGTCGTTCCCGGACAATTTGATCGATTGCAGGGTTGCATGTTCGCGCCCCGCTGTGCCTTTGCCAATGAGCGTTGCCACACGGAGAAGCCTAAACGCGCATCACCCGATTTGGGGCGCGCTTTGTGCCATACGCCGCTTGTGCATGGTCAAGCAACGATCTCGGAGGGCTCGTCATGAGCGTTGTCTTAGAAGCCCGCAATCTGACACGGGATTACCAAGTGCGTCGCGGGATTTTTTCACCCGATGCAACGGTACACGCGCTCGCGGGCGTCAGCTTTGATTTGGAGGCAGGAAAGACGTTGGCGGTTGTTGGCGAGTCGGGTTCCGGCAAATCAACGCTCGCGCGTCTTCTCACGATGATTGAGACGCCCACCGCAGGGACATTGCGCATTAATGGCATTGATCTCGTTCACGCGACGACGGTAGAACGTAAAACGCTACGCAGTGAAGTGCAGATTGTTTTTCAAAATCCGTACGGCTCGCTTAATCCACGCCAGACGATTGGCGCAGCGCTTGAAGAGCCTTTGATCGTTAACACCTCTATGACATCGGCTGAGCGTGGCGAAGCGGTTGCCGCCATGATGGCACGTGTTGGCCTACGACCTGAATTCCGTGATCGCTATCCGCATATGTTCTCTGGCGGCCAACGCCAGCGCATCGCCATTGCGCGCGCATTAATGCTACGGCCTAAAATCCTGGTACTTGATGAGCCTGTCTCGGCGCTCGATGTATCGATCCGCGCGCAGGTGCTAAACCTTTTAGCGGAGTTGCAGGAAGAGTTTGGCTTAGCCTATCTCTTCATCAGCCATGATCTTTCCGTCGTGCGTCACATCGCGGATCGCGTCATGGTAATCTATCTCGGCCATGCGGTTGAAACCGCGACACGTGAGCAACTTTTTGCCTCGCCGCAGCACCCCTACACCAAAGCGCTTCTATCCGCGACGCCGGTTGCCGATCCGGACGCCAAGAAAGAACGCATCGTTTTGCAAGGCGAGTTGCCCTCGCCTTTCGATCCACCCTCAGGCTGTCCCTTCCATCCGCGCTGCCCGCAGGCCTTTGCGCGCTGCAAGGTCGAGGAGCCGCCGATTGAAGTTAAACAAGGCCGCGATGTCGCGTGCTGGGCGGTCGAATAATCGCATACCAAAGGAGCATCTCTCATGCGAATTAGCGATATGAATTGGATGCAAGTGGAAGAGTATCTCAAGCGCGATGATCGCGCTGTGGTGCCATTGGGTTCCACCGAACAACACGCGTTTTTAAGCCTGTCGGTAGACTCCATTCTGTCCGAGAAAGTGGCGCTTGATGCAGCAGAGCCTTTGGGTATCCCTGTGTTCCCCGTACAAGCCTATGGCATCACACCATACTTCATGGCGTTTCCGGGCTCTGTGTCCTTGAAGCTTTCCACCTATGCGGCATTGATTACCGATATTCTCGACTCGCTCTATGCAGCGGGCTTTCGCCGTATCTTCCTGTGCAATGGGCATGGCGGCAATTCGCCCGCACAAACCGCGGCTATTGAATGGATGGGTCGTAACCCCGGTTCAGCTGTGCGCTTTCATAATTGGTGGAACGCACCCAAAACCTTCGCCAAAGTGCAAGAAATCGACAAAGTAGCCTCACACGCGTCATGGATGGAAAATTTTCCATGGACTCGGTTGCCGAATATTCGCGGGCCGGAAGTGCAAAAGCCTATGACCGATTTGGAGACGATGCGTCTTAAAGATCCGGCAGGTGTTCGTGCGATGTTAGGCGATGGTAATTTCGGTGGCGTCTATCAAAAGAGCGACGAAGAAATGCTGGCCCTTTGGCATATTGCGGTTGAAGAAACCCGCGCGCTCATGGAAGGGCCTTGGGCGTGAGCGGCGCGAATGATCCGATTGTTGTTTGGGGAGCGGGCGCAATAGGCGGTGCCATCGGTGCGTTTTTCGTTCGTGCCGGGCATGATGTTTTATTTGTTGATCAAGATGCCGCCCATGTCGAAGCAATGAACCGCGATGGTCTAACCATCGAAGGTCCGATTGATCAATTCAACGTCAAAGTCCGCGCGGTAACGCCATCTGAGGTTGAAGGCACATTTCCCCGTGTTCTCCTATGCGTTAAAGCGCATCACACCGACGGTGCCACACGCCAAATAGCGCCGCATCTCGCAAGGGACGGTTATATCGCTTCCTATCAAAACGGGCTCAATGAATTGGTCATTGCTGACGTCGTGGGGCGCGAGCGCGTGATCGGGGCGTTCTTGAATTTTGGCGGTGATTATATGTCGCCAGGCGTTATTCAATTAAGCGGTCGTGGCGCGGTTGTGTTAGGCGAGTTGGATGGCTCGATGAGCGAGCGCCTTAAAGCGCTTCACACACTCATGCTGATTTTTGACCCTAATGCGATCATGACGGATCATATTTTCGGCTATCTTTGGGGCAAGCTCGGCTACGGCTCACTGTTGTTTGCAACTGCTCTCACCAATGCTTCGATTTGCGATTCGCTCGCTGCCGCGGATGCTCGCCCCTTGCTGCGCAACATCGCGCGTGAGGCAACATCAGTTGCGTTAAAACTCGGCTATGATCCGTTGGGCTTTAATGGCTATGTACCAAAAGCCTTCACGCCTGAAGCGTCAGAAGCCGAAGCCCACGCGTCTTTTGATGCGATGGTCACGCATAATGCAAAATCGATCAAAACCCATTCTGGTATCTGGCGCGATCTCGCAATCCGCAAACGCAAAACGGAAGTCGATGCGCAGCTTGGCCCCATCGTCGAACAAGGCGCGAAGCTTGGAATCCCAACGCCGCTCGTCGCAGGCATGATTAAAATGATTCATGAAATCGAAGACGGTAAGCGTCAACTCGATTGGGGTAATTTAGCAGAGCTTGCAAAATTAAATCATTAAACTTTTTCGTCATTGCGAGCGAGGAGCAAAGCAACCCAACTAGAAGAAATTATTGAAGTACAATCGAACAATGATACTTCTTTCTTCTCCATCATCTGGGTTGCTTCACGTTCGTTCGCAAGGACGGTTTGAAACGAACGCCTTAGTAAAACACAAAAGGGTAATACCATGTTGATCGACTTTAAAGGCAAGCGTGCGCTCGTCACCGGTGCCGCACACGGTATTGGCCGCGCGATTGCATTTGCGTTGGCACGCGATGGCGCCCATGTAACAGGCGTTGATAACCGCGACGTTGAACCTACCGAGAATGGCCTCACAATTTCTGTCCATAGCTGCGACCTCACCAAGCGTGCCGCAATCGATGGACTGGTGAATACCAAAGGGCCTTTCGATATCCTCGTTCACAGCGCAGGCGGCGTATGCGGGCAAGTAGGTCGGCCTTTGAAAGAAATTTCTGAGGAGGATTGGGACGCCATCGTCGACATCAATATGAAGGCTGGCTTCTTCTTGTCGCAAGCGGTAGCGCCCCACATGAAAAGCCAAGGCTTTGGCCGCATCATTCTGATTTCATCCGGTGCCGGACTAGGCGTGAGCCTCACCGGCATTCAAGCCTATGCGTCCGCCAAAGCGGGCGAGATTGGCCTCACCCGGCAACTCGGCCATGAGCTTGGCAAATTCGGTATCACCGTCAATAGCGTAGCCCCCGGCTTTGTCCGCTCCAATCCCACCACCGAGCGGCAATGGGAAAGTTATGGTACTGAGGGACAAAAAGCGATGCTAGAACGCATCGCCACGCGTCGCCTTGGCAAGGTCGATGATATCGTCGCGGCAACTTTATTTTTTGCGAGCGAGCAAGCCGAATGGATTACGGGCCAAACGCTCTCGGTGGATGGCGGCAAATGAGTGATCCTTGGCATTCAGCGGAGATTGAAAAGCGCCTCTTAAGCGATATGCCAAACCATATCGAAACACTCAAAGCGTTTGTTTCGATTCCGAGCGTCTCGACAGACCCCGCCTATAAAGACGGTATCCTTAAGGCGAGCGAGTTCGTAGCGGCCCAATTGAAAGCGGCGGGACTTAACGAAGTCGAGATATTGCCTACCGCTGGTCATCCGGTTGTTACTGCCGCATGGCGAGGTGCGCCCGGTGCGCCCACCGTGCTTGTGTATGGCCATTACGACGTCCAACCACCCGACCCGATCAGCGCCTGGAAATCATCGCCCTTCGTGCCCGATATCCGCGATGGGCGCCTCTATGCGCGCGGCGTGTCGGACGATAAAGGCCCGATGCTGATCCCGATTGCGGTCGCCGCCGCCTATCTCGCCGAGCAAGGGCGTTTACCGGTCAATATGGTGTTTTTATTCGAAGGCGAGGAGGAAGTCTCCAGCGCCCATCTCGAAACCTTTGTCCGCATTCATAAAGAGCGACTGAAAGCCGATTTCGCGCTTTCAGCCGATGGCGCGCAGTGGCGAGCGGATTTGCCAAGTGTCACGGTTGCAAGCCGTGGCATTTGCGCGCTCGAAGTGACTGTCCGCGGGCCGGGCAAGGATCTCCACTCCGGTCGCCATGGCGGATCGGTCGCTAACCCCATTCAGGCGCTTATTGCGCTTCTTGCCGCGTTACACACGCCCGATGGCGCGATTGCCGTGCCCGGCTTTTATGATGGGCTTGATCCGGTTCATCCCGATGAAGTCAAAGCCATTGCCGCCATCCCGTTTGATGAAGCGGCCTATCTCGCTGAGGTCGGCGCGTCAGCAGGTGCAGGCGAGGCGGGCTACACGCTGTTGCAACGCAATTGGATACGACCCACGCTCGAATATAATGGCATTGTCGGCGGTTATACGGGACCCGGCAAAAAGACCGTCATTCCATCGGAAGCCTCGGCCAAGATTTCCTGTCGCTTGGTGCCGGGCCAAGACCCCGACCGCATCGTAGCGCTTCTTGCGGCATTTCTTGAGGCCCACGCGCCACACGGAACGAGCGTCAGCGTCAAACGCGAGACCGGCGGCACGCCTGCCTATGCTGTAACCCATAACCACCCTGCGCTCGTCCTCTCCGAAGACGTGTTGGAATCCGTGCTCGACCGCCGCCCCGTCCGCGTGCGCATGGGAGCAACCATCCCGATTGGCGATATCTTCCGCCGCGTTCTGGATATCGATACCGTGTTCTTCTCGTTCTCGACGGTCGATGAAGATTATCACGCACCCAACGAGTTCTTCCGCCTCTCAAGCTATGAGCGCGGTATGATTGCGTGGGCACGCTATCTCGGCAAGCTTGGCGAGACAAAAGGTGCTGTCGTCGCGGCCCGTGCTTCGACTTAGCCGCGTTGCGGAGGCTCAGCATGAGATTATGTCCCCCCACCTCATCCTGAGCCGGACCAAAGGTCCGTGTCGAAGGACGTGGTGCAGAATAAAGCGCGGTTAGCGCGGCCCGTGCTTCGACTTAGCCGCGTTGCGGAGGCTCAGCATGAGGGGATGAGTGGGGGGCGGCGTAAACTTCGGCAATCGCCATATGATCGGCTCGCGTTTTTCGTTCCCTTCCCGCTGCCAACTTGCTAAAGCCAGCCCATGAGCCCTTTGCCGACGCTTACCGCTGATGAACTCGAACGCTATGCACGCCACATCGTGTTGCGCGATATTGGCGGGCCGGGGCAACAGAAACTCAAAGCCGCGCGTGTTCTGGTGATTGGTGCCGGAGGTCTCGGTGCGCCTGTGCTGCAATATTTGGCAGCAGCAGGCGTAGGCACGATTGGCCTTGTGGACGATGACACGGTGTCGCTCTCAAACCTGCAACGGCAGGTGATCCATAGCACTGCGGATATTGGTCGCGCGAAGACGGCAAGTGCTGCGGATGCCATCGCACGGATCAATCCGCATGTGACCGTTGAAGCGCATGCCACACGGATCACGGCTGACAATGCCGCAGCGCTCATCGCGAGCTATGATGTGGTCGCTGATGGCTCGGATAATTTCGACACGCGCTATCTTGTTTCCGATAAGTGTTTTTATGAGGGCAAGCCGCTTGTCACGGCGGCCCTTGGTGCGATGGATGCG
The DNA here is from genome assembly GCA_903877935.1 of uncultured Hyphomicrobiales bacterium. GTDB lineage: Bacteria > Pseudomonadota > Alphaproteobacteria > Rhizobiales > Beijerinckiaceae > CAIUPE01. The sequence continues at coordinate 44,043 of CAIRGA010000012.1, forward strand.
ACGCTGACAACACTAAAGCCGCATGAAAGCGGGCCCGATGGAAAACCCAACCCGACCTATCGTTGCCTCTTTCCCGAGCCGCCCCCTGCAGGCATGATTCCGGCCTGTGCCGAAGCAGGTGTGCTGGGTGCCTTAGCGGGAATGGTAGGCAGCATGATGGCGCTTGAAGTGATCCGCGCCATTGTTGGCTTCGGCGAGCCTTTGGTGGGCAAGCTTTTAATGATGGATGCCCGCGCGATGCGGTTTGAAACGATTAGCTATGATCGCGATCCGGATAATCCGCTCAATGGCGACGAGCCTTCAGCCTGACTGGGACACGCGGGTCGCCATATATTTCGAATTCCGCAAGATCACCTTAGCGCCCACCGAAACGCGATTATATAAATCAACGATATCTTCGTTAAGCATTCTCACGCAACCGCTTGAGACCTGTTCACCAATGGTCCATGGCTCGTTCGTTCCGTGAATGCGGAATAAAATATCCTGTCCGTTTTGATAGAGATACAGCGCACGCGCACCAAGCGGGCTATCAAGCCCGCCCTCCATGCTGGCTGGAAGATCAGGGATGATCGAGCGCATCGTCGCCGTCGGGATCCATTCAGGCCATACGCCTTTACGGCCAACGCTCGCTACGCCTTGCCATGAAAATCCCCGACGCCCAACGCCGATTCCATAGCGGATCGCCGTGCCATCACCGGGATAGTAAAACAGATGCCGGGCATCGATATCAACGATGATTGTATTGGCCGGAAAATCTTCTGGCGCTTCGACCGTCTCGCGGCGAAGATCGGCACGCAAGCGAGAACGATCGACGGTTGGTATATCATAAGGGTCATCGGGGATGGATCCGATATACCACCGGTCCGCATCTTCAGGCGGTTCAATAGGCTGAAAATTCTCGGCGCTCGCCGCGGCAGCACGATGGATCTTAGGATCCGTACCGGCTTCTGTTGCATGAGCCGCATAAGTCGATGCCATCGCACCCATCGCAAGCGCAGCCAACCAACCGAATGAATATGAGCGCATCATTACCAACATCGTCCTGATCACATCGTTACCAATGCACCAAAAATATCAGCCGAATCATAATGATTCATTACCGATTGGTTGAGTAATCCCCTCAGCCGCGCAACGCCGCTCCGGTCTTCTTAGCAACCTCGGCAACAATCCGCGTTGAAACGGCGTCAATCTCCGTGTCCGTAAGCGTTTTCTCGATAGGCTGAAGCGTAACGGCAATCGCAATCGACACTTTGCCCTCCGGAACGCCTGTGCCTTCATAAACATCGAACACAGCGATTTCCGTAATCAACGCACGTTCAGCCGCCTGAGTTGCCTTGACGATCTCCGATACGGGAACCGACTTATCAACGATAAAGGCAAAGTCGCGGCTTAACGGTTGGAACTCGGGCAGAACGAGCTTTGGTTTCATGCGCGTCGGACGCGCTTTAGGCGGTGGCAAGAGATCAAGGTTGATCTCGCAAGCAACAACAGGTCCCTTCACATCAAGCGCTTCCAGAATACGCGGATGCACTTCACCAAACGCGCCGACCACCATTTTAGGGCCAAATTGCAACGTGCCAGAACGACCCGGATGATACCAAGCAGGCCCCCCTTGAACGACTTGCAATCCCGCGACCGGAATACCGAGAGCTTCAAGCAAAGCCAGTGCATCGGCCTTCGCATCAAAACTATCAACCGATGCGTTCCCCTGCCAATGGCGTCCTGAACCGTTAGGGCCACCTAAACCACGGCGCACCGATGTAGCGACGATGGATTGATCTTCGGGCTTGTCGCCCTTGAACACCTGACCCACTTCAAACACCGCGACATCCGAGAGGCCGCGCGCGACATTGCGGCCAACAGCCTTCAACAAGCCGGGCAAAAGACTTGGGCGCATATCGGAAAGATCCGATGCAATCGGATTGGCAAGCGACAATTGCGGCTTACCCCCACCAAAAGCCTCGGCTTCTGATTTGCCAATAAACGACCATGTAACCGCTTCCACCAATCCACGCGCCGCAAGCGCGCGCTTGGCAAGCCGGGTGCGTTTTTGAATGAGCGTCAACACAGGCTTGATAACCGTTGCCACTTCACGCGGAAACGGCGTCATCTCGACTTGATCAAGACCTGCTATGCGGATGATCTCTTCAACGATATCAGCTTTCTGCTCAACATCCGGACGCCATGAAGGCACCGCGACTTTGACCTCTTTGTCGTTACCCGACACCCAGAAACCAAGCTCTGTCAAAATCGCTTTCATCTCGGGTACGAGCATTGAAACGCCAGTGAGGCGCTTCACTTCAGACCAAGGAAAGTTGATGATTTTTTCTGGTTGAGGAACCTCGCCCGCAAGGAAGGCCTCGCTCGGCGTACCACCACAAAGCTCGGTCACCATATGCGTTGCTAAATCAAGGCCAGGCAAGCAGAAGGCGGGATCAACGCCACGCTCGAAGCGATAACGTGCATCGGTATTGATGCCGAGCTTGCGGCCTGATTGCGCGATGTTGAAAGCATCCCAGAGTGCTGACTCGATCAACACATCGGTTGTATTTTCATCGCAGCCCGAATGTTCGCCGCCCATGATTCCGGCAATCGACTCAACGCCCTTCTCATCGCAGATCACAACTGTCGTTGGATCAGGCCGATAGGTCTTGCCATCGAGTGCTAAAATCTCGTCACCCTCTTTCGCGTGACGCACCACGAGATTGCCTGCAACCTTCTTCGCATCAAACACATGCAATGGACGGCCACGATCAAAGGTGATGTAATTGGTAATATCAACCAGCGCATTAATCGGGCGCAGACCAATCGCCTTCAAACGGCTCTGCATCCAATCAGGGCTCGGACCATTTTTGACGCCGCGCACAAGACGCAGCGCAAACGCGGGCGCTAAATGTTTGTCGTCGGTTGCAAAGTTCAGCGTCACGGAGACGGGGCAAGCGCCCTCGCCTTTCACCGGCTTCAAATCATGCCGCTTCAGCGAGCCTAGACCCGCAGCAGCAAGATCGCGCGCCACTCCATAGACGCCGAGCGCATCGGAGCGGTTCGGCGTAACCGCGATATCGATGATCGGATCATCAATCTTGGCGTAATCGACATAACGCACGCCCACGGGCGCATCGGCTGGCAAATCGATGATGCCGTCATGGTCTTCCGAGAGGCCAAGCTCGAAGCCCGAGCACAACATGCCCGCGCTCTCGACACCCCGCACCATGCCGACCGAAATCGTGATGTTCTTGCCCGGAATATAGGTGCCGGGCGGCGAGAACACGCTTTTCATTCCGGTTCGTGCATTCGGTGCGCCGCAGACAACCTGCACCGGCTTGCCGTCGCCAATATCGACCATGCAGACGCGTAAACGATC
>CAIRGA010000013.1 GCA_903877935.1 uncultured Hyphomicrobiales bacterium
ATCGTATCATAGACCGAGCGCTCCCAATCGAGCGAATGGGCGTATTTATCGATGCGGGACGATTCCACCATCAACACAAAGCCCTTCTCGTTTTTGGAAAGCGCTTCAATGGCAATTTTGGTTTGTTCGGCCAAATCAGGCTGATCGGGGAATTTGCCTGTCGTGCCTTTTTTGAACTTCTGGTCGTAAGCGCCATCTACATTGCTGGTGTTAAACAGGCCAAGCATTTTGGTGGCGCCCGCTTGCGAGGCCGCCCGCATTTCGGTGGCGGTCGAGACGAAGCTATAGCCTTCCGCCTTGAACTTCTCGATATAATTATCCTCATCAGTCCGCTTGGACCCAAGCGTTGCCTTCGGCAAGAAATTAGGCGAGCCGCCACCCATGATGATGTCCGGCTTCACATCGTAAAACATGCGGACAATGTCGTTGTAATCGGCGCGCTTGCGGGTATGCGACACCATGCCTGCGGGCGTTGCATCTTCAATCTCGGAATTGGTGACGACGCCGACAGAGAGCCCCTGTTTGCGCTTCACAATTTCGCTGATCGTTTCCACTTTCGGGTGATCAAGATTGTTTTTGGCGCGCGAGCAATAAACGCCAAGGGCGTTGACGCAGGTCTTGTGACCCGATGTGTAGGCGCTCATGGAATTGGCGCTATCGGTTACAACCGAATCCGAGCCCGAGGTCGAGACGAGCGCCATATAAGGCATATCATCCATGGCGAGATCGCCATTATATTTTCCTTCCTCGATGCCTTTGGAAAGCATACGCGCGGCAGTGCGCTGCGCCACCGACATGCCGTCGCCAATGAACAGAATGACGTTTTTGGCGACTTTACCCTTAGGCGTATCAAACACGGTCCAGTTTACTTTGGAGGTCGCGTCGCCTGCTTTGGCTTCGAGCGTGTAAGCACCCGCTTTATCAAGCGTCACATTGCGCAACAGATAGGAGGAGGCCTCCTGGCCATCTTCCTTATCGACGAATTCAAGCGTGCCGCCGAGGGCCTTTACCGCATCGACGCCGTTCAGCGTTACGCTGACTTTGTCGCGGGCAACCATGCTCGGAAACTCAACCTTCAAGTCGAATTTAGAGCCTGCGAGGATTTCTGCGCGGTTGAGCGGGTAGATGACCTGTGCCGAGGCAGGAACGGCAAGCGTTAAGCCGATCAGCGAAGCAACCAGCGTGAGCAAAAATTTCATAATGTCGTCTCCAATGAGACCCATGTCTTCGCCCCTGTTGGTGACAGCTCCATGACAGTATTTAGCCCATGAAGCGCCTAAATGTGATGCATAGGCCGCGCGAAGCCGTTGATTTACTGGCAAAAATCAGTACTGATCAAAAAATTATAAGAACTCTAACCCTTCGTAAAAAGGCTTATCCATGTGCCGTTTTCTTGCCTATAGGGGCACACCTATTTTTCTCGACAAGCTTGTTAGCTCCCCCGAACATTCCCTTGTTCGACAATCCATCCACGCCGAACAAGCGAAAACTGAGACCAATGGTGACGGTTTTGGCATTGGTTGGTACGCCCACCATAGCCATCCCGGGGTGTATCGCGAGGTCCATCCGGCTTGGTCCGATGAAAACCTGCGCTCGATTTGCAGCCAAGTGACATCCGGTCTGTTCTTCGCCCATGTGAGAGCAGCGACGGGGACATCCACCAGCCGCTCGAACTGCCATCCTTTTGCGCATGGCAAATGGATGTTCATGCACAATGGGCAAATTGGCGGGTGGCATACCATTCGCCGCGACGTTGAGGCTTTGATCACCAACGAAGCCTATGCGGCGCGATTGGGCACAACGGACAGCGAAGCCATTTTTCTGGCCGCTCTTTCGCGCGGGCTTGATATCCATCCGATTGAAGCGATGACAAAGACGATCAGCGACATTCGTGACTTGCAAACTCGGCACCACATCACCGCACCGCTTCGCTTTACCGCAGCGATGACCAATGGCGTCGACATGTTCGCCTTCCGCTGGTCTTCCGACGAGCAGCCGCCAACGCTCTATTGGAAGGCTAACGACCAAGGCATGATTGTTGTTTCTGAACCCTTAGATCACGAGCACGGGCAATGGACGGAAGTGCCAAAGAATTCTGTCTTTTCAGCGGTAAACTCTGACGTGAGCTGTCACAATTTTATGCCATCGCATTAAGCGGATCGGCAGACTACCGAATACCCGCACGCACAAAGCTTTGTACGAATTGACGTTGAAAGAGCAAAAAGCCGATCAATAATGGCGCGGATGTCATCAGTGTTGCAGCCGTAATAACCGACCAATCAATGCCCTGATCGCTCGAAGCAAACACCGCTAACCCAACGGTGAGCGGGCGGGTTTCGACTGAATTGGTGATGATCAAAGGCCACAAAAAATTATTCCAATGCCAGCTCACCGACACAAGGCCGTAAGCGACATAAACCGGCCGCGCAATGGGAACATAGACGCGCCATAACACGCCAAGCGGCCCGCACCCTTCCATGCGCGCGGCCTCCTCCAAATCCTTCGGGATCGTCAAAAAGGTTTGCCGCAAGAGAAAAATACCAAAGGCCGAGGCAAGATAGGGCAGCGCGATGCCGGGCAACGTATCCATGAGGCCCAGCATTTTGATCGCACGATAATTTTCAAGCAATAAAATATCGGGCGCTACCATCAGCTGCATAAGGACTAGCGCAAACAACACTTGGCTGCCGATAAAAGGAAGCCTTGCGAAGGCGAATGCCGCCAGCGTGCACAGCGTAAATTGGGCGATCAGAATGCCGATCACCAGCAGCGTTGTATTCAGAAAATAACGCGCAAAGGGTGCGGCCTGCCAGGCATTTTTAAAGTTCTCAAGCGTCAGCGGCGCGGTCAAAGAAAAATGCGCCATATAGGCGGGGGAGTGAAACGCCGTCCATACCGCAAACACCAGCGGCAACAGCCATAACAGGCCGAGCAGCCAAGCGGCTCCCTGCTCTACCCCACGACCGAGTGTGGCGAGCGCTTTCATTGGTAATGCACCTTGCGATCAAGCGCGAAAAATTGGCCTAAGGCCACAACCCCTAAAACGCAGAGCAAAACAACGGTCATGGCGGAGGCGAAGCCGAAATCGAAATATTTGAAGCCGACTTCGTAAATCCGAAACAACAAGACCGACGTGGCATTATTGGGGCCGCCACCCGTCATCACAAATATATGATCGACGACGCGGAACGCATTGATCAACGCATTGACCATGACGAACAAGGTTGTTGGCATCAGCAGCGGAAAAATCACGCGTCTGAAAAAAGTGAAACGGCTGATACCTTCAATGGCGGCGGCTTCTTTCAATTCCGGTGAAATCTGCTGCAAAGCCGCCAAATAAAAAATCATAAAGAAGCCGGATTCTTTCCAAATCGCGACAATAGTAACAGCCAACAGCGCCGTGTTGTTGGAGCCTAAAATATTATAGCCGCCGAGCCCGAAGGGTTTGAGCATCTGTTCCAACAGGCCATAATCGGGCGTGAAGAAGAATATCCAGATATTGGCGACCGCGATCATCGGTAAAATCGTCGGCGTGAAATAGGCAGCGCGCAAAAATCCGCGGCCCGCCAATTTGTCATTCACAAACAGCGCCATCAGCATGGCAATGGCGATTGAGAGTGGCACGGAGCCCAGCGCATAGAGGAGGTTATTGGTCAACGCCTTCCAAAAGATCGGATCGGCGATGAGCGTATCATAATTATCAAGCCCGACAAAACGGCTGGGCCGTTTCGGCTTATCGGTCGACATAAAGCTATGAACAAAACTCTCCACCACCGGAATATGGGTGAACAGTCCCAAGAGCGCTGCCGCGGGCAGCACCATCAACCAACCATAGAGCGAGAGGCGGAGAGCGTTCATGGGAGAGTGGCCGCCCCTTGTGAAGAGGCGGCCAACCTTTCGTATGATCAGTTGAAGTCTTTCAACACGCGCTCGGCTTCCGCTTGCGCATCTTTCAACGCCGCATCGGCAGGCTTCGCGCCCGTCATCACGGCTTGGATCGCGTCATTGGCAATTTTTGTGACGCGTTGGTTTTCGTGCACCGTCATTTCTGGAACGGCATATTTCAACTGGTCGCGTGCGATGATGGCTGCTGGAAAATCTGCCGCATAGGCTTTCATCACCGGCGTTTCATAGGCGGCAGGCTGGGTTGCTACATAGCCCGTCTTGGTTGACCAATCAGCAGCGCGCTCTGGCGTCGTCATATACTTCACAAAGGCCAAGGCTGCTGCCTGCTTTTCAGCCGACATGCCTTTGAAGAAGTAGAAATTGCCGCCACCCGTTGGTGCGCCAAACTGCGTCTTACCCGGCAAGAAGCCGATGCCGAACGGGAATTTGGCGTTGTTCTTCACATTGGTGAGGTTACCCGTGGTGTGCCACATCATAGCCGTGCGGCCTTCGATGAAGTCGCGTGGCGTGGTGCCCCAATTGATCAGGCCCGCAGGCTGCGCGCCATCAACCTTGGAGAGATCATACCAATATTGCAGCGCTTCGACGACCTTCGGATCAGCGAAATTGACCTTGGTACCTTCGGCATTGTTGATGCGCACGCCATTGCCGGTGGTAAGACCCGTAAACAGCCAAAGCGAGTTGCCGTCGGATGGGATTTCAATACCCCATTGCGTCACCGCACCCGAAGCATCCTTCTTGGTCAGCTTCTTGGCAAAGTCGCGCATTTCGTTCCAGTCCTTCGGTCCCTTGTCTGGATCGAGACCGGCGGCCTTGAACATGTCCTTGTTCCAATAGAGCACCGGTGTGGAGCGTTGGAACGGGATGGCGTAGGTCTTGCCCTTCAGCTTCGCGTTTTCCATGAAGGCTGGATAGAAGCCTTCAACCCATGCCTTATCGGCTGGCGTCTTGATGACATCGTCAACGGGAACGACAGCATCTTCATCGACCAGCGAGGTGATATCGGCGGCGAGCAAAATTGCGAGTTCAGGCGCATCACCGCCTTTAACCGCCGTCAGCGCCTTGCCGATGGTTTGTACATAATCGCCCGCATAAACTGGCTTGATCTTGATGCCAGGATTTTCTTTCTCAAACCCTGCGGCATATTCATCAATAATTTTGGTGATCGGGCCGCCAACGGCAACCGGATAGTAGAAGCGCAATTCAATATCGGCGGCTTGCGCCGAGGCACTCAAACTTAGGCCAAAGGCCAAAGCCGAGGCGGTAAAGAGACGGCGGGAGAGAGATTTCATCGTCGATTTTCCTTTGGTTCGATGGTGGCTAGTTGGTGGTCAAAATTCGACGCTTGGTTGAAGCGTCAAAGGTAAATTCGTGGGAAGCGTTCCAATGGGCCGAAACCGATTGTCCGATGGCGAAACTTTGCAGGCCCGGCAAGCGTGACGCTATGAGATCGTTGCCTGCACGAAGAGTGACGATGGAGTCAGCACCGAGATATTCTACTGTCTCGACGATACCTTCCGCACCCAACAGTTGAGGTTCCGATACAGGTACCTCATGCAAGATTTCGAGTTTAACATGCTCGGGGCGAACACCTCGCCACTGCGCCGGCTTTAGCGAAGAGATGACATTCATAGGGGGTGCACCAATGAAGCGGGCGACAAAGGCAGAGGCAGGATTGCTGTAGAGATCGGACGGTGTACCCGTTTGCTCGATCTTACCCTCCCTCATCAGCACGATCCGGTCGGCCATTGTCATGGCCTCGGTCTGATCATGTGTGACATAGACCATCGTCATGCCAAGGCGCTGCTGAAGCGCCCGTATTTCAACGCGCATTTCATGGCGCAATTGCGCATCAAGATTGGAGAGCGGCTCATCCATCAGACAAACCGGCTTCTCATTCACAATCGCACGCGCCAAAGCCACGCGCTGACGCTGCCCGCCGGAAAGCTGCGATGGGCGTCGTTCGAGGTAATCGGTAAGGCCTACAAGTTTGGCAACTTCGCTTAATTTCTTATCCCGATCCGCTCGCGCCATATGGCGAACCCGAAGGCCGAAAATAATATTTTCGGCCACCGTCAGATGCGGAAAGAGGGCATAGGATTGAAACACCATCGCGATGCCACGTTCGGCGGGATCGCTTGCGGTGACATCCTTGCCGGCAATGGCAATGGTGCCTTCATCGGCTTTCTCTAAGCCCGCAATCAGGCGAAGACAGGTTGACTTGCCGCAGCCCGAGGGACCGAGCAGAACCGTCATAGTTCCAGCTTCAACCGATAAAGTGACGGCATCCACCGCTGTCGCGGTACCATATCGCTTTGTAAGCTGATTTAACTGGATAGCAGTCAAGGGCTAAAACTCTCTACAGGCGCCAATGGGTATACCTAAAGAAGGCCTTAGAGCCGCTGCTTGACGGTTTTATGAATTTAACCCCGAGCCCGCCAAAAGATGGTGGATAGCTCGCGCCTGATGAAAAAAAGCCCGACACTATTTATGGCGTCGGGCTCGTAACATTATGCCTCAGCGCGGCAGAAGTTTCTGCACTTCCGTTGACATCGTCTTGAGCGCATCTTCCGGTGTCGTCTTCTGCTCGACGAGAACGCCGAGATTATCGACGATGGTTTGCGTCACCTTCACGCCATTATTGCCGGGGAAGGAATACCAAGGGATCATCAAATCCATCTGGCTGAGACCCGCTTTGAAGAGCGGGTTGGCATCATAGAATTTGCCGAGATAGCGGTCGTCTTTCGCGGTCAATTCATTGTTCGGAACATAGCCGGTGCCAGGAACGACGACGGAAGCACCAAACGGGCCAGCGGCGAATTTGATGAAGTCATAAACCGCTTGTTGCTTCTTGGCGTCCGTCGTGAACATCACAGCAGCATTGCCGCCTGTTGGCAAACGACCTTTTACCGGATCGATGACGGGCATTTTGCCGGTGCGCAGATCGAACTTACCACCGACGCCATTAATGGTGCCGCGCAAGCCGCCTGTCGTGAAGAAGAACATGCCGATTTTACCGGCATTGAAGCCTTGGGTCGCTGCATCGCTCGTCATCGGCGGCATTTTGCCTTCCTTCACCATGCGGTCGATCAGCTTCAG
>CAIRGA010000014.1 GCA_903877935.1 uncultured Hyphomicrobiales bacterium
AAGGAATAGCCCTGCTCTTTCAAGCAGGGCTTCAGGCCTCTTGGGGGGAGGTCTTGGGTGAGTATTTTTATGCTGCCTTCTTCTTAACGCCACGAGCAGGATCAACGGCTTTAGCGGCGGCCATCACAGCATCTAGCTCGCCAGTCCTGACCGCTGTGATCAAAGCGGTCAGTATCTCAGGGAGTTTTGTCTTGTCACTAACGGCAATGGCGCCCTTGTCTGGCATGGGGGGATCACTTGTTGCCATAGCGCAGGATCAGGAAGCAGTTGCCAGCTCCATCCAAGCGCCACCATCGATTGACGCGCTTGGGCAGATCCACCAACTGCTTGCCGCCATCTTGATGTCTTCATCGAACGGTTTGGAAAGTCTGCCCCAAAAGCTGTCGCCTGCGTGGAAGAAGGGTTCGCCGATGCCAAGGCTGTCATGGCTCTCCCGGAGAAATATCGCCGCCGGCTCAGAACGACAAACATGCAGGAGCGGCTGAATGAAGAAATCCGCCGTCGCGAGCGGGTGATCCGGATTTTTCCGAACGACGAGTCCGCTCTCCGTCTCATGGGCGCCCTTCTCGCCGAGTTCAACGAGACCTTGGGCAGGGCGCCCCTACATCAACATGGATGAGTTCAAGGACTGGCTTATGAAGGGAAGCGAGAGTGACGCTGTCAGCACCGTCGTGGCAATGGCGCTGTAATCATGCCGTCATTAACCGAGCCAATTCGCCACGTTAGGGCTGTATGATTGGTCGTGCCACATTTTATTAAACGCCTTATACTACTTTAGGCGAATAAAACGGCGAAAGGCTCAGCTTAAAATTCTAGTTGGAATTTTTTTGAAACCTGCGTCTAATCGTTTCGTCAAACGTCAGAGAAACTGGCGATAAAATTTAGGGATGAGCAATGGCGTCCGTCGATATTCGGGGAGTTCGTAAGGCCTATGGTGCCGTGCAGGTCGTCCATGGCGTGGATATAAAAATTGCCGATGGCGAATTTGTAATTCTGGTTGGTCCGTCAGGTTGCGGTAAATCAACTTTGTTGCGGATGATTGCCGGTCTTGAAAATATCACGGGGGGCGAGATTGCGATTGGCGATCGGGTTGTCAATAATGTGCCGCCGAAAGAGCGCGACATTGCGATGGTCTTCCAGAATTATGCTCTCTATCCGCATATGACGGTAGCCGATAATATGGCGTTTTCGATGAAATTACGAAACGCGCCGAAGGTAGAGATTAACGCTCGGGTTCAGAAAGCCGCGAGCATTTTAGGCCTTGAAAAGCTTTTAGATCGTTATCCGCGTCAATTATCTGGCGGACAAAGGCAACGTGTCGCAATGGGTCGAGCTATTGTGCGTGATCCGCAAGTGTTCCTCTTCGATGAGCCACTTTCTAATTTGGATGCCAAGCTCCGTGTGCAGATGCGGACAGAAATTAAAGAGCTTCATCAGCGCTTAAAAACGACGACCGTTTACGTCACCCATGATCAGATCGAAGCCATGACCATGGCCGATAAAATCGTTGTGATGCATGATGGAATTATCGAGCAAATGGGCGCTCCTCTCGATCTCTATGATCGTCCCGATAATCTTTTTGTGGCCGGATTTATTGGTTCGCCTGCTATGAATTTTGTGCAGGCTTCCGTGAGTGTCGATGGCTCAGGGCATGTAATCAGCAAACAGGGCGACGCTTTACCGGTTGCGCAATTTGGTAAAGCAAAGCCCGGCCAATCCGTTGTTTATGGCATTCGTCCAGAACATATACAGCTCTCTGACCAAGGCCTTTTATCGGACGTGGTCGTTGCAGAGCCGACAGGCTCAGAAACACAAGTTGTTGTTCGGTTAAACGGCCAAGATATGGTTTGCGTATTTCGTGAAAGGATAACGGCTAAGCCCGGTGAAAAGATTCGAATTTTACCAGATCCAACGTTGGTGCATCTTTTTGACGCAACAAGCGGCAATCGGTTGAATTAGCGGGATAATCAGAATGGCCAAGTGTCATTCTAAAATAGATGCCATTTTAGAGTCGGTATAGAAATATTCACTTCAATACGTCGAAAATGACCAATTAAACATAGGGAGTAAGCGTCAAATGATCAGTATGAATCGTCGTAATTTGTTAAAGGGAGCCGGAGCGCTTGGTACCATGGGCGCGTCCGGTCTTCTCGATTTCGCAAAGGCTTGGGCCGCTAACTCGCAATGGATGCCAGAGGCTAATGCCACGCTCAATGTTTTGCGGTGGAAGCGCTTCGTGCAGGCTGAAGATGATCAGTTTATGAAATTGGTCGCAGCCTTTAGCCAAGCGACTGGCGTACAAGTGAGCGTCTCAAGTGAATCCTTCGATGATATGCAGCCTAAAGCATCGGTGGCGGCAAACACGGGGCAAGGTCCAGATATCGCATGGGGCTTGCATTCTCTTCCCCACCTTTTTCCAGATAAATGCCTCGACGTAACCGATGTTGCCGATTATTTAGGTAAAAAATATGGCGGTTGGTTCGCGGCTCCAGAAGCTACCTGCAAAACAAAATCAGGTTGGATTGCGATCCCGGTCGCCATTAATGGCGG
>CAIRGA010000015.1 GCA_903877935.1 uncultured Hyphomicrobiales bacterium
ATTAATACGAAGGGATTAACTTAATTTTTTAACATGAAAATCATCAATTTAATATTTGAATTTTAAGACAGTTGACATTATTTAGTGATATGCCGTAACGTCATGTTATTCAGTAAAGGTGAGTCGCATGGTTAAAGACAGTTTGGACGCGTCGATGACGCAAGAAAGTCGTCATAGCTCAGAATTAGGTGAAGTTCCGGCAAATTCGATTTTGACCGCTCCGGTATCGCTCTCCGGTTCCATTAAGTGGTTTGATGTTGCAAAGGGCTTTGGTTTCGTCGTTCCAGACGGCGGTGGCCCCGATATTTTATTGCATGTGACATGCCTTCAACGCGACGGGTTTCGGGTTGCTTATGAGGGCACGCGGCTTGTCTTTGAAGCAGTTGCCGGACGGCGCGGTTGGCAGGTTTTACGCATCGTATCGATGGATTTGTCGACGGCCGTGCATCCCTCGCAATTACCGCCGCCAAGGACCCATATTGCCGTTACGCCGACCAGCCCTTTGGTTAAGGTCAAGGTGAAATGGTTTAATCGGTTGCGCGGTTTTGGTTTTGCCAATGAGGGCGAGGGATCGCCAGATATATTTCTCCATATGGAAGTCTTCAGGCGGTATGGGTTGGCAGAAGTGCGCCCCGATCAGGAGCTTCTTGTTCGTTATGGGCCTGGCGCTAAGGGACTAATGGCTTCCGAAATTCGACTCTTGGACGGCGAGGGCGTCCCGTTTTCACATTGACCATTGCGGAATGAAGCGTCAAAAATAGCGTTATGAACGCTCAACCTCGCCCGTGGTCACGCCTTGTGACCTTATCGATCATTGTCGCAGCGTGTTTCCTGACCGCTTTCCCTGTCACGGTGAGAGCGGACGGGCGGACGGAACCTGTTACAATTGAGACGGCAAGCAGCACTGTTATTTTTGATAGTGAAATTATGCGCACCGAGGCTGAACGAGAACAGGGCCTCATGTTTCGCCCCTACCTGCCTGAGATGCGGGGAATGCTGTTCGATTTTGGTCAAGAGCGCCCTGTCCAAATGTGGATGAAGGATACGCTTATTCCACTCGATATGATCTTTATTCGCGGCGACGGTACGATTGCCCGCGTCATCGCGAATGCCGAGCCGTATTCAACGCGCGTGCTGCCCTCGGGTGAGCCCGTCTTGGCCGTTCTAGAAATCAATGCAGGCTTAGCGGCTAAATACAAAATTGAAGCGGGCGGCCATGTGGCACACCCGCTATTTAATAAGTGAAAAATATACTTATGCTTTTGCTTTCGTTGTTTTCTTGGCTGCCGCCTTTTTTGCAGGAGCTTTTTTCGTAGCAGGCTTTTTCGAAGCGGCTGTTTTTGTCGTCGTTTCAGTTTTTTTCGCAGTCGCGGCTTTCTTAGTGGCTGGCTTTTTGCCAGTCGCTGGCTTTTTCGCCGTTTTCTTTGCAGGCGCTACCGCAGCTCGTGCCGTAATGAGGGCAATAGCCTCCTCAAGCGTAACCCCATCGGGCGTGTCGCCTTTCGGGAGCGTCGCATTGACGCCATTCCAGCTAACATAGGGGCCATAGCGGCCATCTTTCGCTGTGATATCGCCACCTTCAGGGTGTGCGCCGACAACGCGACCAGGTGCTGCCGCTGCGCGGCCAAAGCGTGAGCCGCCAGTGCCGGATTCCTTGGCAATGATCAGATCGATGGCACGGTTCGCGCCGATTTCGAGAACATCATCGCCAGCGCCAAGATTGGCATAGGTTTTCCCATGCTGAACATACGGGCCATAGCGACCTATATTGGCAAGAATGGGATCGCCAGAGGTTGGATGTTTGGCAACCTCACGCGGTAGCGAGAGAAGTTTTAGCGCCAATTCCAAATCGACAGCACTCGGGCTCGTGCCTTTCGGCAGTCCTTGGCGCTTTTTCTTTTCATCGTCGCCGAGCTGGACATAGGGACCAAAGCGACCATCTTTTAACGTGACATCATCGCCGCTGATTGGGTCCTTGCCTAAAACACGCGTGCCTGGTGTGCCACCTTCGCCGCCCTCAACCATTTCAGCGCCGTCAGCAGGGGCACCCAATTGCCGTGTGAAACGGCATTCCGGATAATTCGAACATCCGATAAAGGCACCAAACTTTCCAAGCTTCAGCGAAATACGCCCGGTGCCGCAAGAAGGGCATCCGCGGGGATCGGATCCATCGGCTTTCGCAGGGAAGATATGCGAGCCCATGGTCTCATTAAGAGCATCAAGAACTTTGGTCCGCTCAAGCTCGGTCGTGCCTTCAATTGCAGCCGAGAATTCTTTCCAGAAGGCACGCAGTACTTCTTTCCAGCCAATTTCGGAGTTTGAAATTTTATCGAGATCTTCTTCGAGTGCTGCCGTGAAATCATATTCGACATATTTTGCGAAGAAGCTTTCCAAAAAGCCCGTTACCAACATGCCCTTGTCTTCAGCATGGAGACGCTTCTTTTCAATGCGAATATATTCGCGCTCTTTTAGAACAGCCAATGTCGAAGCATAAGTAGATGGTCGGCCAATGCCTAATTCTTCCATACGCTTTACAAGTGAGGCTTCAGAAAAACGCGGCGGCGGTTCAGTAAAATGTTGATCGGCCTTGATTTCACGTTTTGCCAGTTTCTCGCCCTGTTTCATCGGGGGCAATCGGCGTGCATCATCGTCATCGGCTTCGTCGTCGCGCGATTCTTGATAGAGTTTTAGGAAGCCGTCGAACGTAACAACTTGCCCTGTCGCCTTGAGATCAAGCTTATGGGAACCCGCCTCAGCCAAAATATCAACGCTTGTCCGCTCAAACTCCGCCGACTCCATTTGGCAGGCAAGTGTTCGGGTCCAAATCAACTCATAAAGCTTGGCTTGCTCGGCATCGATCAGCTTTGCAACTTGTTTTGGATGACGAAAAATATCCGTTGGGCGGATCGCTTCATGCGCTTCCTGCGCGTTCTTTTGCTTGGACGAATATTTCCGCGGCACGCCGGGAAGATATACACTTCCGAACTCTTTTTCGATCATCCGGCGCACCGCACCAACGGCTTCAGGGGCCATATCGATACCGTCGGTACGCATATAAGTAATGAGGCCGACGGTTTCACCGCCGATATCAACACCTTCATATAAGCGTTGCGCAAGCTGCATCGTCCGAGCGGGCGCGAGCCCTAATTTACGGCTTGCTTCTTGCTGCAATGTCGACGTGGTAAAAGGCGGGTAGGGATGCCGTTTAGCAGGCTTTGATTCAACCGATGTCACAGTGAAGGAAGCTGCCTCAAGATCCTTTTTGAACGCTTCCGCTTCTTTGCCGGAACCGATATCAAGCCGAGCAATCTTTTTGCCATTTGCGCCCACAAGGCGCGCTTCGAACTCTTGACCAGCCGATGTTGTAAGCTTGGCCAGCAATGACCAATATTCGCGGGTAATAAAGGTATCGATTTCGCGTTCACGCTCACAAACGAGACGCAAAGCAACCGACTGCACGCGCCCGGCCGAGCGAGCACCGGGAAGTTTACGCCACAAAACAGGTGAGAGGCGGAAGCCGACGAGGTAATCAAGCGCCCGCCGCGCGAGATAGGCATCCACCAAGGCTTGATCCACTTGGCGAGGATGTGCCATCGCATCAAGCACCGCGTCCTTAGTAATGGCATTGAATGTGACGCGCTCGACGGGCACACCCTTTAAAGCCCGGCGATTGGTAAGGGCTTCGACGATATGCCAAGAAATCGCTTCGCCTTCGCGATCCGGATCGGTTGCGAGAATAAGGCCATCGGAACCTTTAACGAGGTTCACAATATCGGAAACGCGCTTGGAGGCCTTGCTATCGACCTCCCAGGTCATGTCAAAATCCTTTTCAGGATCAACGGAGCCATCTTTCGGCGGCAAATCACGGATATGGCCAAACGAGGCGATGACCTCGTAGCCTTTTCCAAGATATTTGTTGATCGTCTTGGCCTTAGCGGGCGATTCGACGACGACAACCTTCATGCGAAAATTCCCTAGCGCTTTGAAAAATCAAGGAGGACTGCTCTATTGATGGCCTCATGTCGCAAGCGAATGGCGGCGCGTCAAGGGCAAGCTTTCGTTAAATTAATCCACATTGGCCTTTCTTGAAGCACATTGAACCGCTTGATTGCTGCCGCACTCCCCTCTATAGCCGAACTTTAATGAGCAAATTGAACGCCCCAGGCCGGCTTTTTCCGCACCGCCACCTCCTCGGCATCGAGGGTTTGGCGCCAGATGATATTATTCAGCTGCTTGATTTAGCCGATGAAGCCGTAGAAGTTTCTCGTCAAGTTGAGAAGAAAAAGGCCACTTTGAGGGGTCGAACACAGATTAATCTGTTTTTTGAAGCCTCAACACGTACGCAGGCCTCCTTTGAATTGGCCGGAAAGCGACTTGGCGCGGACGTCATGAATATGTCCGTCGGCTCGTCATCGATTAAAAAGGGCGAGACGCTTATTGATACCGCTATGACGTTGAACGCGATGCATCCGGATTTGATCGTTGTCAGACATCATTCTGCCGGCGCGGTGCAACTTTTGGCCAGAAAAGTCGATTGTTCGGTCATTAATGCGGGCGATGGTCAGCATGAACATCCCACGCAAGCTCTCCTTGATGCCTTGACCATTCGCCGGAACAAAGGCCGCATTCGTGGTCTCGTTGTCGCCATTTGTGGTGATATTCTTCACTCGCGTGTTGCCCGATCCAATCTCATTTTATTAAACGCGCTTGGTGCTGATGTACGTGTCGTAGGTCCTTCGACATTATTGCCGACAGGCATCGAAAATATGGGTGCCAAAGTGTTCACCAATATGCGCGAAGGACTAAAAGACGCCGATATTGTCATGATGCTTCGCCTCCAAAGAGAGCGTATGAACGGCTCGTTTGTTCCGTCGGTAAAAGAATATTTTCGCTATTTCGGATTAGACTCGGAAAAGCTGGCGCTGGCAAAACCAGATGCCTTGGTCATGCATCCAGGCCCGATGAATCGTGGCGTTGAAATCGCTTCTGATATTGCCGATGGCGCGCAATCGCTTATTCGCGAGCAAGTCGAAATGGGCGTTGCCGTTCGCATGGCGGTGCTCGAAGCGCTTTCGCGTCATTTGCCGAACAGCGAGGCACGCGCATGACAACGCCGCGTCCTGTCCTCATCATTAATGCCCATCTTGTTGATCCGCTCACGGCAACCGAGACACAAGGCTCGCTGGCGATTGAAAATGGCGTCATCCACGCATGGGGACACGCCATTGATGCATCCGCTCCGCCGGAAGGTGCGCTGGTAATTGATGGTCGGGGGCGTACTTTAACGCCTGGTCTTGTTGATTTGCGTGCCTTTGTCGGCGAGCCGGGCGCCGAGCATCGTGAGACCTTGTCATCGGCTAGCCACGCCGCCGCTGCAGGTGGTGTTACGACCGTAGTCTCAATGCCTGAGACAAACCCGCCGGTTGATGATCCAGCCGTCGTGGATTATCTCGTTCGTCGTGCGCGCGAAAAAGCCGGTGTGCGCCTCTTGCCTGCCGCTGCATTGACCAAGGGCTTGAATGGCAAAGAGATGACGGAGATCGGTCTGCTTCGTGAGGCCGGTGCGGTATTCTTTACCGATGGCGCGCGTTCGGTTGCTAACGCACAAGTTATGCGACGGGCATTAACCTATGCCCGCGATTTTGGAGCGTTAATTGTGCATCACGTTGAGGATGCAGCTTTGGCCGATGGCGGCGTGATGAATGAGAGCGAGCTTTCGAGCCGTCTCGGTCTTCCCGGCATTCCGCGTGAAGCAGAAACCATTATGCTTGAACGTGATATCAGTCTCGTTCGATTAACAGGTGGCCGTTATCATGCCGCGATGATTTCATGTGCTGCGTCGCTGGACATTATTAAGCGCGCAAAAGATGAAGGTTTGCCGGTTACCTGCGGCGTTTCCATTAACAATCTTACGCTGAATGAAAATGATATCAGCACCTATCGGACGTTTTTAAAACTATCACCGCCTTTGCGCGATGAAGACGATCGCCGGGCTATGGTTGAAGGCGTTTCGTCTGGATTAATTGATGTGATCGTATCCGATCATAATCCGCAAGATGTTGAAACGAAACGCCAGCCCTTCGCTGAATGCGCCGATGGTGCTATTGGCCTTGAAACGATGTTATCGGCAGCGCTACGCCTTGTTCATAGTGAAGACGTTACCTTGCCCCGCCTCCTACAAGCGCTCTGTTTGCGCCCTGCCGATCTGATCGGATTGCCACAAGGGCGCCTTTTAAAAGGCGCGCCTGCGGATCTCATACTCTTTGATCCGGATGAGCCCTTTGTCTTAAATCCTGATATGCTGCATTCGCGGTGCAAGAATACTCCGTTTGATGGGGCGCGGCTTCAGGGCCGTGTTCACATGACAATGGTGGGTGGCAGGATCGTTCACGAAGCTTGATCGCAAAAGAGGGATGCTCGCATGCAAGGCACCTTGATTATCCTGATCGCGGCACTCATTGGCTATGCCTGCGGCTCAATTCCTTTTGGTATTATTCTGACCCGCTTTTTTGGGGTGGGTGATCTACGCCAAATTGGCTCTGGCAATATCGGCGCAACCAATGTTTTGCGTACGGGACGAAAAGGGTTAGCGGCTGCAACGCTGATCGGAGATATGCTCAAGGGAACGGTAGCCGTCTTGGCGGTTAATGCCTTGATTGGTCCTGACGTGACGCTCATTGCTGGATTGGCTGCGTTTTTTGGCCATCTCTTTCCCGTATGGTTGAAATTTAAAGGCGGCAAAGGTGTCGCTACCTATCTAGGTGTGACGCTTGCTCTCGTATGGCCCGCCGCGCTTGGGTTTGCCGTTGTTTGGCTGCTGACCGCTTTTGCGACCCGTTATTCGTCGCTTGCGGCTTTGATTGCCAGCCTCGTTTCGCCTCTCATTGCCATTTATTTAGCCGGCATTTCAATAGGCCTAACCCTGTATTTTATGACAGTTGTGCTTTGGTGGATGCATCGCGCCAATATAGGCCGATTATTGTCTGGAACCGAAGGCCGTATCGGAATAAAAAATGAGCGACCAGCCGATAGGCCAGAAACTGACGGATCGCCAACGCATTGATTGGCTGAGGCTATCACGCACGGAGGGTGTTGGCCCTCGTACCTTTCGAACCTTGATTAACCGGTATGGTGGCGCCAGCGCGGCGCTTGATGCGTTACCCTCGCTCTTAGTCCGTAATGGTCGAATAGGCCGGGTCACTACGCTGACGGAGGCCGAGGATGAAATAGCGCTCGCTGAACGCTACGGCGTCCGGTTTAGGGCGATGGGCGAACCGGAATATCCCCGCTTGCTGCGAATGATCGATTCAGCCCCGCCGATGATTGGGCTGCGTGGAACATCGTCCGTTTTTGAGCGTCCAAGCGTCGCGATCGTTGGCTCTCGTAATGCGTCCGGCGCCGGTTTAAAAATGGCCGAGATGCTAGCATCCGATCTTGGTCGCGCGCATTGCGTAGTGGTTTCTGGTTTAGCCCGCGGCATTGATGCCCACGCTCATCATGCGTCATTGGGTACGGGTACGGTCGCCGTTCTCGCTGGCGGACATGATAAAATTTATCCAAGCGAAAATCAGGAATTGCTCGATCGAATCTTGGAGAAGGGTGCGGCAATTTCAGAAATGCCGATGGGCTGGGAGCCTCGCGGACGGGATTTCCCGAGGCGCAACAGAATTATTTCCGGGCTGTCATTGGGTGTGATTATTGTCGAAGCCGCCCTACGGTCCGGTTCCCTCATTACTGCGCGATTTGCAACCGAGCAGGGTAGGGATGTCTTTGCGGTGCCTGGATCGCCGCTTGATCCGCGGGCCGAAGGCACCAATGATTTAATTCGGGAAGGTGCTACCCTGATCGGCTCCGCCGAACACGTCATTTCAGCTCTAGCACCTGTGCTTGGGCGGGATGATTGGCCGCCTCAGGCGCAAGAAGGGTCCCGATCTTCTCGTGATGAACCTCTGTGGGACGAGTTAGATCTCGATCATCGGGGCTTTGGTGAATCGCAATCTAAGATCGACCTGGCCGTTAGAAAAATGCCCGTTGCCTTAGATGAAGAAGGCAACGGGCCGCATAGGACTTACGCAGAACAAACACCTAAACAGATACTTCACGAGCTGATGGGGCCATCGCCGCTGCCGATCGATGATTTGGTACGATTATCAGGTCAACCGGCGTCGATAGTCCAAACGCTTTTACTCGAACTCGAGCTCGACGGACTGATTGAGCGCCACGGCGGAGGATTGGTTTCCGCCATAGCGACAGAGGGTAAGAATGGAATCGGGTAAGAATGGAATCAGTTAGGCGTTCTAAGAACGCCTGCGTGACCCTTGGCCTCGATTCGAGCCATTTCTAGAAAATATCCGAGCAAATCATACTGAGCGCTGCGGGCGAGTGCTGCGAGTTCCCCCGTCATCTGCGCCAGATAGAGCGCGACTTCCTCTCGCTCCGTATCATTTGAAAGACGTGGCGCGCCATTTAAGGACGAAATTTCGCGTGTTTCGGCGCTGTTGGCTAAAGCAGGGGATGAGTTTTTAAAGGCGATGGCGACCATGTGTTTGAACCTTTTTGGCGGGATGAAAAGTGTGCTACGCCGAACTAAACCACACGCGCTTTCAGGCTTGTCTTCTACAATCTAAACAAGAAAAATAGAATATAAAAGCCTTTAAGTTGTGTTACGATGTTAAATAAAAATGATCAAGTCGATGTACGCGACATTATTCTCACCGACCTGACGCTGAGTTATTTATGTCGAATTTTTAAGAATGACACGAAAAACGCTGCAATTTACATGTTAAATGGAATTTTTGAGTGCTAAATGGGCCGTTTAATGCCTCATTTTCGATGAGCGATGCTCAGCCTAGTTTTGCCCTAAACTGGCTAAAATGACAGGCATCGATACCATAGCCGCCAAGGTTTGAAGGGTCAGTATTTCGGCCATGAGGACGGCATTGCCGCCGAGTTGTTTGGCTAAAATATAGGATGCACTTGCGGTGGGCACGGCCATGCAAAGGAGCGTTACCGCAAGCGGCGTTCCCGATATGCTAAAAAGCGATGCAAACAAGCTTGCAATGAGCGGCATAGCCACGAGTTTAGCAAGGCTGGGTAGCAGATGCGACCAAGTTGGACGCCGCAGAGCAGTCAATTCAAGCCCGCCACCGGCGGCTAAAAGGCCTGCCGCCAGTGAGATTTGCCCAATCATGCTGAGCGGCGCAACGATAAAGCTCGGAACAAATGCCATGAAGGGTCGAAAGGCTAAGCCGATCAGACATGACCATATAAATGGATTTTTGATGAGCGTTTTAAGAAAGGCAATCGGCGTTGGACGGCTTGCGGCGGCATAACGTGCGATGACACCAACTGCTAGCACGTTAAGTAAAGGAATCATGGCCGCGATCGCCACGGCGCAAAGGGCAGCGCCCTGTTTACCGTAAATACTGGAGGCCATCGCAAAAGCGACAAACGAATTCCAACGAATCGAGCCTTGAAAAACCGAGCTAAAGGACGCGCCATCCATTCCCAACCAACGGACAAGCAGCGGTCGCAGCAACAACATGGTGATGGCAATCGTCAGCAACGACAAAACCAACGTAGCTCCCACGGCCAAGAAGGGCGTAGACGCTAAATCTGCCGTAGCCATCGTCGTCATCAACATTGCGGGAAAGAGCACGAAATAGGTGATCCGCTCAAAACCCCGCCAGTCTTCTTGAACGATGGCTCCTGTACCACGCAAGGTGGCACCAATGGAGATGACCAAAAATACCGTCAAAAGATTAGGAAGCGCTGACATTGCTAGACCATAAACTCACAAAAAGGGCTCAAAAGGCCGATGTCGACGCATTAACGCGATCAATAAAAGATTGCAAAATATAGGCAGCGGCAAGTTTATCCACCAATTGGGCTCTGCGGGATCGTGAGGCATCGGCGTCAATTAACGTTCTTGTCACGGCAGCCGTCGAGAGGCGCTCGTCTTGAAATAGGACGGGAAGGGGTGACAGCGCCGATAAATTCCGCACAAACGCCCGTGTGGCCTGAGCGCGTGGCCCTTCGCTGCCGTCCATATTAAGCGGAAGGCCAATGACCAGCGCTGCAACCCCATGTTTTTCCGCTAAGGCGAGCATTGCGGTTGCATCGGCCTTAAATTTAACCCGACGAATCGTTTCAAGCGGTGTTGCGATCCGGCGCTCGACATCGGATAGCGCAAGGCCAATCGTTTTTGTGCCCAAATCCAGCCCCATGAGACGCGAACCACGCGGTAATGCGAGGTTAAAGGCAGAATCTGAGCGGTTTTTTTCATCCATGCTGCCGAGTTAGCATGTTCGGTGGCCCGATACCAAGCCGAAACGCCTGTATCCTCCATTGCGGCGCTTCCCGCGCCGGTGCTATAGGCGACATATACGAATCCTGACCTGTACTCTGGAGTTATCATGTCTGTTGATCAGGCTACCGTCCGACGGATTGCGCGGTTAGCGCGCATTGCCGTCACCGATGAGGAAGTTCCGCATCTGATGGGCGAACTTAACGCGATGCTTTCCTTTGTTGAACAACTTGGCGAAGTGGATGTCACGGGTGTTGAGCCCATGACCTCTGTCACGCCAATGGCGATGAAAAAGCGGGTCGATCAAGTCAGCGATGGCGGCTATCCCGAAACGGTGACGGGCAACGCGCCGATGACGGAAGACCATTATTTCCTTGTTCCCAAAGTCGTCGAATAGGCGCCACCATGACCGATCTTACCCATATGACCCTTGCCGATGCGCGCGACGCGTTGAAGGCAAAAAAGATTTCCGCGGTTGAATTAACGGACGCTCATATCGCAGCCGTTGAAGCCGCGCGCTCCCTCGGTGCTTATGTGCTCGAAACGCCCGATCAAGCGCGTATGATGGCAAAAGCGTCCGATGATAAAATCTCAAAGGGTGTAGCAGGACCCCTCGAAGGCATACCCCTTGGTATTAAGGACCTTTACGCGACCAAGGGTGTCCGCACGACGGCTTGTTCTCATATTTTGGCTAATTTTGTGCCGCAATATGAATCAACTGTATCGAGCCAGCTATGGCGCGATGGTGCAGTGATGCTGGGCAAATTATCGAATGATGAATTTGCCATGGGCTCATCCAATGAATCTTCCGCGTTTGGACCTGTGGCTTCGCCATGGACACCGCCGAATTGGTCGGTCGAGAAAGCCAAGTCGGTACTTGCGGGTGATAAAAAAGGATTGCTTGTTCCGGGTGGCTCGTCAGGTGGTTCCGCCTCCGCCGTCGCCGCTGGTCTTTGCCTAGGTGCAACAGCAACCGACACGGGCGGCTCCATTCGCCAACCCGCTGCGTTTACCGGCACGGTTGGTATCAAGCCAACCTACGGCCGCTGCTCGCGTTGGGGCATTGTGGCGTTCGCTTCATCGCTTGATCAGGCCGGGCCAATTGCTCGAACGGTTCGTGATAGCGCGATTATGCTGCGTTCTATGGCCGGCCATGATCCGAAGGATACAACCTCGGTTGATCGCGATGTGCCTGATTATGAAGCTGCTATCGGTCGCTCCGTGAAGGGTATGAAGATCGGCATTCCAAAAGAATACCGCGTTGACGGTATGTCAGCGGAAATTGACGCGCTTTGGACGAAGGGTGCGGACATGCTTCGTGCGGCCGGTGCCGAGATTGTTGAAATCTCTCTGCCGCATACCAAATATGCTTTGCCAGCCTATTATATCGTTGCTCCTGCCGAAGCCTCATCGAACCTCGCTCGCTATGACGGCGTTCGGTATGGTTTGCGTGTGCCCGGTAAAGATATCACCGACATGTATGAAAAGACCCGTGCTGCAGGCTTCGGCCCTGAAGTCCGTCGTCGTATCATGATCGGCACCTATGTTCTCTCGGCCGGCTATTACGACGCTTATTATGTTCGCGCCCAACAGATCCGCACGCTGATCAAGCAAGACTTTGAAAAGGCCTATGCTGCAGGCGTTGATGCTGTGCTTACCCCTGCTACGCCATCGCCTGCCTTCGGTATCGGCGAGAAGGGCGGCGCTGATCCTGTCGAGATGTATTTGAACGACGTGTTTACGGTAACTGTTAATATGGCAGGCCTTCCTGGCCTCGCTGTTCCGGCGGGTTTATCATCGGATGGATTACCATTAGGTTTGCAACTCGTTGGCCGGCCCTTTGATGAAGAAACCTTGTTCTCTCTCGGTGAAGTGATTGAGCAAGCAGCAGGTCGCACGAAGCTTCCAGAAGCTTGGTGGGTCTGATGCCGTTATACGAAGCCCTATATGAAGGATTAAAGCCCTTCACATGGCTGATCCTTGAAGCCATCTTCGATCCGTTTGTGGTCGGCATCGGATTGTTGATGGGGTGGAAGGCCAATCAATTTGGTAAATTGATTTTGGCTGGACTTGCCGCAGGGCTTGCGGGCACGGCCGTTACCTTCGTTCTGCGGATGCTTGATATTTCATGGTTTGAAGGCGGTTATATCTTTGGCGGCGCTCATGCCCTTTTCCGTATCTTTGCCGGATATGGGTGGAGTGTTTTGGGCTACGCCGCGGCAAAAATGAAAAAGGGCACTCAGCCCTCAATGCCTGAGTAAAAATTTAGTTCGATAAGACGTTAGCTTCGGGGATGAACGATGAACGCGATTGTGGACACCAGAACGCTTGATCCGAAAAAGCTTATTAAAGGCGCCACGGGCGATTGGGAGGTCATTATAGGCCTCGAAATCCACGCGCAGGTCACCTCACACGCCAAGCTCTTCTCGGGCGCCTCCGCCGAATATGGCGGCGAGCCGAATGCGCATGTCTCGCTCGTCGATGCCGCGATGCCCGGCATGTTGCCCGTGATCAACGAGGAATGCGTGGCCCAAGCCATCCGTACCGGCTTGGGGCTGAAGGCTGAGATCAATCTTCGCTCTGTGTTTGACCGCAAGAACTATTTCTATCCCGACCTGCCGCAGGGCTATCAGATTTCGCAGTATAAAAGCCCGATCGTTGGCGAAGGCGAGGTAATTGTGGATTTGCCCGAAAGCGGTGGTCAGATTACCGTTGGCATTGAGCGTCTGCATCTCGAGCAAGACGCAGGTAAGTCGTTGCATGACCAATCGCCATCGCTGAGCTTTGTCGATTTGAACCGCTCTGGCGTCGCCTTGATGGAAATCGTGTCGAAGCCCGACATGCGCTCGTCGGAAGAAGCTCGCGCCTATGTCACCAAGCTCCGTACCATTTTGCGTTATCTTGGGACATGTGACGGTAATATGGATGAAGGCTCGCTACGCGCCGACGTCAACGTCTCGGTCCGCCGTCCGGGAGAAGGCTTCGGCACGCGCTGTGAGATCAAAAATGTCAACTCGATCCGCTTCATGGGTCAGGCGATTGAATATGAAGCGCGTCGACAGATTGGTGTTTTGGAAGACGGCGGCAAGATTGATCAAGAGACCCGTCTTTACGACGCTTCCAAGGGTGAAACCCGCTCCATGCGTTCGAAAGAAGAAGCGCATGATTATCGCTATTTCCCCGACCCGGATTTGCTGCCGCTTGAATTCACACAAGACTATGTGAATGAGCTTGCGAGCCATTTGCCTGAATTGCCAGACGACAAGAAAGCCCGCTTCATCAAGGATTATGGGCTAACGGCCTATGACGCAGGCGTGTTGATTGCCGAGCAAGATCAGGCCAATTATTACGAGGCTGTTGCTAACGGCCGCGATGGCAAAATGGCCGCGAATTGGGTGATCAATGAGCTGTTTGGTCGGTTGAATAAAGAGGGCAAAGATGTTTCGACATCGCCCGTTTCAGCGGCTCAACTTGGCGCGATCGTTGATTTGATCACAGAGAACGTTATCTCTGGCAAATTGGCCAAAGATCTGTTTGAAATCATTTGGACCGAAGGTGGCGATCCGCGTCAAGTCGTTGAAACGCGCGGCATGAAACAGGTCACCGATACGGGCGCGATTGAAAAGGCCATTGATGCGGTGATTGCCGCTAATCCCGATAAAGTGGCTCAGGCGCAAGCCAAGCCAACAATGATTGGTTGGTTCGTTGGCATGGTCATGAAAGAAACGGGTGGCAAAGCCAACCCGCAGGTCGTCAATGATCTGTTGAAGGCGAAACTTGGGATTTAATACCTTGGCCCGTAAAGCGGTCATTCGCATGCTTGTGAATGTGTCGCACGGTTGAAAAATAAGCGTTGTATTCAATCATGGATATAAGCTGTTCGAAGTAAGGCAGGAGTTTACATGACCGCTCGTTACACCCTTCACGGTTTCTTTATGTCCGGCCCCGCCTACAAAGTCGGTCTCATGCTGACGCTTTGCGGTGAGGCGTTTGATTATGTGAGTGTCAACCTGCGTGAAGGACAGCATAAGACGCCGGAGTTCTTGGCACTCAATCGGTATGGCCAAGTGCCGGCGCTGGTTGATACATCAAATGGCCGTTCGCTTTGTCAGTCGGGCGCTATTCTCGATTATCTTGCCGATAAAACGGGACAATTCGGCGGAGCAACGCTCGACGACCGGCTTCGTGCTCGCGAGTGGCTGTTTTGGGGCTGGGACAAGCTTGATGCGCCGATTTATCGGTTACGTGCATGGAAGCGGGGCTTTCGTCAATTTGATGAGGCGCAAGTAGCAATGTATGAAGCGGAACGCAAAGCTGCTCTCGATATGCTTGAGAAATGGTTTGAGGCTGGCCATGTTTGGCTTGCAGGCGATCAGCCTACGATTGCTGATATTGATCTCTTTGGTGTTGTCGTATTTGCAGATGAAAGCGGTGACGATCTAACAGCCTATCCTGCTATCCGTGGCTGGATGGATCGCTTCTCCGCCTTGCCCCATTTTGCGCCACCCTCGACTTTGCTTCCACCCGAATCTCGGAAGGCGGTATGATCGGTAAGGTCGTTTTTCGTAAAGCCGTAAAGGCTGACTTGCCGTCTATCATTGCGCTTCACGAAGCTGATGAGATGGGTGGTCACGGTGATGCCTGGACGTCCGAAAATCAACCCGCCTATGAAGCCGCTTTTACCGCACTTCTCTCCGATCCCCGCGAACATGTTTTTGTCGCCGAGGAGCAGGGTAGGGTGATTGGCAGCATGATCGCCACTGTTTTGGTCGAGATCACCGGGCGAGGGAAGCCGCATGTGCTGTTCCGCTCGATCCAGGTAGCAGGCAGCCATCGCAGCCTCGGAATTGGTGCCGCCATGATGGCTTATGTCGAGGAACAATCACGCCACTGGGGTGCCAGCGTTGCAGAGCTGACATCCAGTAGTAAGCGTAAGGATGCGCATCGCTTTTATGATCGATTGGGTTATGCTCAGTCCCATCTAGGCTTTAAAAAGAAGCTCTGAATTTCTGCGGTAAGCGAGGAGAACTCATATGTCTGAGAGCCAAAAAAACGCCATTGATCTTTATTATTGGCCGACGCCAAACGGTCAAAAAGTCTCGATTATGTTGGAAGAATGCGCCCTTCCCTATAATCTTCATATCGTAAATATCGGCAAGGGTGATCAATTTAAGCCTGAATTCTTGGCCATTTCGCCGAATAACCGAATTCCAGCGATCGTTGATCCGAACGGCCCCGGCGGCCAGCCAATATCGATTTTCGAGTCGGGCGCGATTTTGCAATATCTCGGCCGCAAGACGGGTCAGTTCTATCCGACCGACGAGCGCAAGCGTGTCGCGGTTGAAGAATGGCTTTTCTGGCAAGTCGGCGGTCTAGGCCCCATGTCGGGCCAAGCCAATCATTTCCGTATCTATGCTCCGGAAAAGGTAGAATACGGCATCAACCGTTATACGAACGAGGTCAATCGGCTTTACGGTGTGATGGATCGGCAACTTGCCAAGCATGAATATTTGGCAGGCGAATATTCGATTGCCGACATGGCATCTGTTGGTTGGGTCAAAGGCCACGATCGGATTGGCCAAAAGCTCGAAGATTTTCCACATCTCAAGCGTTGGTATGAAGCTCTGATGGCGCGTCCGGCGGTGGAGCGCGGCATTGCAGCCGGCGCAGATGCGCCAAATAAATATAATTTAGCGACCGATAAGGATGCTCAAGCGGTCCTATTTGGTCAAAAAGCTCGGTAATTCATAAATCTATAAAAAAATCCCCGGCGAGCTACTCAGCCGGGGATCAAAGTCACAGATGGGAGGAAATCGGACGAAATCCAAAGTCCAATTGCACCTACGAGCTGCATAACGAACGGATCACACCTTAAACAGTCGTTTTTTCTGATGTGGCAATTCAATTAAGTTATGGCGTGGAAAGACAGGCGATTTTTATCATCCCGCCAAAGTGTCTTGAACCCGTGATTTTTCAAAACTTCGCGATCAATATCAAAGGCATAGGCGATAATTGAGCCATGTCTTTGGAAATGTCTGAGATTAAAGGAAATGAACCGTGACATCGCGATGGCATCAAAAGGGTTAAATAGAAAAACGAGCGTTGGTCCGTCAGGCAGCAAATAGGTTTGCGCATCCGCTTGTACAAACTCGACTTGGGTCTTACGTGCCATATAGTTTCGGTTATCGCGCGCGATCAAAATCAAAGGCGACGATATTTCGACGCCAATCACCCGACGAAACGCGCCGGTTCTTCCCATATATAAACAGGCCTTGCCCTTACCGCAGCCCATATCCACGAAATTACGAAACGGAATACCTGTCGCTTTTGCACTTTTTAAGATCCGTTTGAGATAGCGAACGGGGATAGGTTGGTAAAAGGTACCCCGTGCCGCTGCTGCGAGCTCAGGCGAGGCGATGGCAGCAACCGGCAAGATTCCCTCGACATCGACCCCATGCCATTTTTGGAAAAATCGGTCACGCCAATCTGGATCATAGTATTTTTCCGTTTCCATAGAGGCGGGAATCCACTCAAACTAATAAAGCAAGCAAGCGATCATGATTGATTCCAATGGCAGTATTACCATCGGCACCAATCATCGTTTCGTTTGCTATGATTGAATCGAGAATAGCTTCTTCAGTCGCCTGTGCCGTCGCTTCAAACAGACCATCTATTGCGCGTCCGGTAGAGATGCATCTTATCGAGCTGATCGTTGACGAAATCGCATAGGCTTCGCGATTAGCCGTCGAAAACGCTATGAAGATATCGCCCGATCCGTTGTGACCAATGCCACCCGTTCGCGCAATACCAACGGGCACGCGCCGCGCTAAACGCTTTAATTGATGGGGCAGCAAAGGTGCGTCTGTTGCAATGACCGCAATGATGGATCCAACAGGACGACCGCGTAACTCACCGCCCGGCATTTCTTTGCCGACGCGATGGCCATCGACCATCATTTCATGCCGACGTCCAAAATTTGATTGGACAAATGCGCCGACCGTAAATGTTTCACCATCGATGGATACAAGGCGCGATGCGGAGCCGGAGCCTGCCTTAAAATCAAAGGTTAACATGCCGGTGCCACCACCAACGCTTCCAAGTTCAATCTGACCACCGCGCGCATTATCCAACGCATCAATGACATGTTCTGCTTTGACGTGAAATCCATTAATATCGTTTAGTTCGCCATCATAGGTTTCACCCGCCACGGGCAATCCCCAATCTTGCGCCGGTTGATCTTTGCGGTTGACGAGCCATTGAATGGTGGCGTCACGCGCGACGCCGCAGCTATGGGTATTGGTGATTGTAATAGGCGTCGTTAATTCGCCGGATTCTTCAACCCATAGCAATCCCGTCAACTCACCATTGCCGTTAAAGGAATAAGAGCCTGCCGCACATGCTGTTTGAGGGTCACCACGCCCGCGCGGTAAAATTG
>CAIRGA010000016.1 GCA_903877935.1 uncultured Hyphomicrobiales bacterium
TATCAACAGTGGGCTGATCGCTGGGCTCAAAAAATTCGCCCTCCGACTCATCGCCGTGTTGCTCTGGTGTTTTATCAAGCAGCAGCGGATCGCCACTCATAAAATGTTCCATGATGGCACCAAGAATAGCCGGCTTTAAATGCTGCCATTCGCCGTCGCCTTTGGTGACGGAAACGAAATCATAGCCAAAGAAAACACCGGTAACACCGTCGATGGCAAAAAGGCGTTTCGCAAGCGGTGAGCGCTCGGCGGCATGGGTGTCACGAATTTCGAGTGTGCCGCTTTGCATCAGGCTGCGGCCTGGTAAAAATTTCAAGGTAGCGGGATTAGGGGTCGCTTCGGTCTGGATAAACATGGTGCCCTCACAGCCGGTTCAAGGCCGGCGGATGGTTTCGGAAGGCCTTAATATAGCATTCCAGTGGCATGATTGCCAACGTAACAAAGGCGGCAAAGGTTTAGCGCCGGATGAAGCCTAAAATGTCCTTGACCGCATTCATGTTTTCTCGGGCCAACAAGCCAGCACGTTCCGATCCATCGGCAAGAACACTGTCGATATAGGCAGGATCCGCAACAAGCCGTTTCATCTCGGCCCCGATTGGGCCAAGCTTTGCAACGGAAAGATCAACAAGGGCTGATTTAAAGGTTGAGAATTGCGCGCCGCCGAACTCGGCCAATACGTCGGCCTTCGTCACATCCGACAATGCCGCATAAATGCCTACGAGATTATCGGCCTCTGGCCGCGGCTCGAGACCCTCTTCCTCGGATGGCAAGGCCTCAGGATCTGTTTTTGCCTTGCGGACTTTTTGCGCAATCGCATCGGCGTCATCGGTCAGATTGATACGCGAATAATCGGACGGATCGGATTTCGACATTTTTTTGGTACCGTCCCGCAAGCTCATGACGCGTGTTGCGGGGCCTTGAATCAAGGGTTCAGGCAGCGGAAAAAATGCGTCGCTAAAGCCATGCGATTCAATGGAGGTTGAAAAATCATTGTTGAATTTCTGGGCAATATCGCGGGCCAATTCGAGATGTTGCTTTTGATCCTCGCCGACGGGGACATGGGTGGCCCGATAGACCAAAATATCGGCGGCCATCAAAGCAGGGTAGGCATAGAGGCCGACGGACGCATTTTCGCGGTCTTTACCTGCTTTTTCCTTAAACTGGGTCATGCGGTTTAACCAACCGAGCCGCGCTGTGCAGTTAAAAACCCACGCCAATTCGGCGTGTTCTGGCACTTGGCTTTGATTGAAAATAATATGTTTTTTCGGATCAATGCCGCAGGCAATGAAGGCCGCTGTTACTTCGCGAATATTCGCCGTCAGCGCAGCGGGGTCTTGCGGCACGGTGATCGCGTGCAGATCAACGACGCAATAAATGCAATCATGACTGTCTTGGAGGGCCACAAATTTTGTGATGGCGCCAAGATAATTGCCTAAATGCAGATTTCCCGTTGGCTGAACGCCCGAGAAGACCAATTCCTTGAATGACGCCATGATGGTGTTGTCCCGTCGATGCTTTCGCGGCTTATGACAATCAGACGGGCTTAACGCAAGGGGTTGGCCCTCACGCGTTAGAGAATAAACCGCCCCAAATCGGCATTTTTAGCCAAATCGCCGATGGCTTTTTCGACGTAGGGTGCGTCGATGGTCACGGTTTCGCCCGATCGATCCGACGCCGTGAAGGAAATATCATCCAAAATCCGCTCAATGACCGTTTGCAGCCGTCTGGCGCCGATATTTTCGACATTTGAGTTCACTTCGACGGCAATTTTGGCAATGGCGTCAATCGCATCGGGGGTGAAGATCAAATCGAGGCCTTCGGTGGCCATGAGCGCGACGGATTGGCGGACGAGGCTGGCCTCGGTTTCGGTAAGGATCCGTCGAAAATCCTCTTCTTTTAGAGAGAGTAATTCGACCCTTATGGGTAGTCGACCCTGCAGTTCGGGTAGTAAATCAGAGGGTTTCGATACATGAAACGCACCCGAAGCGATGAATAAAATATGGTCGGTTTTAACCGCACCATGTTTGGTGGAGACCGTTGTGCCCTCAATCAAAGGTAGCAAATCGCGTTGGACGCCTTCGCGCGATATATCGGCACCGCCACGGTTTTCGCGCGCGCAAATTTTATCAATCTCATCCAAGAAGACGATGCCATTGTTTTCGACTTCGGAAATGGCCTCAGCGACAATTTGCTCTTGATCGAACAGCTTGTCGCTCTCCTCTGCCACAAGCGGAGCGTGGGCTTCTTCCACTGTGACGCGGCGGGTCTTGGGTGGGCGGCCCATTTTGCCAAAAATATCCCCCAGTGAGACAGCGCCCAATTGAGCACCTGGCATTCCGGGAATATCGAACATCGGCATGCCACCGCCGGATGGTGAGGCAATTTCGATATCGATTTCTTTTTTGGCGAGTTCGCCAGCACGAAGGCGTTTGCGGAAAGATTCGCGGGTCGCCGGACTTGCGGTCGGACCAACAAGCGCGTCGAGAACGCGTTCCTCGGCCGCTGTTTCGGCGCGAGCGTTGACGCCCTTACGCTTGGTTTCTTTGACCAAGGCAATGGCGACTTCAACCAAATCTCGGATGATTTGCTCGACGTCACGGCCAACATAGCCAACTTCAGTGAATTTGGTGGCCTCGATCTTCAAAAACGGCGCTCCGGCCAATTTGGCCAGACGGCGTGCAATTTCGGTTTTGCCGCAGCCTGTAGGGCCGATCATCAAAATATTTTTAGGCAATACTTCTTCCCGCATCGCGCCTTGAAGCTTCAGGCGACGCCAACGGTTGCGAAGGGCAATCGCGACGGCGCGTTTGGCGTCTTTTTGGCCTACGATATAACGGTCGAGTTCGGAAACGATCTCGCGGGGAGAAAAATCGGTCATCAGGTTCACTCTGCGGTGTCGAGCGATTCAATGGTCAAAGAATGATTGGTATAAACGCAAATATCAGCAGCAATACCCATACTCTTGCGCACAATGGCTTCGGCGTCTAGATCCGTGTCAATCAAGGCGCGCGCAGCGGCTAAGGCATAGTTGCCGCCGGAGCCGATCCCCATTACGCCGGTCTCGGGTTCCAGCACATCGCCCGTGCCGGATAAAATCAACCCGACATTTTTGTCAGCTACCAGCATCATGGCCTCAAGGCGGCGAAGATAGCGATCCGTGCGCCAATCTTTCGCAAGCTCTACGCAGGCGCGCATTAATTGGCCGGGATATTGTTCGAGTTTCGATTCAAGCCGCTCAAACAGGGTGAACGCATCGGCGGTGGCCCCAGCAAAACCTGAAATAACCTCGCCCTTGCCGAGACGGCGGACTTTTCGGGCATTGCCTTTCATGACGGTGGGGCCAAGGCTCACTTGACCATCGCCGCCGATAACGACGCGTCCGCCTTTACGTACCATAAGAATGGTCGTTGCTCGCCATTTGGTATCGGCTACTTCGTTCATCATCGCAAACTCCCGGAGCTGTCAGGCTTATGGCTCTAGCTTAAACGCATACGCGGCGCAAAGTATCGTCTTTTCGCATATCACAGGTGGCGCCCGTCGGCTCAAATTGCTAGAGACATTTCTAGATCCGACGATTGGATTGAAGGAGTAGGGTGAGATGAGGTCAGCAGCCATCAAACGGAAGACCGGCGAAACCGATATTGCGGTGAGCGTCGCGCTCGATGGAACCGGTGAAGCAAAGATCGCCAGCGGTGTTGGTTTTCTGGATCATATGCTGACGCTTTTGGCCCGCCACTCTTTGTTCGATATCTCGGTCAGTTGCAAAGGCGACCTTGAGATTGATCAGCACCACTCGGTTGAAGATATCGGCATTGCGCTTGGCCAAGCCTTCAAACAGGCGCTCGGCGATAAAAAGGGTATCACACGCTACGCCCATTCCTATTTGCCGATGGACGAAACACTAAGCCGCGTCGCTGTGGATGTTTCCGGACGCCCGTTTCTTGTGTTCAAAACAGAATTCGCCCGCGAAAAGATCGGCGAGTTTGATACCGAACTCGTGCGCGAATGGTTCCAAGCCTTTGCCATTAATGCCGGTGTTACGCTGCACGTCGAAACGCTGTATGGTGATAACGCGCATCACATTGCGGAGAGCTGCTTCAAGGGGCTGGCGCGCGCCTTGCGCAGCGCCGTTGCGATTGATCCGCGCGAAGAAGGGCGTGTGCCTTCGACGAAGGGTTTTCTCTAATTGGATAAAGGTCTTTGTTCCACGACCTCATCCTGAGCAGCATCGCGTAAGCGATGCTTGTCGAAGGACCGGGTGCAGAATAAAGTAGCGTGGTTCGACACGCGCTTTCAGCGCGGCTCACCATGAGGGTAATGTGTCAGCCTTCTGGTACGTCATCTTCTCTACAATCGGCAAGGCTTAACACCATGGCGCTCTTTTCCGTCTATCTCCCTAAGCTGCAAACCAGCACAAGCGACGCCCGGCTTGAGCAGGCGCGCTTTGTTCGGGACGGATTTTCATGGGGTGGTTTTTTATTCCCCGTAATCTGGCTGCTGTGGCATCGCGTGTGGCGTTGGGCGTTGGCGGTGATGGCCTTAGATGTCGTGCTTGTTCTGCTCAGCAACCGATTTGGCGTTTCACCCTCGGCCATTGCCGCCGCCGGCGTTTTAGAAATGCTTTTTGTTGGGCTTGAGGCGCGTCATTGGTTTTGTCTGGCTTTGGAAAGGCGCGGGTTTGAATTGAGCGAAATTGTGCAGGCGGAAACAAAAGAAGACGCGGAATACCGCTTTTTCGAGCGGATCGCGGCACAACAGCCTGCTGAAGCATCGATCCTTCCGCCGCAGCGCGCACCGCGTAGCTATGGCGTGATCGGCCTTTTTCCCGAACAGGGATCACGCGGATGAAGGTTGCGATTATTGATTATGGCTCGGGCAATCTGCATTCGGCCCATAAAGCCTTTGAGCGCGCCGCCTCTGAATCAGGCATTGGTGGCGAGATTATCGTCACATCGGACCCCGAGCTCGTACGCACCGCGGATCGTATCGTGCTGCCGGGTGTTGGCGCTTACGCCGATTGTCGGCGGGGTTTGGATGCTGTACCCGGCATGGTCGCGGCGATGACCGAAGCCGTACATGATAATGGTCGGCCGTTTTTAGGAATTTGCGTCGGTATGCAATTGCTTGCCGATCGTGGGCTTGAGCATGTCACGACACCCGGGCTGAGTTGGATTGGCGGCGATGTCGTCGAAATCAAGCCGACGGATCCGACGCTCAAAATTCCGCATATGGGGTGGAATACGCTCGACCAAGCGCAAGATCATGCTTTATTGGCGGGTATTCCAACGGGTGCGGATGGATGGCATGCCTATTTTGTTCATTCATTCCACCTGCAACCCTCCTCGTCTGATACGGTGATCGCGACAACCCAATATGGCGGTTCTGTTACCGCTCTTGTTGCGAAAGATACCGTAGCCGGTACCCAATTCCATCCCGAGAAAAGTCAAAAACTCGGTCTTGCTTTGATTGCCAATTTTTTGAGGTGGCGTCCGTGATCCTGTTTCCTGCCATCGATCTTAAAGAAGGCCGTTGCGTTCGTCTGATTCAAGGCGATATGGCGCAAGCCACCGTGTTTAGCGATCACCCTGCCGACCAGGCCGCGAGCTTTGAGGAGCAGGGTTTTGAGTGGTTGCATATTGTTGATTTGGATGGTGCTTTTGCTGGTAAGCCCGTTAATGCCGAAGCTGTTCGCGCGATCGTGAAACGCATCAGCCTACCCATTCAATTGGGCGGTGGCATCCGCGATATCCGTACCGTCGAAGGCTGGTTAGAGGCTGGCATTCGCCGCGTCATCATTGGCACGGCTGCGGTAAAAGATCCGTCCTTTGTGCGCGAAGCAGCGCGGCGTTTTCCGGACCGTGTCGCGGTAGGCATTGATGCGCGCGACGGTCGTGTGGCGGTTGACGGGTGGGCGAGCCTTTCCGAAATGTCAGCGGAGGAATTGGGCCTTCGTTTCCAAGATGCGGGCGTTGCCGCTATTATTTACACCGATATTGCCCGTGACGGGTTGTTGAAGGGGCTCAATATCGAGTCGACTCTTGCTTTGGCGAACGCGCTGAATATCCCTGTTATCGCTTCCGGTGGGCTGGCTTCGATCGACGATATTGCGCGGCTGACGCAGCCCGATTGTGCCGTGCTTGAAGGTGCCATCAGCGGTCGCGCGCTTTATGATGGCCGGCTTGATCCGGCGGAAGCCTTAGCCATGATCCGCTCGAGCAAAAGGCCTACCGATGCTTAAGGTCAGGGTTATTCCATGCCTTGATGTGAAGGATGGTCGCGTTGTCAAAGGCGTGCAATTCGTCGATCTGCGCGACGCGGGCGATCCGGTTGAATCGGCCATTGCCTATGATGCGGCGGGCGCCGACGAGCTTTGCTTTTTGGATATTACCGCTAGCCACGAAAACCGTGGCACGCTGATGGGTGTGGTGAGCCGCACCGCAGAGGCCTGCTTTATGCCGCTAACGGTTGGTGGCGGGGTTCGAACGATTGAGGATATTCGAAATCTTCTGCTTGCGGGAGCTGACAAGGTTTCGATCATGACGGCGGCGGTGAATGACCGCGATTTCGTGCGGCGTGCGGCGGAAAAATTCGGTACGCAATGCATTGTCGTGGCGGTGGATGCCAAAAAGGTTTCCGAAACGGGGTCGCCCGATCGCTGGGAGATTTTCACCCATGGCGGCCGCAAACCAACGGGCATTGATGCCGTCCATTATGCGCAAGAAGTTGCAACATTGGGTGCGGGCGAAATCTTGCTGACCTCAATGGATCGGGATGGCACAAAGATCGGCTATGACATTGCGCTAACACGCGCGATTGCGGATGCAGTTTCCATTCCCGTGATTGCCTCTGGCGGTGTTGGTTCGCTCGATCATATGGTTGAAGGCATTCGCGATGGGCATGCAAGTGCCGTGTTGGCGGCTTCCATTTTCCATTTTGGCGAACACACGATTCGCGAGGCCAAAGAAAAACTTCGCGCCAATGGCTTGCCTGTGAGGATCGATTAAATGGCTGATTTTTCGCTCACCGATCTCGAACATATCGTGGCTGAACGGGCCAAAGCTTCGCCGGATGAATCCTATACCGCGAAATTAATCGCGCGCGGGATAGAGGTTTCGGCCAAAAAACTCGGCGAGGAAGCCGTTGAGGCTGTGATTGCCGCCGTTATGAACAATCGCGAGCATCTTATCGCTGAAAGCGCGGATGTTTTATACCATCTGCTTGTGGTCCTCAAAGCGGCCAATATTCCGCTCGGCGACGTCATGGCAGAACTCAATCGGCGCACCGCGCAAACGGGCTTGGCTGAAAAAGCCGCCCGACCCCCCGCATAAGTTTGGACCCAACGCGCATGAGCGGCATTGGCGATTACCTAAGTTATGAGACGGACGCTGACGCATTAGCGGATGCTTTATCGCCTTACCGCGTTTTCTCCCGCCAGGAATGGGCGGCCTTACGCGCCGATACCCCGATGACGCTGACGGCAGAGGATCTGCAAAAATTGCAATCCTTAAGCGATCCGATTTCGCTTGATGAAGTGGTGGCGATTTATCTTCCGCTTTCGCGCTTGTTATCGCTTTATGTTGCAGCAACACAGGGGCTTTTTAAAGCAACCCAACGCTTCCTGATGGCTGAAGACGGCAAGATGCCTTACGTGATTGGACTTGCTGGCTCGGTGAGTGCGGGGAAATCAACAACCGCGCGCGTGTTAAAAGCACTTCTCTCACGCTGGCCAAATACCCCAAAGGTGGAACTCATCACAACGGATGGGTTTTTGCTGCCCAATGCCGAGCTTGAAGCCCAAGGTTTGATGGAGCGCAAAGGCTTTCCAGAGAGCTATGATGGCACGGCCTTGATCCGGTTTTTGTCCGATATCAAAGCGGGCAAGCACCATGTTGAAGCGCCCGTCTATTCGCATCTGGTGTACGATGTTGTGAAAGGCGAAAAGATCACGGTCGATCGGCCCGATATCTTGATCGTTGAAGGTTTGAACGTGTTGCTGCCAAACCGGCTGCCTAAATCGTCAAAGCCTATTCCGTTCGTATCCGACTTTTTTGATTTCTCGATCTATCTCGATGCACCCGAAGATGATCTGGAGCGCTGGTATGTTAATCGTTTCATGCGGTTGCGTGACACGGCGTTCCGTGACCCGCGTAGCTTTTTCCGCAAATATGCCGAGCTCAGTGATCAAGATGCCGAGGCCATGGCGCGCGATATTTGGTACCGGATTAACCTGACCAATTTACGCGAAAATATTGAGCCGACGCGTCCCCGCGCCGACCTTATTTTGACCAAAGGTGGCCATCACAGCATCACCGAGGTAGCGCTTAGGAAATTGTAAGCCCGTTTTGAAGGGCTAAATCTTTCAAGTTGGTTTGCGGCCTAGCGCCGAGATGCTGAATAACTTCCGCCGCTGCTAAAGCGCCCATGCGCGCGCAATCTTCATGCGAAATGCCGCGGGCTAATCCCAGCAAAAAGCCGGCCGCAAAAAGATCGCCTGCGCCTGTTGTGTCGACGAGGGTTTCAATCGGAAAGGCGGCAACCGCCTTTGTCGCTTCGCGGGTGACCACGAGGGAGCCATGCTCCGAGCGGGTGACAACACCAAGCGTGCCTTCTTGCCGTAAAGCGGCAAGCGCGCTGTCAAAATCGGACGTGGCATAGAGGCTTTTAAGCTCATGCTCGTTGGCGAAGAGAATATCGATGGTTTTATCGCGGAGCAATTCGCGGAATTCGTCACGATAGCGATCGACGCAGAAACTATCGGATAGGGTGATCGATACTTTTTGTCCCGCACGATGGGCAATGCCCGCAGCTTTCCTGAACGCCTCTTTCGCGTCTGGTGGATCCCAGAGATAGCCTTCGAGATAGGTGATCGATGAGGCTTCAACCACGGCTTCATCAATATCATCGGGGCTCAGTAATTGGCAGGCGCCGAGATAGGTATTCATGGTGCGCTCGCCATCGGGGGTCACCAGAATAAAGCTGCGCGCCGTGGCGGGGCCGTCGACCGAGCGGGGCGTGTCGAAGCGAACGCCGATGGCGCGAATGTCATGCGCAAAAACATCGCCCACCGCGTCTTGCCGTATTTTACCGATAAAAGCCGCGTTACCGCCCAGTGAGGCAATGCCGACGGTTGTGTTCGCAGCAGATCCACCTGAAATCGTCGTCGCCGGTCCCATGGTATTATAAAGTCGCTCGGCTTCGGCTTCGTCGATTAACCGCATCGAGCCTTTGTTAAGCTGATTGGCGATGAGAAAATCGTCTTCCGTATAGGCCAACACATCAACGATGGCGTTGCCGATGCCTAAAACATCATGGGATTGATTGGCCATTTAAAACTCTCTCTAACAAAGAAACGCGCGCTCGTTTGGCAGTGGTAAACGCAATCGTCAAGTGCGGGCGCGTTTTCGCGCGCTATCAAGCGTTGCAAGAAGCGCGTCAAGGTCGGCCTCGTTTAACGTTCCGATGTCGCGCGCTAGCCGATTGGCGATCTCGGTTGCTTTGGGCGAAAGACCAGCCGTTTCGACGGTGATTTTGGGGTTTGAAAGATCGGCAAGACGCTGTAATTCGTCTGCCTCATCCCAGATAATGTTGAAATAGTGGATCACGCGTTGAATAAAGCTCCAATTGGGCTTTGAGCGGCGGCCATGTTCTAAAGCGGAGAGATAGGTAGCCGATACGCCCAATTCATCCGCCATATCTTTAAGACGAAGTCCGCGATCCTCGCGCAATTGACGTAATCGAGCGCCGAAAGGGGTCATGAAGCACCGCCACCGCGTTTGCGTCTAATGCGGACATAAAGTGCGCCCGAGCCGCCATGGTGTTGGGCAGCGGGTTCAAAACCAATCACATAAGGGCGCATGTCGGGCATTCGGAGCCAATGCGGAACGGTGCGACGCAAAACGCCGCGCTCTTCTGAAAGCCCCTGATCATTAGGACCTGAAGCGCCTTTTCCGGTGACAACCAAAATAACGGCATAGCCCATAGCGTGCGCGCCGATGATAAAGCGCCGCAACGCTTCGTGCGCTTCGTCCTGTCGTTTGCCGTGCAGATCGATGACGGAATCAATCGGCTGAGCGCCACGCGATAAACGTTGCCGTAGGCGCCTTTCGAGCGGAGCGAGCGGCGGGATCGTTGCAGCCGGTGCCTTGACCGGCGGCTTCGGTGCTGGTGCTTCAGGTTTCGGCGGTTTGCTAAATTTAGGTGGTGGTGGCGGCGCTTTCACCTCAATCGGCGTGTCGAACGCAGCAATAGGCGCTTCCGCTTTGGGTGCTTTTGACCGAATGGGTTCAATATGACGCGTCACATGAGACCAAAGTGACACTTCATCTGACGTCAAAGTCCTTTTTCGCCGCCCAGTCGACATTTCTTCTTAGCTCCGAGGCAACAAAACAATAAAATCGCCAGGATGACGAATAAGCCCAGCATGGCGACCGGCGCCCTCGCCCGATCCCATAAAGAGATCGGCCCGCGCAGCGCCCAAAATGGCTGATCCCGTATCTTGCGCGATCATCAAACGCGAAAATGGCACGATTTGTCCATGCCCATCGGGTAAATCAGCGGAGATGAAAAAGGGTAATCCATAGCTCCATTGCCGGCGATCAACGGCAATGGAACGGCCGGCGTCTAAGCTTGTCGATGCCGCGCCAATCGGGCCTTCCGATTCCGGCAAATCATCGGAACGCGAGAAAAAAATGTAAGATCGGTTTAGCCGCATCAATCGTTCGGCGTGTTCGGGATTGCTGCGCAACCAGTTTTTCAGGGTTTCTAAATTGATCTCGCCAAGCGACATATGGCCCTCAGCCACAATCACTTTGGCAATCGTTGTGTAGGGATGGCCGTTGCGACCGGCATAAGTGAGACGGCAGATTTTGCCATCGGGCAAACGCACACGGGCGGAACCCTGAATATGGGCGAAGAAGAGCTCGACCTTATCGGGCAGATAGAGAAGCTCAAGATCCCGACCGTTCAAAGCCCCGTCCCATATGGCGGCGCGATCAAAATAGGGCTGGATGCCTTGAGACGTTTTTCGGGCAGCGGAATAGCCGTCAAGCGGCGACGGCTCGTCTTGCGGAAACGTCACAAGATCATCTGGCCTCGCGAGCACAGGTATCGAAAATGGCTCTGTTTTTTCAAGCGAGCCCAAAATTTCCGGCTCGTAATAGCCTGTTAAAAAGCCTCGGCCTTGATGCGGCTCAATTTTAAACGGCGCAAAATTATCCTCAAAAAAGGTCCGCGCGTCGCCGTTATGGGCCGCGTGATCAAGCGCCTTTTGATAAAGTGGCAAGAGATGTAGATTTTGCCGCCGCGTTGGACGCAGATGCGGTGTATGTGCGGTTTCTGTCCTTGCCGTTTTTAAAAAACTGGCAAACGCGTCCTGATGATCATCCGATGACCAATGATCAATCGCGGAAAATGGAATGGCCTTTAGATCCGCATCAATCAGCTCAGGAAGCATATATTACACTCAGTGTGCAGCCTCGGTCGCGATTAATTTCCAAACCGGATCACGACTGGTGAGTTCGCGCGCAAAGGTCCAAATATCGGTGACATCGACCACCTTATCCGCTGCACCATCGGTAATAACGCCAGCCGCATCGCGCGTCGCGGTGATCAGTTTTGAGAGGAACTGGACCGTTATTTGCGCCGCATTACCGCGTAATTGCACATGATGAAGCTCGGCCTTTTCAATGCCGACAAACGTTGTCTCGACCGTTTCACCGCATTTTTCACGATCAGCTATGGCTGCAACAAAACTCTCAAACACATCGCGCGACAGCAATTCGCGTAATGTATTGCGGTCTCCCGATGCGAAGGCGATGACAATCGCTTCATAAGCACCGCGCGCACCCGTAATAAATTGACGAGCGTCAAAGCTTCGATCCGCCGCAACAAGCGCGTCCAATGAATCGGCTAAAGGCGTTCCAAGTTCGGCGATGCCCTTCCACCGAGCTGGATCAGCTGCGGGGGCGTCATCAATGACAGGCTCGGGCGCGGCGTCGCGTGGTGCGGTGGGCACAATGAGTTTGGTCACATTGGACAGATTTGGCGCAATGCCCTGATCGTCCCGACCCGTCCGCGTTCCAAGGACACTATAAAGCCGCCAGCCAACAAAGACCGCGAGCAATAAAAATACGATAATCGACAAATCAAAACCATCCTGCATGAAAATCTAGCCAACCCTGTTGGGTGT
This sequence comes from uncultured Hyphomicrobiales bacterium, assembly GCA_903877935.1. Classification (GTDB taxonomy): domain Bacteria; phylum Pseudomonadota; class Alphaproteobacteria; order Rhizobiales; family Beijerinckiaceae; genus CAIUPE01. Next base: position 12,188 of record CAIRGA010000016.1, read on the forward strand.
TAAACCGATACGTCCCATCTTATATGGGATTTTATCATCAAATTCCAAATAACACGCGCTTGACCTTAGGGTAAAAATCACGTTCAGGTCTATTATAACGCGAAACCATGTTGATTTTTATTCTCGCGACGACCCCTCTTTTTGGAGCTCTTGACGATGACCGATGCCGATTTAGCAAACCAAGCCCGTCCAAGCCTTTCGGCACTCGGACAATATATCAAGGATCTTTCTTTTGAAAATCCAAATGCGCCAAACTCGCTTGTTCCGCGCGAAAATGGCCCGAATATCGCCATTAACGTGAATGTGACCGCCAAACAGATCGCTGACACCGATTTTGAAGTCGAGCTCCTTTTAGAAGGCAAGGCTGGTGATGGCGTAGATCTTATGTTCCGGTTTGAGCTTAATTACGCCGGAATTTTTCGCGTCGTGAATATTCCTGCAGAAAATATTCAAGGCGTGATCATGATTGAGTGCCCGCGGCTACTTTTCCCGTTCGCGCGCCAGATTATCGCAGATAGCGTCAGAAATGGTGGCTTCCCGCCGCTTTTAATCGATCCGATTGATTTTACCGGGCTCTATCAACAAAAATTGTCCCAAATGCAGGGTGAGCCTGTCGGCAATGCCTAAAGCTTGACTCGCTTAGTCGTCAGCGGCTTCGCGACTATAGTCTTTCCAAATCACGTCGCCACCTAACGTGGCGACAAAAGCAGTATGCGCGACGAGTTCCGTTTCGGACAAACGGTTAGGTAGAGCGGCTGGTCGCTTCGTTGTTAATGCCGTGCCATTCTCTGGCCGAGAGCGTTCCGATGGCCCTGTTTCAACGGCCGCCAATCCCAGATCAGCCTGCCGTCCACCGGTGAGCTCGATATAAACTTCCGCCAAAATTTCCGAATCGAGCAAGGCGCCATGTTTGGTTCGCTTCGAATTATCAATATTATAGCGCTGACAAAGCGCATCGAGACTATTGGGGCCGAAAGGATGTTTCCGCCGCGCGATTTGTAACGTGTCGATAACCCGCTCATTATTGATGACAGAGCGGTTAACGCGCACCAATTCAGCGTTAATAAAGCCCATATCGAACGACGCGTTATGCGCGACGAGTGCCGCTTCGCCGATGAAATCGATAAAATCTTGGACGACATCGCCAAAAAGCGGCTTATCGGACAAAAATTCGGCTGAAAGACCATGCACGCGAAAAGCGGCGTCCGGCATATCGCGCTCTGGATTAAGATAGACATGAAACGTCTCGCCCGTTGGCAAGCGATTGAACAGCTCAACACAGCCTATTTCAACGACGCGGTCGCCCCCTAAAGGGTTAAGGCCGGTTGTTTCCGTATCAAAAACAATTTCACGCATGATTTAGGCGTTTCCTTTAACCGCGATCATCGCGGCGTGTCCGTTCCGTCCCGTGAAGGTGCGGATTGCGGCATCGACTTGCCGACCCGCATCTGGAACACCATAACTTGTATCAATAATCAAATGCGCCCGCTTGCGTTTTTCGGCATCGGGTATTTGACGCGCCAAAATGGCCTTAAAATAGTCGTCCGTCATGCCGGGACGAGCGAGTACTCTGGCTTTCTGAACAGAATAATCCGTTGAGACAAGAATAATGGCGTCAACGCGGTCTTCGCCGCCGGTTTCGATCAATAAGGGAATATCCAACACGACAAGCGGTATTGAACGCGCAATAGCATCGCGCAAAAATGCCCGCTCTGCCTCGCGGACAAGAGGATGGATGATTGCTTCAAGATGTTTCATCGCTTCTGAACTGCCAAGAACCTTGGCCGATAATCGTTTGCGGTCGACCACGCCATCAACAACACTTCCCGGGAAGGCTGATTCCACTAAAGGTGCCGCTTTGCCGCGGTAAAGCTCATGAACAGTTGCATCGGCGTCATAAACCGGCACACCGCGCTCGCGAAAGAGATGCGATGTCGTCGATTTTCCCATGCCAATCGAGCCGGTTAGGCCCAACACGAAGGTCATGCCGAAAGGCCCTTTATATTATCTTCGATGAGGGCTCGAAGTTCCAAGGTAACCTTTGGCCGTTTGCCAAACCAGTGCTCAAAGCCGGGTACCGCTTGGTACAAAAGCATTCCGAGTCCATCCGCGATCGGATTTCCGCGCTGTTTCGCTTGCCGTAATATGCCCGTTTCAAGTGGCACATATACGATGTCGGTCACGAGCGTTTTAAGCGGTAGCAGGTCAAGATCGACATCGAGCTCGGCCTGGCCTTTCATGCCCAAGGATGTCGTGTTTACTAAAATGTCGGCATCGTCAAAGCTGTCGGTAAGCTCTGTCCAGCGGGTTGGGTGCACGCTTGTGCCAAAGCGCTTCGCCAGGATTTCGGCTTTCTCATAGGTTCGATTAACGAGGCGAATATCGGTTGCGCCACGCTCTTGAAGGCCGACGATAATGCTCGCTGCTGCCCCGCCGGCACCCAAGACGACCGCTTTTTTCAAGTTTTTGTCCCATTGTGGCGCGCGCTCATCCAAATTAGCGACAAAGCCTTCGACATCGGTATTATCACCGCACAAGACATCGCCTTCAAACCATAGCGTATTTGCGACTTGTAATTGTTGCGCGCGCGGACTGGCGCGGTCGAGCAACTGAAAGGCGGCTTCTTTGTGAGGCAGTGTTACGTTGCAGCCAACATAACCATGCTCGCGCAACGAGCGCACAAATAGTGCAAAATTTTCAGGTAAAATATCTTCGCGGTTATAATGGCCTTCGAGCCCGAGTTGCTTAAGCCAATAGCCATGGATCATCGGCGATCGGGAATGGGCAATGGGATGGCCAATGACGCAGGCGCCTTTGCTTGTTCCATTCATAGTGACAAACATCCTTCGCGCCGAAAGAATCCGATTACCCGTTCGAGCGGTAATCCTAACACAGTGAAGAAATCCCCCTCAACGCGCTCAAATAAATGAACACCTAAATCCTCTAGCGCGTAACACCCTACATTGTTCAAAACGGCATCGCCTGCCTGCTCGCAATATTGATCAATCTGTTCGTGGGTCATCTCACGCATGGTCATATGAGCTATATCGTGGTCTTCGACGAGAATATGGCCATCTTGTGCAATAGCAAAGGCGCTGATGAGGTGATGGGTTTTACCGCTGAGAAAGGCAAGTTGTTGCTTAGCGTCGCTTAAGCTTTGGGCTTTGTGCACGATTGTATCGTCGCAAGCCAGGATTTGGTCCGCCCCAATGACGTAATGCTGAGGGAAGGAAAGACTGGCCAATCGCGCCTTTTCTGACGCCAAAGCCCTCGCTCGGTCGGCAGGAACGGGAAATTCGGCCTCGATTGATGCCTCAAAAGCCCGTTCGTCAAATTCGGGAACGTGGATGACGGGTACAAAATGCGCGCGCTCCAATAATTCACGCCGTGTTTTGCTTTTGGAGGCTAAAATAAGCGGATATTGGCTTATCCAAACGGATTGATCGACGCTCATTGGATTTCCCGTTGGCGGAGATGATCGCGATATAAATCGATAATTGCAGCTGCGGTTTCCTCAATTGATCGGCGGGAAACATCAATCATCGACCAGTTATGCCGGGCACAGAGGCGACGGGAGTGGGCGATTTCTTCTGTAACGGCTGTTTTATCGATATAGGGCGAATTTTCAGGCGCATTAAGGGTTAAAAGGCGATTTTGTCGGATTTGAACAATCCGTTCCGGACTTGCAACCAATCCGACAACCAATGGCTTTTTGACGGTTTCAAGCTCGGGCGGCGTTGGTATGCCGGGAACAAGGGGTACATTCGCCGTCTTGTACCCACGATTGGCGAGATAGATGCTTGTTGGTGTTTTTGAGGTTCGGCTGACACCAACCAAGATGATATCAGCCGCATCAAGATCCTGACCCTGCTGGCCGTCATCATGCATCATTGTATAATTGAGCGCGTCGATGCGTTTGAAATAGTCTGAGTTCAAAACGTGCTGAGCGCCTGGACGGTGTGTATAGCTTAAACCCAAATAGGCTTGAAAAATCGATAAAACGGGATCGAGAACCGAAAGGCATGGGCAACCAAATTCAGCGCATGCCGTTTCGAGGCGTTTTGCCAGCGCCTGATCGACGAGCGTGTAGAGAACAATACCCGGTGCGTTTTCAAGACCGACGATAACCCGATCCAATTGAGCTTCGTTTCGAATGAGCGGATAGACGTGTTCGATCGCTGAAACCGATTCATATTGTGCGGCGGCAGCTCGACTGACGGCAATCAGGGTCTCCCCGGTTGAATCGGAAACGAGATGAAGATGAAAATAATTTCGATTCAAGTCTTTCAATCCGATCGGTGCAAGCTGTGGATGCTTTCATTGGTAATGGGGATAAACGGGGTAAATTGGGAGAGGTAGAAAACCTCTCTCTCCTAACGGTCTTATTTCATCAACAGATGCTTTTTTGGGGCGCCCGGCAACACTGAAGTTCTAAATAGCGAGGATAAATTTTTCTGTGGCCTTCGCGTGTCTCATGAATTGGCGTGGCAAGTTATTGAAATAGATAGATTTTTTTTATCGCTAGAGGAATTGATACAGGACATTATTTTTGTCCATTAAAATTGACAAATGAGGGGAAAACCGTGGACATTCTGTGGATGAGTTCGTGTTATCTTTAATCGCTGTCTAACAACAACAAAAATTAAGAATCTCTTAAGGAATCTCTTTTTGACCCAATCGGTGAATAGTCTCGCATCTGTCGATAAGCCTTTACTGGCAACCCTCAACGGCGTTCAACAAAAGCGTCCTCCGATCTGGATTATGCGACAGGCTGGTCGATATCTTCCAGAATATCGGGAAATTAGGGCGCGATCTAAAAACTTTATCGATTTTTGTTACTCGCCCGATTTGGCAACCGAAGTAACGCTTCAGCCCATCAGGCGGTTCGGGTTTGATGCAGCTATTTTATTTTCGGATATTTTGGTTGTGCCCGATGCATTAGGACAGGGTGTTTCCTTTGTCGAAAATGAGGGTCCTCGGTTACCGCCGCTGCTCGTTGAAAATAATCTCTCCGAGCTCAAAGGTGCTGTCGATCTTGATCGGTTGGCTCCGGTCTTTGAAACCATTGGTCGTGTTAAGGAGGCTCTTCCGAAAGAAACGACGTTTTTAGGATTTTGTGGCGCGCCATGGACAGTTGCGAGTTATATGATTGCCGGTAAAAGTACACCGGAATTGGCACCTCTTCGCTTGGTGGCCTATCGAAATCCGGAATATCTGGAGCGTTTAATCAATCTACTCGTCGAGTCGTCGATCGCTTATCTGTGCCGGCAAGTGGATGCGGGTGTCGACGCGTTGCAAATATTTGAGAGTTTTGCCGGGGCGTTAACCGCGGACGGGATCGAGCAATGGTCGGTTGGACCGATTAGGCGGATTATTGCGGGGGTTCGTAAAATTCATCCGCAGGCAAAGTTTATCGTATTTGGCCGCGGTTCCGGGGCTAATCATTTGCAATATGCCTCTAAAACAGGTGCTGATGCGGTAGCTATTGATTGGGGAACAGATCCGAAATGGGCGGCTGAGACGCTTCAACCGTTAAAACCAGTTCAGGGAAATTTAGATCCTTTGGCGGTTGTTGCGGGTGGGGACCAGTTAGACCGTAAGGCCGATGCAATCATTGAGGCTTTTTCGAAGGGCCCTCATATTTTCAATCTTGGGCATGGAATTGTTCCTGAAACGCCTGTTGCTCATGTTGAGCGACTGATCAAGCGGGTAAGGGGCTAAATTTGGTCTATCTTTGGGTAAAAATTGTTCATGTTCTCGCCGTTATCTCCTGGATGGCGGGTTTGCTTTATTTACCGAGACTTTTTGTCTACCATTCGACCGTTTCGATTGGGTCTGCGACGTCGGAGACGTTCAAGGTTATGGAACGGCGATTATTAAAAGCCATTATGACGCCGGCTATGCTTGTAGCTTGGATCGCAGGGCTTTGGATGGCATTTTCAAGCGGCGCGGTCGGCGAGGGTTGGTTTCACGCTAAGCTATTGGCGGTGCTGATTCTCAGCGGTACGCATGGTATGATGGCTGTTCAGGTGAAACGCTTCGGACGGGACGAAAATCGGCACTCTTCCAAATACTATCGTATTTTCAATGAGATACCGACGCTTTTGATGATTGCTGCGGTGACGCTTGTGATTTTAAAGCCGTTTTAATGTGCGGCAATTTTGGGATCACTTGCCCTTTTAAAAAAAAGGCGGTATCGAAGCAGCGTTCTGTTCTCGAAACCTCCAATCTTGACGGGTAGCATCCTCGTTTTCTCAGTCGGTTGGGCCAGCTCAGTTCGCTGGATGTCTGTTGGTTTTGATTTTCCCCATCTATCCCATCGTGATGCCTTTTGGCATTGCTGCACTTTAGAGTCTGTTTATGCGCGAGATGAAGCTTCAGGAACTTAAAAAGAAGTCCCCAACCGAGATGTTGGCGTTTGCCGATGAGCTGTCGGTCGAAAATGCCGGGACGATGCGCAAACAGGAATTGATGTTTGCGATCTTGAAGCAATTAGCAGCCAATGAAACAGAGATTATCGGTGAGGGTGTCGTTGAGGTTTTACCGGACGGCTTTGGGTTTTTACGCTCGCCCGATTCGAATTACCTCGCTGGGCCAGATGATATCTATGTTTCGCCAGCGCAAATTCGGCGGTTTGGTTTACGGACGGGTGACACGGTCGAAGGGCAAATCCGCGGCCCTAAAGACGGCGAACGTTATTTTGCGCTCGTGAAGGTGAATACGATTAATTTCGAAGATCCTGAGAAGGCGCGCCATAAGGTTAATTTCGACAATTTGACGCCGCTTTATCCAAATGAACGGCTCAAGCTTGAGATTGAGGATCCGACGCGGAAGGATTTTTCGGCGCGCGTCATTGATATTGTTTCGCCGATCGGGAAGGGCCAACGTGGTTTGATTGTTGCGCCGCCGCGGACGGGTAAAACTGTATTGCTGCAGAATATTGCGCAATCGATCACGACCAATCATCCGGAATGTTATTTGATCGTTTTGTTGATCGACGAGCGGCCGGAAGAAGTGACGGATATGCAGCGCTCGGTAAATGGCGAGGTTGTTTCCTCCACCTTTGATGAGCCTGCGTCGCGGCATGTTCAAGTGGCCGAGATGGTGATTGAAAAGGCGAAGCGTTTGGTAGAGCATGGTCGCGATGTGGTGATCTTGTTGGATTCGATCACGCGTCTAGGCAGGGCCTACAACACGGTTGTTCCGTCTTCCGGGAAGGTTCTAACGGGTGGTGTGGATGCCAATGCTTTGCAGCGGCCTAAGCGGTTCTTTGGTGCGGCTCGTAATATTGAAGAGGGCGGCTCGCTAACGATTATCGCGACGGCGTTGATCGATACGGGCAGCCGGATGGATGAAGTGATCTTCGAAGAGTTCAAGGGAACGGGCAATTCGGAAATTATTCTGGATCGTAAGGTCTCGGATAAGCGGGTATTCCCGGCGCTCGATATTACCCGGTCGGGTACACGTAAGGAGGAGCTTTTGGTTCCAGCTGACGTGCTTAAAAAGATGTATGTCTTGCGTCGGATTCTTAATCCGATGGGTACTGTCGATGCGATTGAATTCCTTGCGGACAAGCTCCGGCAGACCAAGACCAATACGGACTTCTTTGAGTCGATGAATACCTGATTGTAGGACAACGCGTGTTCATTTGAGGATCGATTCGTGAGCGATACGATCTTTGCCGTTGCGACCGGTCGCGGTAAATCTGGCTTGAGCGTGGTTCGGGTAAGTGGCCCGGACGCTGCCGCGGCTCTGGAAAGCTTTCAAATACGGTCTTTAATACCACGGCGAGCGTCGCTTCGTCGGTTGATGGCGCGCGACGGTGGGGTGATCGATGAGGCGGTATGCCTTTGGTTCCCGGCTCCGGCAAGTTTTACGGGTGAAGATACCCTGGAATTTCATTGTCACGGCGCTCTCAGCGTTGTTTCGCTCATGTTGGAGCTGCTGGGTCAAATCCCTGGATTTAGGTTGGCTCAACCCGGTGAATTCTCGCGCCGTGCGTTGGACAATGGGCGTCTTGATTTGGCGTCGGCAGAAGGCCTGTCGGATTTGATCGATTCGGAGACGGAACAGCAAAGGCGGCAGGCTATTCGGCAGCTGATGGGCGGGCTTAGCCGTGAGGTCGATGGTTGGCGGGCCGAATTGATTGGGGTCCTTGCACTATTTGAGGCCGAGCTTGATTTTTCTGATGAGGGCGACGTTGATACGGGGGTTTTGCACGAAGCAGGTGCCCGACTTACTCGCTTGCGCGACCAGATGGCCAGTATACTGGCAGCGGGCATTCGCGGCGAAAGGGTAAGAGAGGGCATTATCGTTGTCCTCGCGGGTGCGCCCAATGCTGGTAAGTCGACCCTTTTAAACGCTTTAGCGCAACGGGATGTCGCCATTGTCTCGCCGATTCCGGGTACGACACGAGACATTGTTGAGGCACGGCTCGATTTGGGTGGTTATCCTGTAACCGTTTTGGATACGGCGGGGCTGAGGACGTCTTCCGATATCGTGGAACAGGAGGGCGTTAAGCGCATGTTGGCTCGCGCCGCCGTAGCAGATATCGTGCTTTGGCTACAGAGAGCCGATGAGCTACAGGCAGGCCTTCCTGCAGAACTGGAAGATGTCACGGGCATCGTTATTCCGGTCGTGACGCAAATTGATCGAGCGCCCGCGGGCGGTGATGGTATCGCCATTTCTGCTTTGACGGGCGAAGGAATGAGCCAACTATTTTCAGTGTTGGGTGAGTTGTCGACCCGATTGGCGGGGAGCGGTGGTGAAAGCGCGCTATTGACCCGGGCTCGGCATCGGGAGGCGGTGGCGGAAGCCCTCGAATCGATTGACAGGGCGTTGGGCATCCTTCATTCAACAGGCACCGAATTGGTCGTCGAGGAGGTTCGGATTGCGATGCGGGCGGTAGCTCGGGTCACCGGCCATGTTGGGGTCGAGCATGTTCTCGATCAATTATTTTCACAGTTCTGCATTGGTAAGTGAACGAGGGTGTTTCACGTGAAACAAGAGTCGATGCCGATAAAAGCAATGGGCTGTGAAACGGCCCGTTTCGACGTCATCGTGGTCGGTGGTGGCCATGCGGGAACCGAGGCTGCGGCCGCGGCGGCGCGCTTTGGTGCGCGTACAGTTTTAGTCACAACCTCTTTGGATGCCATCGGAACAATGTCGTGCAATCCAGCCATCGGGGGCTTGGGTAAGGGCCATTTGGTCCGGGAGATTGACGCCCTTGATGGTGTAATGGCGCGGGCGGCGGATAGAGGCGGTATCCAATTTAGAGTGCTGAACCGCAGCAAGGGACCAGCGGTGCGGGGACCGCGCGCTCAAGCCGATCGCAAATTATACCGACAAGCGGTTCAAAGCCTTTTGAAAGCGACTGAAGGCCTCGATTTCATCGAAGGTATGGTCGATGACCTGATCTTGGATGAGGCCGGCGGGCGCATTTGTGGCATCGTTTTGAAAGATGGGCGACGCCTGTTAGCAGGCGCCATTGTTTTGACCGCCGGTACCTTTCTGAACGGTTTGGTTCACATCGGACCGGTGCGTTTTTCCGCAGGACGGATCGGCGAGCCTCCGGCTCGGTTGCTGTCCGGGGCTTTGCGCTCGGCCGGGTTCGAGCTTGGGCGGTTGAAAACCGGTACGCCACCAAGATTGGATGGTCGGACGATTGGCTGGGATCGGTTGCAGATACAATATGGCGACGATCCGATCGAACCCTTTTCGAGCCTGACCGATAAGATTGAGCAGAGACAGATTGGTTGTGGTGTCACGGCCACCACTGAGGCAGGCCACGATATCATCCGAAACAGTCTTGGAAGTGCGCCGATCTATACGGGGCAGATTGCTGGACGGGGACCGCGCTATTGTCCCTCGATTGAGGATAAGGTCGTTCGATTCGGGGACAGAACTACCCATCAGATCTTTTTGGAACCGGAAGGCTTGGATGATCCTACGGTGTACCCAAATGGCATCTCGAGTTCGATGCCGGAAGAGATCCAGCGGGCCTTTGTCGCAACGATCCCTGGCTTAGAGAATGCGCGCATTGTTCGTCCGGGTTATGCCATTGAATATGATTTCATAGACCCGCGTGCCCTATGGCCGACGCTCGAGACGAAGAATGTTGTCGGATTATTCTGCGCTGGCCAGATCAATGGCACGACGGGATATGAGGAAGCGGCGGCGCAGGGATTGATCGCCGGTTTGAACGCGGCGAGGCGGGCGGGTGGTTTGGATGGCGTGACGGTTGAACGAACCCAAGCCTATATCGGCGTTTTAATTGATGACCTTGTCACACAGGGCGTAACCGAACCCTACCGGATGTTTACCTCCCGCTCCGAATATCGATTATCGCTGCGGTCCGACAATGCGGACGAGCGGTTGACCCCGTTGGGATTAGAGTGGGGAATTGTTGGGCGGACGCGGCAGGTAGATTTTGAAAAGCGGCTAACCGAGCTCGAACAGGCGCGGGCTTTGTTAAAGAGTTTGTCCGTAACGCCGACGGAAGCCATTGGACGTGGCCTCAAGCTTAACCAGGATGGCATTCGTCGAACCGCCTTCGACGTGTTGTCGTATCCCGGCCAAACGTTGGCGGAGTTGGCCCAACTTTGGCCCGAGCTTGATCGATTCGGACCCAAAATGGTCGATCGGTTGGAGAACGACGCGCGGTACGCGGTTTATCTCGATCGGCAATTGAAAGACATTGAGTCTTTCCGTCGGGACGAGGCGCTTTCTATGCCTGCGGATATGGATTATTCCGACATTTCCGGCCTATCGAGCGAGCTTCGCAATAAGCTTTCTTTGGTGAAGCCGAGGACTTTGGGGCAGGCGGGGCGGATTGAGGGGATGACACCTGCCGCGCTCACGGTGTTGGCGGCAAGGGCCCGGCGCCGCAATAAGCCAGCCATTCGTGAAGCGCTTTGATGATCGCGCGCGGGATCGACAGAAGTGCCGGCGGTTTAGAAGAAGACCGTCTGCGCGCCCTTAATCTCCTCTCTGTTTCACGTGAAACAGTGGCAAAGTTCGACCAGTATGTCGGGCTTCTTCAGCGCTGGCAAACCATCAAAAATCTCGTCGGCCCCGGAACAATGGCAACTCTATGGACCCGACATATTGTCGATAGCGCTCAGCTGGCTTCGTTCGCAACGGACGCACGAATATGGGTCGATATTGGATCTGGCGCCGGATTTCCGGGCCTTGTCGTCGCCATTCTCTTGGCTGGGCGACCCGACTTCCATATGCATCTTGTTGAGAGCAACGGTCGGAAAGTCGCGTTTTTAAGAGAGGTCGCGCGGACGCTTCAATTGCCCGTAACGGTCCATGATTGCCGGATTGAGGCTGCCGTTTCTGCCTTACCTGAAAAGATTGACTGCCTCACGGCGCGGGCGTTGGCATCGCTTAAAGAGCTTTTGGAAATGCAAGCACAAATTACCAAAAATCCGTGTATAGCCTTGTTTCTAAAGGGACAAGATGTTGATGCGGAATTGACGGAAGCCGCTAAATATTGGAATATACAGGTGAAAATACACCAGAGCGTCACCGATCCGTCCGGCCATATCGTCGAAGTGATCGCAGCCTCCTTGAAGGTTTGACGCCCGGTTTTGTGAAAAGGTTTTATGCCATGGAAAAGTCCGACCTCGCTTCCATCCGGTTGTCGCGTTCTGGTCAAAAGCCTCGCGTTCTTGCATTGGCAAACCAAAAGGGTGGCGTTGGCAAAACAACAACGGCCATCAATTTGGGGACAGCACTCGCGGCAATTGGTGAGCGCGTTTTGATCATCGATCTTGATCCGCAGGGCAATGCGTCGACGGGTCTGGGCATTGATCAAAAGAGCCGTACGGTTTCGACCTATGATATTATGACGGGGGAGGCAAAACTTGCGGATGCAATTCTGGCAACCGCTGTTCCGCGCCTTTCCGTGTCGCCATCAACATTGGACCTCTTGGGCCTTGAGCTTGAGATTGCGAATGACCGTGACCGTGCCCATAAGCTGAAAAAGGCAATTGCAAGCTTGCACGTCACCCAGATGCTGGCCGGTGAAGAAGGCTTCACTTACGTGCTGGTCGATTGTCCACCATCGCTCAATTTGCTGACCATCAACGCCATGGCTGCGGCTGATGCGGTTGTCGTCCCACTGCAGTGTGAATTCTTCGCGCTCGAAGGGTTGAGCCAGCTGCTGAAGACGGTTGACCAAGTTCGCGAGTCGCTAAACCCCGGTCTATCGATCCACGGCATTGTTTTGACCATGTTTGATGCGCGCAATAATCTCTGCTCGCAGGTCGTTGATGATGTACGCGCATTTATGGGCACGAAGGTCTATGACACGGTGATCCCGCGCAATGTTCGCGTATCGGAAGCGCCGTCCCACGGCAAGCCTGTTTTGCTCTATGATCTCAAATCAACGGGCGCTCAGGCTTATCTGCGATTGGCGTCCGAGGTCATTCAACGCGAGCGCGCCTTGCAGGCGGCTTAACGTCGAACCATTATAATCATTGATAATAAGGGGATTTACTATGGCTGAGGAGCCCACCCGCTCACGTTTGGGTCGCGGACTTGCGGCATTGATTGGCGATGTTGGCGAGGCGGCCATTCCCGCCGAGCGTTCACGCGGCCAACGTCGGGTTCCTACAGAATTTTTACGACCAAACCCGCGTAATCCCCGCCGGACCTTTATTGAGGCTGATCTTGACGATCTCGTCAATTCGGTCCGTGAAAAGGGCATTATCCAACCGATTCTGGTCCGAAATATTCCGGGCATGGATGATGTTTTTGAGATCATTGCTGGCGAGCGGCGTTGGCGCGCAGCACAGCGCGCTTCTTTGCACGACGTGCCAATCATTATCGTCGAAGCCGGCGATAAAGAAGCGCTTGAAATTGCGATTATCGAAAATGTTCAGCGCTCCGACCTCAACGCGCTGGAAGAGGCGTTGGGCTATGAGCAATTGATTGCCGAATATGGCTATTCGCAGAATGATTTATCCAAAATCATCGGCAAAAGCCGCAGCCATATCGCCAATACAATCCGCCTGGCGCGTTTGCCAGAAAGTGTGAAGGCAATGCTTGCAAACGGCGAATTGACGGCTGGTCATGGTCGCGCGTTGTTGTCGGTTAAGGACCCTGAAGCATTGGCCCGCCGGATTGTCGAGCGCGGCATGACCGTTCGCGATGTCGAGCGCATCGCCAATGAAGATGATAAAACCGAAAAAGCGCCTCAGGTTTCACGCCGTCGGGAAAAAGATCCGGACACGCGCGCGCTTGAAAAAGCGATTGAGGATGTTCTGGGACTCTCAGTATCGATTACACACGGTTCACGCGGCGGCGAGTTGAAGATTAAATATCGGACACTGGACCAGTTAGATGCGGTCTGCCGTCGATTGCGCGATTAGGCTCGCCCGGCCTGCGAACGCCGCGCAGCGATCGCTAGCGTTAGACAGGCTCGAGACACAAGGCTTTCGCCTAGCGCAGCATTTTTGCGGCAAGCAGCTTGGGCTTCGCCTAAGGTAGTTATGGCATTTTCGAGACTTGATAGGGACCAAAGCGATAGATGGCGCTGAAAAGAGGCGCTACGTTTAAAAAATATACGCGCTTGGCGTTCAACGTCTTGCATGGTCTGCCCGCGGTCGAGCCCAATCCGTGATTTTGCCAGCACGAGTGCGTGGCGCAATAACGCGGCAACAATAACACCGGCATCTTGGCCCTCCTTGAGGGAGCGATGCAAGGCTACGTCGGCTCCAACGGAATCACCCATGAAAACGGCATCGGTCAGCATGTCGGTAGCCAATGCCGACGCATCCGCCATAATCGCCTCGACATCCTCCGCACCTACACTGGGTTTTCCACGCGCATAGAGCGCTAATTTTTCTATTTCACTGCGAGACAGAAGGCGATCGGCGCCTAAAAGACCTGCCATTAATATTTTTGCGTCAGAAGTGGCTTTTAGCTCATGTTCAGCCAAAATCTCGTCAATGAGGCGCGGCAAGTCTCGCCCCTCATCGGCATAACAGGGCAGGGCCACGGCATGCCCCGACTTTTCGACGCCTGCTCGAAGGGCATGTTTTGCGGGTAGGTCCCCTGCTTCAATCACGACTGGATTTTCCGGCTTTGCAGCAAGCAGCGGCTCAATGGCTGAATTGATTTGGCGAGAGCCAAGACGAATCCAGATAACCCGACTACCTCCAAAAAGCCCAAGCGTATTGGCTTCATCAACGATTCGGCTGGTGTCGCCACCCAGATCATCGCCATCCATCCGGATGAGTTGGAAGGCGTCATCAGGATCATCAACCAAGGAGCGCGCGATTGAGCGGCAGCGCTCATGAACGAGCCCCGCATCTGGTCCATAGACCAAAACCACAGAAAACCGACGGTCGGGCTTTTTAACGAACCGATCAATATCTCCGCCTTTTAACGCGACCATATCGTCGGTCCCTCGTGTTTATGATCGGCTGGAGAAATAGGCGGCTAGATTAAGCTGGATTTGCTCAGCAACATCTTTTGCAACCCGAATGCGGGAATCCCGTTGTGCCCGTACCGCCGCAAACCGTTGGGATAGCCGGTCAATCGAGGCCGTTGCAAATGCCGAGCTTTCAAGAAGCGTCTTCTCATTTAAATCAGTCAGAGTAAATTTCGCTGTCAATCGAAGCGCTGCAGCATCCGCCCGCCCTGACGTCGTATCGACTGCTGCGGAGATCGTATTTTCAGTCGTTGTGATAACCAATTTATATTTATGCTCTAAAGACGTGTAATTGCCGCCAGAAAGGTTAAAAAGCAGCTCTTCTCTTAAATAATGGCCTGCGACATCGGCAATCGGCGCAACGTCAATGGCTGAGAGCTCACGTTGTACGGCATTCCCAGCGATCGACGTGCCATAAAGCGGCCTGATGCACGCGGTTGTTAGCATCACGCCAAACAGCGCTAAGCCTGTGACGACGAAGCGCTTCGTATGGTTCATATTTTTAAACAACGACATTGACGATCCTTTGTGGAACAACAACGACCTTTTTAACCGGCTTTCCTTCGAGCGCCGCCTGAACGGTTTCAAGCGCTAAAACTGCTGCTTCAACCGTTTTAGCATCCGCTTCACGACTGATCGTAATTTCACCACGTTTTTTTCCATTCACTTGGATTGGAATCGTAATGTCGTTCTCGACGATCAATGCGTGATCGGCCTTTGGCCAAGCGGTTTCGGCTACCAACCGGTCGAAGCCTAGCTCTTTCCAGCACTCCTCCGCCAAATGCGGCATCATCGGTGCGATGATCTGGATCAGGAATGTCGCCGCTTCCCGCATCGCGGTGATAAATTCAGGGCTGACGGGCTTATCTTTTTTGACCGCTAATTCAGCCTGAAGCGCGTTGGCTAATTCGTAAGCATGCGCCACGCAGCGGTTAAAGCGAAGCC
The DNA here is from genome assembly GCA_903877935.1 of uncultured Hyphomicrobiales bacterium. Classification (GTDB taxonomy): domain Bacteria; phylum Pseudomonadota; class Alphaproteobacteria; order Rhizobiales; family Beijerinckiaceae; genus CAIUPE01. The sequence continues at coordinate 27,576 of CAIRGA010000016.1, forward strand.
GCTCCACATCTTCTTCGACGCGAATAACGGCCCAATGAGCTGCCTTCCGTATGGTAAGAACCGCATCTTCCGCTGCTGCATCATGGGCATTCGGTGACGGGGAAAGATCCGCAACTTCACCCACAAGCCGCCATAATCTTTGAACGAAACGAGCCGCACCCTGAACGCCTTCTTCCGTCCAAATCACATCGCGTTCTGGCGGGGAGTCCGAAAGCATGAACCAGCGCGCCGTATCAGCGCCGAAGGTACCGATGATATCGTCGGGATCGATGGTATTGCGCTTTGACTTCGACATTTTTTCGATGGCGCCTATCTCAACAGGGGCGCCCGTTGAGAGAAGCTTGGCTTTCCGATCCGTACCATCGCTTATGATGTCGACCTCAGCAGGTGATACCCATTGTCCATTGGCATCCCGATAGGTTTCGTGCACGACCATGCCTTGGGTAAAGAGGCCATCAAATGGCTCACTAATGCCGGCATGCCCGGTCTTTTGCATCGCTCGTGTAAAAAACCGCGAGTAGAGCAAATGCAAAATCGCGTGTTCAATACCGCCAATATATTGGTTAACAGGCAGCCAGCCATCGACTGCTTTGCGATCGGTTGGACGATCTTCAATCCACGGATCGGTAAAGCGGGCGAAATACCAAGATGAATCGACAAAGGTGTCCATCGTATCGGTCTCGCGCCGCGCATCTTTGCCGCATTGCGGGCAACCCACATGTTTCCATGTTGGATGGCGATCGAGGGGGTTGCCTGGGACGTCAAAGGTAACATCTTCTGGTAATTTAACCGGCAAATCTTTGATCGGAACAGGAACCGTTCCGCACACTTCGCAATGGATGACCGGAATCGGACAACCCCAATAGCGTTGGCGCGAAATACCCCAATCGCGCAGGCGGAAATTAACCTTGCGCTTACCAACGGGCGAACCGTTCAGAGAAACCGACTCAAGCCGCTTGGCTACTTCTTCTTTGCCCTGTGCAATCGTCATTCCATCGAGGAATAATGAATTGATAAGCAAGCCTTCCCCGTCATAGGGCGCATCGCCCACCTCATAGGTCTTTGGGTCAGCATCCGTCGGGCAAACGACTGTTTTGATCGGTAACTTATACGATGTCGCGAAATCAAAATCGCGTTGATCATGTGCAGGGCAACCAAAGATCGCGCCGGTTCCGTAATCCATCAAAATGAAATTGGCGACATAGACTGGAAGGGTCCAATTCGGATCGAAGGGGTGGCTGACCCGGATGCCTGTATCAAACCCCTTTTTCTCAGCCTTATCAATAGCTTCCTGCGCGGTACCCATCTTACGGCATTCACCGATAAAGGCCGCGAGATGGGCATTATTCGCAGCAGCGTTTTTCGCCAATGGATGCTCGGGCGCGAGCGCAACAAAACTCGCACCAAATAGCGTATCGGGGCGCGTTGTATAAATCTCGATCTCGGACTCATCGGCAGGTGCTGTGGCTTTATCAAGCGCAAAGCGAACGGAAAGACCTTCCGAGCGGCCAATCCAGTTTTTCTGCATCAGGCGGACCTTTTCAGGCCAGCGTTCCAAGCCGTCTAATGCGTCATTGAGGTCTTGTGCATAGTCGGAGATTTTAAAGAACCATTGCGTCAATTCGCGTTGTTCAACGAGTGCGCCCGAGCGCCAACCACGCCCATCAATGACCTGCTCATTGGCAAGTACCGTCTGGTCCACCGGATCCCAGTTTACTTTCGCAGTTTTGCGGTCAATCAGCCCATTTTGCAGGAAGTCGAGAAACATTCTCTGCTGATGTTTGTAATAGGATGGATCGCAGGTCGCGATTTCGCGATGCCAATCGAGCGAAAGCCCCATGCTTTTGAGCTGGGTTCGCATGGTCGCAATATTGGCGTATGTCCAGGTAGCCGGATGGGTCTTATTGGCCATGGCCGCATTTTCAGCCGGCATACCAAACGCGTCCCATCCCATAGGATGCAGCACGTTGAAACCGCGTGCGCGTTTATAACGCGCCACAACATCACCCATCGCATAATTGCGCACATGGCCCATGTGAATGCGACCCGATGGATAGGGAAACATTTCAAGCACGTAGTATTTCGGCGCAGGATCATCGTTTTTCGTACGAAAAAGCTCTTTAGTGTCCCACACCTGCTGCCATTTCCGCTCAGCTTCGCGGGCGTTATAACGCTCGGTTCTCATGTCAATTCCGGTATAGTCAGTGATGCAATAAAATAGCTTCACGCAAACGCTTGCGTCGCGCGGCTCAACCGGACTAGGACACGATTTAGGCCTTGGGGTCAATCTTTCGCAATCGGGAGCATCAATAATGTCGGACGAACAAGAGACCAATGTCGTTGCGCGGCTGCATCAGGTCCGCTCCGAGGTTGCCCGCGCGGCCCGCCATGCGGGGCGTAAGCCGGATGACGTGACGCTCATTGCCGTATCCAAAACCTATTTTGCGGATTCGATTTTACCCGTGCTTCAAGATGGCCAACGCGTATTCGGTGAAAACCGCGTCCAAGAATCCATGCAAAAATGGCCCGAATTAAAGGTTCAATTTCCTGACGTCGAATTGCATCTGATCGGACCATTACAAAGCAACAAAGCCAAAGAAGCGGTTGCATTGTTTGATGTGATTGAAACCATTGACCGTCCATCCATTGCCGAAGCAATCGCGAAGGAATTTTCGAAAACCGATCGCAGGCCTAAGCTTTATGTGCAGGTCAATACGGGGGAAGAGCCGCAAAAAGCGGGCATTTTGCCCCTTGATGCCGACGCGTTTCTGATGCGATGCAAGGATGAGTGGAAGCTTCCGATTGACGGGTTGATGTGTATCCCACCCGTCGATCAACCACCATCGCCGCATTTTGGCTTTCTTAGAAAAATAGCTGAAAAACATGGCATCAAGACGCTCTCTATGGGTATGAGCGCCGATTTTGAAGAAGCCATCCAAATGGGCGCCACGCATATTCGTGTCGGCAGTGCCATTTTTGGTCACCGCGCTTAACGCTTGCCTGTTCGATCTTCGATGAAACGCCGCAGCTCCGCACTGTGATAATCGGGCGCTGTGATTTGCGCCCCAAAGGATCGCAAGGTTTTATCGTCAAGGGACGTGGTCAGCCCGATAACACCAAGCCCAGCGGCACTGGCGGATGTTACACCCGATTTTGAATCTTCAAAAGCAACACTTTGCGTCGCATCCCCATTAAGACGGGTAAGTCCGGTGAGATAGGGAAGTGGGTGTGGTTTAGCGTGATCAAGATCATCCGATAAAATGACGGCTGAAAACCGCTTCGTCGCTTGGAGCGATGCCAAAACCAACTCGGCATTTTCTTTGGGTGCATTGGTGACGGCCGCGTAGCGCAAGCCAACCGAATCGGCCCAATCGAGGAGATCGATAAGGCCTGCAATTGGCTGGATGTCTCCTGCCAAGGACCTGAAAAGCGCCTCTTTCTCGCGTCCGATAGCGACATGATCCGCACTCGAAATATCGGGGAGAAGATCGGCTAAAATATCGCCGTTCATACGGCCCGAGATACGATGCCGATACACTTCCTCGTCCACATGCACGCCATAACGGCCCATGATTTCATTAAAGGCTATGATATGGACTTTATCCGTATCGACGAGTGTCCCATCGATATCAAACAGTAAGCAGGGCTCGTATTGGATCAGCACTCGATTATTCTTTCAGTGAATGTGAATTCGCATATTCATGCGCAAGAGGGATAAGAAAAGCTTCATTCCTTTGCGATCAAACGCAATACAACCTTCGGTGGGTTTAAAGCCGGGCCGAGCTAAATGAATAAAAATAGCGCTACCTCGTCCCCGAATGGCAGGTCGGCGGTTCCAATCGGTTTCGATGACGATGTCATACAAGGAATCCTCGCGCCAAAGCTTCTCGTGGGACAGGGAACTTGGCAATTTGATAGGGCGATTATAGCGCGGGGAACGTGGATCATCACACCAGCCGGACATTTGGGTAATCACTTTTGCGGGCAGGGCGAAGCCGTGGCGTCTAGATTGGTCGGGCCTGAAATAAATAGCAACCGGACGAAGCATCGTTCGTGGTGTCGCGCCATCACCCTCTCGCTTTTGTGTCACAATACCCGAGCGACCGATTGCGCAGGGAAGGCTGAGATTCCCTATCCGCATCAATCCAAGATGCCTTTGACCGATGCGAGAGAAAAGATGGGCAATCATGTCCGATGTCCGATGAAGCCTTGTGAACCAAGATCAAAGACTTGCCACGTGTCCTAAGGCTGGTTTACTCACGGATGGTAGGGTGGACAAGGTCCGACAAGAAAGGTTGGCGATTAAATGGCCGAAACGCTTTCGATCTTGCTTTTGAAGGATGCAAAGGATCGCAGCTCTTTATTGGCAGAGCAATTGGCGCTTGATAGCGATCTTTCCCTCATTCTTTTTGAAAGACCTTATCGATTTGAGCGGCCCTTAGACGCTGAACGGGTCGATCTCGTGATCGGTTTTGACGGGTTGAGCGAAGATACCGCCCAAATGAGGCAATTAGGGTATCGCGGGCCCTTTTTGCGGTTGGGTCAAAGCAACGAAACCGCGGATGATATTGAAACCTTAGAACTTCCGATGCGAGCGTCAGCGTTAAGCGGGCGCGTTCGCAGCCTTATTCGGACGTTCAAAGTCCGTGAAGATCCTTGGTTGACCATCGGCCCCTATCGCCTTTCGCAAGGGACGCGTGTCCTGGAAGGCCCTGACGGACAATCGGAAAGACTAACCGATAAAGAAGCTGATTTTTTAAGCTTCATGCACCGTGCGAGGGGTGAAATCGTCCCGCGCGAGGTTTTATTGGCCGAGATTTGGGGCTACAACGCGCAGGTAACCACGCATACGCTCGAAACGCATATTTATCGCTTGCGCCAAAAAATTGAAAAAGACCCCGCTAATGCAGAGCTCTTAATCACCGAACCGGGCGGTTATCGGCTTGTGGAAGCGGCAGACAAGGTAAATTCGAATGGCGATTGACGACGATATTGTATTGCTCAGGCGCCTCGATTTTTTTCAAGTGTTCCAGCCCGATCAATTGCGCCTTATTTTGTTTGCAGCGGATTCCCGTATTCTGCGGCCCAACGAAGTTCTTTTTACAAAGGGCGATGTGGCTAATGAGGGCTATTTGTTACAATCCGGGTTGATCTCGTTGAATGTCGATCCGAAGGTCCCAACTGAATTTGTCCGCCCTGGGATGCTGATTGGTGAATATGCGCTTTTGGCCGAAAGCGAGCGGGCGGCGAATGCCACGGCGCGCGAGACTTCGCGGGTTATTATCTTTCCGCGAAAATTGATTTTAAGGCTATTAAACGAATATCCCGATGCGGCCTTAGCGCTTCGCGAGAAACTCGCCCTACGCGCCGATGCTTTCGCAAAAGCGCTCGATCGAATTGTCGCTAATAACAGGGCTTAATTTAAGCGAGTTCGATTGTCACCGGAACGTGGTCGGACGGACGCTCCCAACTGCGGGCATCGCGAAGGATCGCAAGCGATGAAAGCGCCGGTGCCAGGGCTTTTGATACCCACACATGATCAAGCCGGCGACCGCGGTTTGAGGCGGCCCAATCGGCTGCGCGATAACTCCACCAAGTATAAACCCGTTCTGGTTCGGGTTTAAGCGCGCGGATGGCATCGACCCATTCCGCAGCTTCGATTGCGGCGTTTAATTTTTCGCATTCAATAGGGGTGTGGGAAACGACATCCAGCATCTGCTTATGGCTCCAGACATCGTTTTCGAGCGGAGCGACGTTCAAATCACCAACCAGAATGGCTTTGCCGGAGGCAGGCTTATCGGAAAGCCCCCAATCCCGCATCTCATCTAGGAAGGTGAGTTTATGCGCGAATTTTTCATTAGCCTCTGGATCGGCGACATCGCCACCGGCGGGCACGTAAAAATTATGGATTGTTACGTCTTTGGCGGCCCGCGCTTCCTTGCTAAAGCTGACGCTGATATGGCGGCAATCATCTTTTGCAGCGAAAATTCGGCTTTCCTGACTTGCAAACGGCAGGCGCGAGATAATGGCCACGCCATGATAGCCTTTTTGACCGTTCATTGCGATGTGGGTGTAGCCGAGCCTTTTAAAATCACCGCTTGGAAACTGATCATCTGGGCACTTTGTTTCCTGCAAACACAACACGTCTGGACGCGTTTCTTCCAAGAAGCGCTGCACAAGACCCGAACGAAGACGGACGGAGTTGATATTCCAAGTGGCGACGGTCAGGCTCAAGGCAGATCCCCCATTTCTACCATCAGGGGTATTGTTTCATGCGCCGACTAGCAAGCGCGGAAACGGTTTCTGCCCAAGGAAACGATCTTATTTTTTGCGGGCCGCGTTGGGGTTTTCTGGAATCACAAATTGCATCGCATCTGGCTCGTGCCGCGTGTCGATATTGGCTAACACAACATTGACCTCATAGCCTTGCGGATCGGTGACGGACCATTCTTTCAGGACATAGGATTTTGGATCAAAGCCCAGCACAACCCGCGAGGTGCCGCCGAAAGTCGACGAATCTTCCGCATAGACGGCTATTCGATCACCTTCATGGAGCACTTCGGTCACTTTAAAGTCACGCGCGAGGTTAATGGTTCCGCCGAGCAAAAATTTCAACGGGGTCAGCCCGATGGAATAGACATCCTGTGTGTTAAGTTTGGAATCAATTACGGCTACGGAACTGCCATCGGCAATGATGGTGATTGTGCTCGGTGCGTTATAATCAAAACGTAAGCGCCCGGGCCGAAGAACGGTCAGTTTTCCGGATGATTGTTGTCCGTTGCCGCTATATTGCGCAAATTTTGCGCTGAACTGTTTCAAATTGGTCAGCGAGTCATTGATATTAGCCAGCATCTCTTCGGGCGAAATATCAAGTGCGGCCGGCTTTATTGGTGCAGGTTTAACGGGCTGCAGGACTGGTTGCGTTTCCTGAGCGGGCGCGGGAGCCGTGATACCAAAATTGGCAGGGCGCCGCGGTGGTAGCGGGATTTTTCCGGCAATCGCCTGAGCATTGGCCGATGCACCCATGATGAGCTCGAGACTGAGCAATCCCCACACATACAGGTGACGTTGCCGCTTTCCCTTAATCGCTGTCAAAATCGCGCCCGCCTTCAGACCGTGCCTCGATCAGAATCTCGCGCTTTCCAGCATGGTTTGGTTGGCCAACAACGCCCTCGTCTTCCATCCGCTCCATAATCGAGGCTGCGCGATTATAGCCGATTTGAAGACGCCGTTGAATGTAAGAGGTCGAGGCCTTCCGATCCCGCAAGACGATCGCAACGGCTTGATCATAAGGGTCTTGACCAGCCGCCCCAAAACTTCCCTGATCAAAAACGGCGCCATTCGCGCCATCTTCCATATCGGCTTGATCCTCGCGCGTGACTTCGTCGAGATAATTAGGGCGTCCTTGCGCTTTGAGATGCGCCACAACTTTTTCGACTTCGCTATCGGAAACAAACGGGCCGTGCACGCGACTGATGCGGCCGCCTCCGGCCATAAACAACATATCGCCCTGTCCAAGGAGCTGCTCGGCTCCTTGCTCGCCCAAAATCGTGCGGCTATCGATTTTAGAGGTTACTTGGAACGAAATACGCGTTGGGAAATTGGCCTTGATGGTGCCGGTGATGACATCAACCGACGGGCGTTGTGTTGCAAGCACGACATGGATACCGGCCGCACGCGCCATTTGGGCTAAGCGCTGGATTGCGCCTTCGATGTCCTTACCCGCCACCATCATGAGGTCGGCCATCTCGTCGACGATGACGACGATATACGGGATAGGCTCAAGCTTCATGATTTCGTCTTCGAAAATCGCTTCGCCCGTATCGCGATCAAATCCCGTTTGAACCGTTCGCGTGATCGTCTCACCTTTGGCCGCGGCCTCCGTCACACGCGCATTGAAGCCGTCGATGTTGCGAACACCGAGCTTCGACATTTTCTTGTAACGTTCCTCCATCTCGCGCACCGCCCATTTCAGAGCGACAACCGCTTTTCGCGGATCTGTCACGACGGGGGTCAGGAGATGGGGAATGCCGTCATAGACGGATAGTTCCAGCATTTTGGGATCAACCATGATCAAGCGACACTGCTCGGGTTTAAGTCGATAGAGCAGCGACAAGATCATCGTGTTGATGGCAACTGACTTACCCGAGCCTGTGGTACCGGCCACGAGCAAATGCGGCATGCGTGCGAGATCAACCATTACGGGTTCGCCGCCAATGGTTTTACCAAGCGCCAAAGCGAGTTTCATTTGGCTTTCGGCGAAATCATCCTGCGAAATCAGTTCGCGCAGATAGACGGTTTCGCGACGCTGATTTGGAAGCTCAATGCCAATTGCATTGCGTCCCGGAACAACCGCGACACGCGCAGAAATCGCGCTCATGGAACGCGCGATGTCATCGGCCAATCCAATAACGCGCGACGATTTAATACCCGGTGCCGGTTCAAGTTCGTAAAGGGTTACGACAGGCCCAGGGCGCACATTGACGATCTCGCCGCGCACGCCAAAATCTTCGAGCACCCCTTCGAGCAACCGCGCATTTTGCTCAAGCGCGTCGCTCGACATCACCGGCCCCACCGATTTTTTGGCTTCGGTTAGGAGCGTTTCTGACGGCAATGTATAGAGATCGAGTTCGCCACTTTTGGTAATAGCAGGTTTGGCGGGCTTTGCTGCTGCTTTGCGCGCCCGGGTTGGCGCCGGCGCGCTAAGGACTTCATCTTGATCCAATGTCGGATGTTCGGCGAGCCCCGGCTCCATCCGCCCGTTACGCTTGGAATGTAACGCGTTGAAGGGATCCTCCGGCGTAATACGGGCCAAATACCAACGATGGATCGCATTTTTGACGCTTAAAACGCCGTGAATGAGGGCACCGAGCCATACAATGGCAAAATTCGGATCGCCTTGGCGATCACTCTCTTCATCGTCCTGATCGGCATAAGATGATTGACTGCGTGTGTCGGCTTCATTCCACGAGGAACTGAAATCGTTGCGCGGTCCAAATCCAACCCCCGAAGCGATGGCGAGACCGAAAAGCCCAATCAAGCCGAACAAGGCTATCAGCAAGGCGCGCGTCGAAGTGCCCGCAAATGCGGGTAGCTTCTGAGTGGTATTGAGGATCGCATCCCCAACAATTCCGCCTAAACCGATGGGGAGGGGCCAATTACCGATCGTCGGAAGCGCACTGATCAAGCCGCAGGCTGCCAGCCCGCCTAATACCCAAACCACAAGACGAAGCTTTAGGGGCGAGATGAGCTTGCCCGACATGAGTCGGAATCCCAGAAACCCGAGAGGCGCCAACCATGCCATGGCACCAAGGCCGAACAACTGAATCATGACATCCGAAAGCATAGCGCCCGGGCGGCCCAATAGATTGCTTACAGGCCGATTAACCGCCTGATTGAAACTCGGATCTTGAACGGACCACGAGACGAGCGCCAAGGCGATGCAAATGGCAATGACGATCAAGCCGATGCCGATAATCTCTGAAAGACGGCGGCCAAAAAACAGTTTGAGGTGGCCTGATACCTCGTCAAATTCAGCCTGTCGGGAACGGGAGAGACGCATCGGTAAAATAAAGCCTTTGAAAGGGATTATCTTGGTTTATTCCGAGCGGGTTAACGCCTGCTTAACCTTGGTCGATTGGCACAAAAAAAGACGGCCTTTGAAAAGGCCGCCGAGGTGCTTTTTGGGAGGAAACCAACCGGGGGGCCGGAGCCCCCCGGGAAGAAATCAGTTGTTGTACGCACGCTCGCCATGGCTTGCGATGTCGAGA
>CAIRGA010000017.1 GCA_903877935.1 uncultured Hyphomicrobiales bacterium
CGCACTCGAGGCCAATGACATCGCGCGAGCCAAACGACGCGGCAAGATTGCGAGCTTCATGACGGTTGAAGGCGGCGTTGGCCTTGAAAACAGCCTGTCTCCTCTGCGCGTTTGGCAAGCGGCCGGCGTTCGCTTGATGACGCTTTGCCACAATGAAACGCTCGATTGGGTCGATAGCGCAACCGACGCGCCACGCCATAATGGTTTGACAAAATTCGGCGAGGCGGTGGTGTTAGAGCTTAACCGCTTGGGCATTATTGTTGATCTGGCGCACACCTCGCCCAAAGTGATGCATCGCGTGCTCGATATTTCACGCGCTCCCGTCTTGTTCTCGCATAATAACGCCTTTTCATTGTGCGATCATCCGCGCAATGCACCCGATGATGTGTTGGATCGCATTCGCTCGCGCAAGAGCGTGATAATGGCCACGTTCATTCCCGATTTTATCAGCCAAAAATCACGCGATTGGTCGCGCCCATTACGCGATAATTTTGGCAAAGCGTCTTTTATGCACAATCATGACGAAGCGATTGCCGCGCATGCGGCAAAGAATGGTCCGCAGCCAAAAGCGACGATTGCAGAGCTTTGCCTCCATATCGAATATTTGGTCAGCCGCACGGGTCTAAACCACATCGCTATTGGTTCGGATTATTTTGGTGGTGCAACGCCTGAAGGCTTAGAGGATGTAAGCAAATTCCCGCACCTCATCGCAGCCCTCATCGAACGCGGCTGGTCCGATGAGGCGATTGAAAAAATTGCGAGCGCTAATTTTATCCGGCTGTTCAAAGCGGTTGAGCGGACGGGAAAAGCGCTTGCCAAAGTCGAGCCGCCGCGTACGGGGCGGGTGGAGGATTATGATTAAATCCCGTGCAAATAAGCCCTGTTCCACGTTGGCGCGATGGTGACTTCGTTGATGCAGACATGCGCAGGTTGCGTGGCGATATAGACATAGAGATTGGCCATATCTTCGGATTGTAGCATGCGGGCGCGCTCCTCGTCCGTGACCTTGACGGGACGCGTGTTGAGGATTGGTGTCGAGATTTCATGCGGGCAGATGACCGATGAGCGGATGCCGTTTTTGAATTCTTCCATATTGAGGCTATGGCTCATCGCAACCACTGCGTGCTTCGAGGCCGTGTAGGCCGTGCCGGATAAGGGCGTTACATATTTGCCTGCCCAGGAAGCGGTGTGGATCAACACGCCATCTTGCTGCGCGCGCATCTGCGGTAGGACCGCCAACACGCAGTAATAAGCGCCATTCAGATTGGCCTGTAAAACCGTATCGAGATTTTCAGGCGTCAGCACCGCGAAGGTGCGCGCGGTGACATTGGTGCCCGCATTGTTGACGAGCACGTCGAGCCTGCCGGTCGCCTTTATGATGCGCTCGACGACGGCAGGTGCCATCGCTTTATCCATCACATCGCCGGGCTCCACCAACGCTTTGCCGCCAGCTTTTTCGATGGCATGGGCAACGTCATCGAGGGGCTCTTTGCGGCGACCGGTGAGGGCAATGGTTGCGCCTTCTTTAGCCATCGCGTGAGCAGTCGCTTCACCGATGCCGCTGCCTGCGCCCGTGATCCAGATGGTCTTGCCTTCGAGTTTGCCCATGGTGCCGTTTCCTTCCCGTTTTTATTTCTTTTTATTGATCAATTTCGATCATTGATGGTTTCAGTTGGTTTCGGCGTGTTTGATCTCACGCTGCCCCGAACACCCGCTTAAAAATCGTATCGATATGTTTGAAGTGATAACCAAGATCAAACAGATCATCGATCTCGTTTGATGTTAATTTTGCCATTACTTCGCTATCCGCATTCAGCAGGCTTTTAAACTCACCTTCGCCGCGCCAGACCGGCATCGCGTTGCGTTGCACGAGACGATACGAATCTTCGCGGCTTACGCCCTTTTGGGTCAAGGCTAACATCACGCGTTGGGAGTGAACAAGGCCGCCTAAGCGATCAAGATTTTTCTGCATGTTTTCAGGATAGACGACGAGTTTATCGATGACGTTCGTGAGCCGTGCTAGAGCGAAGTCCAGCGTTACAGTTGCGTCTGGTCCGAACATGCGTTCGACGGAAGAATGTGAAATATCGCGCTCGTGCCAGAGGGCGACATTTTCAAGCGCGGGCGTAACAGCCGCACGGACGATCCGGGCAAGACCTGTGAGGTTTTCGGTGAGCACGGGATTGCGCTTATGCGGCATCGCCGACGAGCCTTTTTGACCCGGCGAAAAATATTCCTCAGCCTCTAACACTTCGGAGCGTTGCAGGTGGCGAATTTCGGTCGCCAGCCTTTCAATCGACGATGCAATGACACCAAGGGTGGCAAAGAACATGGCATGGCGATCGCGCGGAATGACTTGGGTTGATACGGGTTCAACGGCCAGGCCAAGTTTGGCTGCGACATGTTCTTCAACGCGTGGATCGATATTGGCGAAGGTGCCAACCGCACCGGAGATCGCGCAAGTTGCGATGTCTTTACGGGCCGCGACTAAACGCTCGCGGCAACGGGTGAATTCGGCGTAAGCGGTTGCGAGTTTTAAACCGAAGGTGACAGGCTCGGCATGGATGCCATGTGAGCGGCCAATGGTGGGTGTCATTTTGTGCTCAAAGGCACGGCGCTTGATGGCAGCCAAAAGATCATCGATATCCTTGAGCAAAAGATCAGCGGCCCGCGACATTTGAATAGCGAGTGTTGTGTCAAGCACATCGGACGACGTCATACCTTGATGCACGAAGCGCGCGTCATCGCCGATAAATTCAGCAAGATGGGTGAGGAAGGCGATGACATCATGTTTGACTTCGCGCTCAATCGCGTCGATTTTTTCGACGTCGAAGGTTGCGGCGCCGCCTTTTTCCCAAATCGTCTTGGCTGCGGATTTTGGAATGACGCCAAGCTCGGCCATCGCATCGCAGGCATGCGCCTCGATTTCGAACCAGATCCTGAATTTGGTTTCAGGCGACCAAATCGCAACCATTTCGGGGCGGCTATAACGAGGGATCATGGTTTATACTCCAGTCGGTCGGTTCGCATCGGCGAGGATGCGCATGTTCTTTAATGTTTCGGCGTAACGGGTAGCGCCGACACTGTAAATGCCGGTTCCTGCAATGAAGACATTCGCTCCCGCTTGGGCAGCGATCGGAACCGTCGACAGGTTGACGCCGCCATCAACGGCGAGGTCGATCGGCCGCTCGGCGATGAGCGCGCGCAGTTCGCTGACTTTCGGCATCATGCCTGTCATGAACGGTTGGCCGCCAAAGCCCGGTATAACGGTTAATACATTGATGAAGTCGATGAGATCGAGCAGAGGAAGAACGCTTTGGGCTGGCTCATCCGGCGCAAGGACAATGCCAGCCTTCATGCCGGCAGCCAGAATGGCCTGAAGCGTGCTCTTTGTATCGAAATCTTGCCCAAGATGGAGCAAAATCCGATCGCTTCCGGCCTGCCTGAGTGGCTCAATCCAATCGAGCGCAGGCGTCGCCATCAAATGGACTTCAAACGGCTTATGGGTGAGCGGGCGGATTGCGCGGATCAGGTCGGGCCCAAAGCTGAGATTCTTAACGACATGACCATCCATAACATCGAGATGGAACCGATCGGCCCCTGCGACATCGACGGATATTACCTCGTCGCCAAGGCGCGTGTAATCTGCCGCCAGAATCGAAGGAATGATGTGCGTCGGTCGTGCCATGTGAGGCGCGATAGCATTGTGCCTCCCAAGACACAATCCAGTCGCGGGAATGATCCTTCGAAATTCGTACGTTGATCATGCATCAGCGGGGCTTGCGTCCATGCAGCGCAGAGTGCCAGAAGAACGAAGTCACGGGGGTAGATGAGATGTCACAACGCGAAACCGATGTCATTGTGCTTGGTGCTGGGATCGTAGGTCTCGGAATTGCGCTCAAATTGCAGGAAAAAAGCCGTGGCGTGACACTGGTTGATCGCGAAGAGGCTGGTTCTCAAACAAGTTTTGGGAATGCCGGTATTATCGAGCGGGCTTCTTTCCTGCCTTATGCCTTTCCCCGGGAGGTCGGTATTCTGCTGCAATACGCGCTCAATGCGCGGACTGATGCGCATTATCACTGGAATGCCTTGTTGACGGTTGCGCCATGGTTGGCGCGCTATTGGTGGAACTCGGCGCCGTCGCGCTATCAGAAGGCCGTGGCAGGCGCTCGTCCGCTGATTGAAAATTGTTTGTCGGAACATGAGCCCTTAATCGCGGCGGCGGGGGCCGAACATCTGATCCGTCGGACGGGTTGGTTGAAGGCCTATCGCAGCGAGGCGAAGGCGCGTGAAGCGATCAGCGATGCAGAGAAGCTCCGCGCCTTTGGTGTAACCGCAGATATTTTGGACAAAGCGCAATTGGCCGAGCGCGAGCCCCATCTGGCCGATGGGGTAGTCGGTGCCGTCCATTATAAAGATCCGGCGAATGTGTCGGATCCTCAAGCCTTATCGCTCGCCTATCGCGCTTTGTTTGAAAAGCGCGGTGGCGTTTATGTGCAGGGCGATGCACGTAGTTTGGCAGCCGATGGAACGGGCTGGCGTGTCATGACCGCTGCAGGCTCGGTGCGTGCGAAGGATGTCGTGCTGGCTCTGGGACCTTGGGCTCAGGAATTCGTGAAATCTTTCGGCTATGATCTTC
>CAIRGA010000018.1 GCA_903877935.1 uncultured Hyphomicrobiales bacterium
GTTTTCTGCCCGCCCTATCGACCATCTCGTCCTCGCCACCCATGATCTCGATGGAGCAGGCAGATTTTACGAAAATCTTGGCTTCAAGGTCGGGGTTCGTAACCGGCATCCGTGGGGAACTGAGAACCGCATCGTTCAATTCCCCGGCGCTTTTTTGGAGCTCATAACAGTAGGTGAGGGCGCCGATATTCCCGAACACGCCGCGGGGCGCTTCTCCTTTGGGGCGTTCGTGCGGGATTATCTTAAAGCCCGCGAGGGCTTTGCGATGTTGGTGCTCGAATCAAAAGACGCCAAATCCGATAAAGCGGCTTTCGATAACGCGGGTATTGGCGGGTTCGAGCCGTTCTTCTTCGGGCGTAAGGGTGTCCGGCCTGATGGATCGCCTGTCGAGGTTTCGTTTACGCTGGCCTTTGCGCGCGACGAGCTCGCTAAGCAGTGTGGATTTTTTGTCTGCCAACAGCATCGGCCAGAGAATTTCTGGAATCCTCTGGCCCAACAGCACCCAAATGGCGCGGTAGCCCTCGCGGGTGTCTGCATGCTAGCCGAGGAGCCGTCTGATCATGCGGAATTTATGCGGGCCTTTACCGGCATCGACGAGTTCTCCGCAACGTCCGCCGGTCTACGGTTTGAAACGCCGCGGGGCGAGATCGATGTCCTTTCCGACACGGCGTTTGCCTTCGAATATGGCTTAAGGCTTGAGGTCAATCAGCCGCGGCTTGCTGCTTTTTCCATTCAGGTTACGGATTTAAATGCACTTGTAAGCAGGTTAAGCAGCCAAAATATCCCTCATAATGTCTACAAGGGATGCGTCTTGGTAGCTCCATCGGACGCCTTTGGGGTGGCGGTCCGTTTTATCCAGAGCTGACTCGCCAGAATCTCCGCGCCGCGCTATAGGCAACCCATGATCCATTCCGTTCCCCAAAATGCCGTGGTGACCGCCGGCCCAGTTTCTTTCGGGCAGTCCCTTCCGTTCGCGTTGATTGCAGGACCGTGCCAGATGGAGAGCCGCGCACATGCCTTTGAAATGGCAACCGCGTTGAAGGAAATTACCACAAAGCTCGATATTCCTTTTGTTTTCAAGGCGTCGTTCGACAAAGCTAATCGTACGTCGGCGAATGCGGAGCGTGGTATCGGGCTATCAAAGGCCTTAGAAGTATTTGCCGAACTTAAAGCCGTGCTTGGCATACCTGTGATTACCGACATCCATGATGCTGCCCAGTGCAAGCCGGTGGCCGAAGTGGTCGACATTTTGCAAATCCCTGCGTTTTTGTGCCGCCAGACCGATCTCTTGGTCGCAGCCGCCGAAACTGGGCGTGTGATCAATGTCAAAAAAGGCCAGTTTCTTGCCCCGTGGGACATGAAAAACGTCGCGGCCAAAATCACAGGCGCAGGTAATCCGAACGTACTCGTTTGTGAGCGTGGCGCGTCGTTCGGTTATAACACTTTGGTTTCGGATATGCGCTCGCTGCCAATCATGGCTCGGGATACGGGAGCGCCGGTTATTTTTGATGCGACGCACTCTGTGCAGCAACCGGGCGGGCAGGGCGGCTCGTCGGGTGGTCAGCGGGAATTTGTACCCGTTTTGGCGCGAGCTGCTGTTTCAATCGGTGTTGCTGGCGTCTTTATCGAGTCGCACGAAGCGCCAGATCAGGCACCGTCGGATGGCCCTAATATGGTTCCGCTTCATCAGATGGAAGCGTTGTTATCGGACCTTAAGGCCTTCGATTTGTTGTCAAAATCGCGTCCTGTCTCGATATGATGTTCATTTAATGAGGATGTCACCCATCTGTCACCCAAAATTGGTAATTGCATTTTCATGACCGAGGTTCAGTTTTCCTATTCCGATGAAACCCAACCGCTTTTTAAGCGGAAGGCTATTCAATTGATTGAAAAAGCGACAGGGCAGCCTTTGCTCCACGGGCTTTATCTGGAAAACCAAAAAAATCCCGTTCCTGGTGAAAGTTTCTGGCAGGCATCCGTTCGTCAATTGCAGGTTGTTCCTACTTTTAACGCGAATGACCTTAAAAACATTCCGGCGACAGGTCCCGTCGTCATTGTCGCCAACCATCCTTATGGTGTGCTGGATGGATTGGTGATGTGCTGGCTGATCGAGAAGGTCCGGAAAGATTTCTTGGTGTTAACGCACTCGGTGCTGCTACGCGCACCTGAGGCGAGGACGAACCTGTTGCCGGTCGATTTTACCGGGACGAAGGAAGCATTCCAGACGAATCTCGACTCGCGTGAGTCGGCTCGCAAGCATCTGGCCAATGGCGGTTGCATCGTCGTGTTTCCGGCGGGCGCTGTTTCGACCGCTCCCGATAAGTTAGGTCGTAAGCCAGCAATTGATTGGCCATGGCAACCCTTTACCGCGCAACTGATCCAGCGTTCCAAGGCAACCGTGGTTCCGATCTTCTTCTCGGGGCAAAATAGCCGGCTGTTTCAAATCGCGAGCCATATCAGCCCCGTCTTGCGGCTCTCTTTGATTTTTAAAGAAGTGCATGATCGTATCGGAACGGAGTTGCCATTGGTAATTGGCGCGCCGATTACGCCAGAAGAATTAGCGCAATGCGGCGATCGGCAGGCGATGTTGAACTTCCTACGCGACAAGACCTACGCGCTTGAGCAGTTTTTGGAGTTTGATACGACCAATGTCGTCGCCTTTGGCAAGCATAAAGCGGGCGCACCTGTCGTACAAAAAGTAAAGCGCTTCATACATAAGCTTGAGACGCGTCGCGCGATGCGGGAAAGGCTTCGTAAATCAGCCTAAGGGTTTGATGTGTGAAGCGAATGCGTTGCAATATTCGACAAGAGTATTATGAGGGGCGCAGATATGTGCCCCTTTTTATTGCCCCACATTGCCGGAGATGACCAGTGACCGAGATTATCGATATTCATGCCCGCCAGATCCTTGATAGCCGCGGCAATCCAACTGTTGAAGTCGACGTGACGCTAGCTGACGGCTCTATGGGCCGGGCAGCTGTTCCATCGGGTGCATCAACGGGCGCGCATGAGGCGGTTGAGCTTCGCGATGGTAATAAGAAGGTCTATCTCGGGAAAGGCGTTCTGAAAGCCGTTGCTGCGGTGAATGACGAATTGTCGGATGCGATTTGCGGCATGGATGCTGAGGATCAGGTCGGTATCGACAGTGCCATGATTGAAATTGACGGCACCCCAAACAAAGCCCGTCTCGGTGCCAATGCGATCCTCGGCGTTTCGCTCGCGGTTGCGAAAGCTGCAGCCGATGCGGCGGCCCTTCCACTCTATCGCTATGTCGGCGGCACTTCCGCCCGCACATTGCCCGTTCCGATGATGAATATCGTCAATGGTGGTGCGCATGCGGACAACCCGATTGATTTCCAGGAATTCATGATTATGCCCGTTGGCGCGCCAACCTTCGCCGAAGGATTGCGGATGGGCGCGGAAATCTTCCATACGCTGAAAGGTGCATTGAAGAAGGCAGGCCACAACACCAATGTTGGCGACGAGGGCGGTTTTGCCCCCAATCTGCCATCCGCCGAAGCAGCACTCGATTTCGTTATGCAGGCAATTGATGCGGCGGGCTTTAAGGCGGGCAAAGACATCTATCTTGCGATGGATTGTGCCGCGACCGAGTTTTTCAAAAATGGTGCCTATCACTATGAAGGCGAAGGGAAGGTTCGCTCCATCCAGGAACAGGCCGAATATCTCGCCAAGCTCGCCTCCGCCTATCCGATTGTCTCGATTGAAGACGGTCTGTCGGAAGATGATTGGGAAGGCTGGAAGCTTGTTACCGATCTCATCGGCTCCAAGTGCCAGCTCGTCGGCGATGATCTGTTCGTGACCAATGTCACACGTCTCTCGCAAGGCATCAGCCAGGGCGTTGCGAACTCCATCCTCGTAAAGGTAAACCAAATTGGCTCGCTGACGGAAACATTAGCTGCCGTCGATATGGCGCACCGAGCGGGCTATACGTCTGTGATGTCGCACCGCTCGGGTGAAACCGAAGACTCCACCATTGCGGATTTGGCGGTTGCCACGAATTGCGGGCAGATCAAGACTGGATCGCTCGCGCGTTCGGACCGCACGGCCAAGTACAACCAATTGCTCCGGATTGAAGAGGAGTTGGGTTCAACGGCCATTTATGCCGGCCGGACCGCGATTAAGGGCTTGAAGTAATATTCAAACGGTTGGTCATAAATAAACCCCGCATCAAATGAATGATGCGGGGTTTATTAATTTGAATTTCAGACCGATCAGAATTTATAGGCTAGCCCGCCGCGGACCGCAGATGCGGTTAGGCCGATATCAGCGCTTGTTTGCGGATAAGTCGCTTTACCAAAATCATAATAACTATATTCAAGGCGACCAATGAGCTGGTTAGTCAACTTGATGTCCAAACCAGCGCCGATAGTATAACCCGTATAAGACTTGGTAGCCTCATAATTATTATTGGGGCTGACATAGATAAGGTTTAAGTATTCATACTTTGACCCATTCGGCGAGTGTCTTCAAGAGGTTGCTGGCTGGTCGATGATTGAAGCGCCATTCGCACTCTTTTAGAAACAGATGGAAGTGAGCTTTCGGTATGCCGTTGTAGCGGCGCATATGTCGCTTAGCCTGGTTCCAAAAGTTCTCAATACCGTTGA
>CAIRGA010000019.1 GCA_903877935.1 uncultured Hyphomicrobiales bacterium
CCGCTTGCCGCTAAGACCGGTAAGGCGCTGGCGGCCTTTATGGAGGATACAAGTGACGCGCTAACCGATAAAATGATCAAGAATTGGGTCTGTAAGCCTTGGAATTTGCAGGCCAAGGAGATCAAATTGATCACGGGCGAGCGCACCGCCAGCTTTGAATGCATTAATCTCGACGGAATGCGGGGCAGCGTCTTCCACCTTGCTTTGCCGGCCGATGCCCTAACCGAGACCATGTATAACGGATACACGGTAAAATTTTCAGGCAAAATTGATCGATTTCTCTTTGCCAACGATGCGCTCAAGAGTTTTTACGTCTATGTTACGGTGAGCGCGTTCGAGATTGTTGATCGAACCCGCACGTAAATCTTGGCGCTTTTTGGGTTTTATCATGGATGATCTTGTCGATTGGGCGGCGCCTTTTGCGGTAGCTGCCGTTGCCGTTGTTCTGGCTATGGGACTTTTCAACATGTTGCGCGGGGGCAGCTCGGCGCTTTCCCAAAAACTCATGCGCTGGCGTGTTATTTTGCAGTTTTTTGCGATTGTCATCACGATGGGCGTTATTTGGCTTAAAAGCCGTTCATGATGTTTTCAAAAAAGACGGATATGGCCTATCATATTTGGCAATATGCCGCTATTTTGAGGCTCCGCACCTCGTATCGAGATGCAGGTTTTTAGGATTGCTATGATGGTTTCGTCGAATTTCGGTCGGGTTGCACTCTTTGCGGCATCTGTCGCGGTTTCTGCTTTTGTTTCCTCGGAAGGGGCATGGGCAGGATCGGCTGACGCGTCGGGCACCGAGGTTCGGATCGGGACATTTTATCATGGCTATCAAGGGCGTGAGGCCGGTACGGCCGATGTGGCGATTGATGCGTTGTTGCCCGCTTTTGATCTTGGTAAATCCCCTTTGACCGAGCGTTTTTCGCTGCATCCTCAAATTGGCGTAGACCTTAATTTGCAAGGCAAGACAAGTGCGGCCTTTGCGGGTTTTGCCGGTGTTGTAGAGCTTCCAGGAAATCTATTGGTCGAGGGCGACCTCGGCGGCTCGATCAACAATGGCAAGACGACGTCGCCGGATGATACCGGCCGCGCCGAGCTTGGTTGTACGACTTTATTCCGCGAGGCTTTGGGGATCGGTTTCCGCTTCTCAAAGCAGGCTTCTGTGATGGCGGTGGCCGAGCATATGTCGAATGCCAATCTTTGCACGCCCAATAATGGTATTACGAATTTCGGACTGCGGTTCGGCTATAATTTCTGATCCTTTCAGCTCGTGGCAGCGTAGGTTGCCGTGTGGTCTTGTGTCCTTGAAGCCGACTTCTTTGGGGCGTCGGGAATGAAAGCGTGTTGAAATGGTCGTTTTAAATCGAATTTATACCCGTACCGGCGATGATGGAACGACCGCACTTGGAACAGGTGCGCGCCGCCCTAAATATGACCTCCGAGTCGCCGCCTATGGGACGGTGGATGAAACCAATTCGACCATCGGAATGGCGCGTCTACATACAACCGGAACCGAACCGCTCGTTGATGCGATGCTGGGCCGAATTCAAAATGATTTATTCGACCTTGGTGCTGACCTTTGCACGCCTGAAACAGGTGAAAAATTGGCTTGGGAACCCTTGCGCATTATTGCATCGCAAGTGGAACGGATTGAGGCTGAAATCGATGCGCTCAATAAGGAATTGAAGCCTCTTCGTTCCTTTGTTTTACCGGGTGGTGCCGCCTCCGCTGCCGCTTTGCACCTTTCGCGTACCGTTTCCCGCCGCGCTGAACGGCTAATGGTGGAATTGGCTAGCCTGCCGGATGAGACGGTAAGCGAGCCCGCATTGCATTATATTAATCGTCTCTCCGACTTCCTTTTTGTGGCCTCGCGCTATGTCAACCGGCGGGGCGAAGGCGACGTGCTTTGGGTGCCGGGTCAAAACCGGTAAGTTTTGATATCCAATTTCCGACAAACACCGTCGCGCTTGGTCTATTGTTCAGCCCGTAAAGCGTTGACAATACGCGCTATCAGTTATTAGGTCGCGGCGAGTTGTGAAGAGATCGTGGAGCTTGAGAGTTGCTCTCGGTTTGGGTCTTAACGAAATTCCTCGCTCGCCTCTTTAGGATGATGATGATGAAGATAATTGTGCCGGTTAAACGGGTCGTCGATTACAATGTGAAAATCCGCGTAAAGCCGGATGGTTCAGGTGTCGACCTTGCCAATGTGAAAATGTCCATGAATCCGTTCGATGAAATTGCCGTCGAAGAGGCCCTGCGCATTAAAGAAGCGGGCAAGGCCAGCGAAGTGATCGTGGTGTCGATTGGACCCGCGGGTGCGGCTGAAACGCTGCGGACCGGATTGGCCATGGGTGCTGACCGTGGCATTTTAGTTAAGGTCGATGAGGTCGTCGAACCTCTTGCGGTTGCCAAGATCCTCAAAGGCGTCGCAGAGGCCGAAGGTCCGGGTCTGATGATCCTGGGCAAGCAGGCGATTGACGATGACGCGAATGCGACCGGTCAAATGTTGGCAGCCCTTTTAGGTTGGCCGCAGGGTACTTTCGCCTCCAAAATTGATATCGGCGAAGGCACGATTACCGTCACCCGCGAAGTGGATGGCGGCCTGCAAACGGTTGAGCTGAAGTCACCGGCCATCGTCACAACCGATCTTCGTTTGAACGAGCCTCGTTATGCCTCGTTGCCAAACATCATGAAGGCTAAGAAAAAGCCGATCGATGAAAAGACCCCGGCAGACTATGGTGTCGACGTTACACCACGCCTGAAAGTGGTGACGACCGCCGAGCCTCCGGGCCGCAAGGCGGGTGTCAAAGTTGGCTCTGTTGCCGAACTCGTTTCCAAGCTCAAGACCGAAGCAGGAGTATTCTGATGGCTACGCTTCTTCTCGCCGATCACGATCATCAATCGGTCAAGGATACGACCGCTAAGGCGCTCACAGCCTCGCTGGCGCTTGGCGCGCCTGTTCACGTCCTGGTAGCAGGTCACAACGCAAAGGCTGCTGCTGAAGCCGCTGCCAAGCTTCAAGGCGTGGCCAAGGTGCTCTTGGCTGACGATGCTGCTTACGCCAATCAGCTCGCCGAGCCGGTTGCTGCTTTAATCGTTTCGCTCGCTTCGGGCTATTCGGCGATTGTATCGGCTTCCACAAGCTCGGGTAAAAACATTATGCCACGCGCAGCGGCTCTTTTGGATGTGATGCAGATTTCTGACGTGATCCGGGTGATTTCGGCGGATACGTTCGAGCGTCCGATTTATGCGGGCAATGCGTTGCAGACCGTGCAGTCTGCCGACAAGATCAAGGTGCTGACGATCCGTAC
>CAIRGA010000020.1 GCA_903877935.1 uncultured Hyphomicrobiales bacterium
AACCAGAAGGCGTTGGAGCACGGCGGCGGCGACCGTTTCGGCTTCGCGCAAGCCGGGCAGGGCTTCGGCGGCGACGGCCTGGTTTTTGGCGGTTTCGGCCTGGGTGAGGCCCAAACGGGTCAAAGCGTCGATGTCGGCTGCCGCTTGTTGTTCCGCGTTGACGATGTTGTTTTTGGCTTCGCGCCAGGCACGCAAGGCCAAAATGGCTTCCGCCTGTCGGATTTCGGCGGAAAGGGTCTTGTACCGCTGCGCTTGGCGGGATTGGCGCTTTAAGCCGTCGAGCTGCGAGTCGATTTGCTTCAACACATCGTCGACGCGGGTGAGGTTATCCTCTGCCGCTTTAAGGCGAAGCTCGGCCTCGTGACGGCGGCCATGCAGACCCGCAATGCCGGCGGCATCTTCGAGGATGCGGCGGCGGGCGCTCGGCTTGGCGTTGATGATTTCGCTGATCTGGCCTTGGCGCACCATTGCAGGCGAGCGGGCACCGGTTGCGGCATCGGCAAAGAGCAGCTGCACGTCGCGGGCGCGGACTTCGCGGCCATTCATGCGGTAGACAGAGCCATCATCGCGCTCGATGCGGCGGGTGACTTCGAGCGTTTCAGCGTCGTTGAAGGCGGCGGGCGCCTTGCGGTCCTGATTGTCGATGGCGAGCGTCACCTCCGCCATATTGCGGGCCGCGCGATTGCCGCTGCCGGCAAAGATCACGTCGTCCATTCCGGCGGCGCGCAAGGATTTATGCGAGCTTTCGCCCATAACCCAGCGCAGCGCCTCGACCAGATTGGATTTGCCGCAGCCATTCGGCCCGACAACGCCGGTCAGCCCCGGCTCGATTAAAAAATCGGTCGAGTCCACAAAGGATTTGAAGCCCGTAATCCGAAGGCGCGTAAGCTTCACCGCACCCCTCCGTTAGGATGGGACGTGATCTTAACCACCAAGGAGTGGGGTGAGGATTTTATCGAGTTCCTCAAGGCTGAGCGCACCGCTTTGCTTCTGTCCATTGATAAAAAAGGTCGGCGTCGAGTCTACGCCAAACACTTTCTCGGCCCGATCTCGAACGGAGTTCACGGCGTCATAGATGGATTGGTTTTTCAAGCAGGCTTCGAAAGATTCCTGTGTGAAACCGGCCTGTTTCACCGTTGCCAAAAGGGATTCAGCCGGATTTGGCGTGCCCGACCAGGATTTTTGCTGCGTGAACAGCAAATCGACCATGGCGTAATATTTGTCATTGCCATTGCAGCGGGCGAGCATAAAGGCGGCGGTTGCAAGCGGATCGAACGGAAATTCACGCAAAACGAAGCGAACTTTGCCCGTATCGATGTATTTTTGCTTCAAAGCCGGAAAAGTAGCTGTGTGGAAATGGGCGCAATGCGGGCAAGTCATCGAGGCGTATTCGATGATCGTGATCTTGGCGTCGTCTTTTCCGAGGAAAACATCGCCCAAAGGACCGGGGATCTTCAGCTCGTCCTCTTTGGCGGCTTGGGCATACGCAAACGACGTTGGCAAACTGGCCGAAATACCTATGATTCCAAGGGCTTCCAGAATTTTGCGGCGGCTTTGCATGGGCTGATCCTTTTGATGTGGGCCGTTTGATTAGCAGGGCTTGGCTCGCTCTTGCAAGCCTTTCAAGGTCGGGTTGCGCTATCCGACAAAATGCCGGAACCCAAGCGCACCAAGGCATCGCGCAGGCCCTCATCGGCGATAAGGCCGACTTTGTCTTTGGCCTCGGCGATGGCTTCGGCACTGGGCTCGGGGCGTGGTTTACGGGGTGGGTCTTTTCGCACAGGGCCTTGTTTAATAATGATTTTTCCGATGCAGCGCCAGCCATAGCGGGTATTAACCCGCTCCAAAATGACGGGTGCCTGGTGCTGGATTTCCAGCGCAAACGCGCCTTCGACGCGTAGCAGCAAGGTAGCGGGCTCGGGCGGGGCATCGCCTATCCGTCTTGGCCATGAAATTTTGATGGGTTCACAATGGGTTGCGAGCGTTTCGCCGACAATTTCCGGCCAGCCTGTGACGATATCGGACGCGGCAAACCCTTGCGCTGCGAGCACGGGCCCCAAGGCTTCGTCGAGCAAATCGGAGAGGGGGCGGACGGTGGGTTGCTTCATGATGGCGCGCTTTTTTTGGACAGGGAACCCTTCTCCCTGAGGGAGAAGGTGGCGCGGGACGCGCCGGATGAGGGGTTGGCGGTTGACAAATAGGCTCAAAATCTGAGCGTTGAATCGATGATCAATTATACGCTAACGGTTAAAGTCAGACCCTCATCCGTCTGCTCCGCAGACACCTTCTCCCCAATGGGAGAAGGAATCCAATGTGTTTATAAGGGATATGTCGTTTGTGGTAAATGAAAGGCAAGTTGATCCGTTTCTCGATAAAATGCTGCTCGATTGGTACGACCGCAACCGCCGCGTGTTGCCGTGGCGCGCGCTTGCGGGACAAAAGGCCGATCCCTATCGCGTTTGGCTTTCCGAGATCATGCTCCAGCAGACGGGGGTGAAAACCGTCATTCCCTATTTCGACGCGTTCACGGCTCGCTTTCCAACCGTTGAGAATATGGCACGCGCCGAGCGGGATGAGGTGCTCCGGCTTTGGGCGGGGCTCGGCTATTATTCGCGGGCGCGCAACCTGCATGCTTGTGCGGTTGAGGTGGTCGAGCGTCACGGCGGGCGGTTTCCCGACAGTGTTGATGCATTGCTGAAGCTTCCGGGCATTGGCGCTTATACGGCGGGGGCAATCGCTTCGATTGCGTTTGATCGACGGGTCGTGGCGGTGGATGGCAATGTCGAGCGGGTGTTGTCGCGTGTTTATCAGGTCGAGGAGGCGATGCCGAAAGCGCGGCCGATGATCACGCGGTTGGCCGAAGCGCTGGTACCCGAGCGGGCAGGGGATTTTGCGCAAAGCCTGATGGATTTGGGGGCGACGATTTGCACGCCGAAAAATCCTGTATGCGCGGTGTGTCCGTGGACGAACGCATGCGGGGCCCGCAAGGCTGGCACGATGCTGGAATACCCGAAGAAGCTCGCTAAGAAAGCAAAGGTGATGCGCTATGGCGCGGCCTTTGTGGTGCGACGCGCGGATGGTGCGGTGCTGATCGGCACACGGGCTGAGAAGGGGTTACTCGGTGGCATGGTGGAAGTGCCGAATTCGGCGTGGACGGTGGAAAGCGTCGAAGCGTTCGCCCCGCCTTTACATGCCGAATGGCGACACTGCGGATCGGTTGATCACGTCTTCACGCATTTCCCCTTGCGGTTGGAGGTTTATGCGGCCGAGGTGGGGATGAAGGTTAAAGCGCCCGCCCCCTATCGCTGGTCCTCGCCGAATGGGCCCGACGGCGAGGCGCTGCCGACTTTGTTTCGCAAAGTGTTGGGGGCTAGCGGGCCCTTCGACACGCGCTTTCAGCGCGGCTCAGGGTGAGGTGATAAAATAACACCTCATGGTGAGGAGCATTGCGAGGCAATGCGTCTCGAACCACGTCACAAATGAGCGCTCTGAACCACGTCCTTCGGCACGCCGCTTCGCGGCCGACCCCGCCCTTCGACACGCGCTTTCAGCGCGGCTCAGGGTGAGGTGATACTTCCACTCCCTCATCCTGAGCCGCCGCAAAGCGGCGTGTCGAAGGACGTTATTCTTTTACCTCTTCTTTCCATATCGTTTGGCTAATTCCGGCAATGCCTCATAATCGCGTCGAATAAGTGCTTCTTTCTTTGCCCTCCGCCAGCCTTTGATTTGGCGTTCGGCTAAAATGGCATCGGTGATCTGTTCGTAATGTTCGGCAAAAACAAGTTCGACCGGGCGGCGTTTGTAGGTATAGGCCGACGGGTACGTCCCCATTTGATGCTCGCTTAACCGTGCCTCGACTTCGAGTTTAGTGAGGCCGACATAATAGCTGCCATCGGAACATCTAAGCATATAGACGCTGCACCCTTCATCCATCGCGTTGCTCCTTTGTCGAAGGCATGATGGAGGGTGAAAGGGTAATTATCTACTGGCGTTTTGGACAGGTGTGTTTGTCGTAGTTCGACATGCTGCTTCGCGGACGGCTCCGCCCTTCGACACGCGCTTTCAGCGCGGCTCAGGGTGAGGTGATAAAATAATACCTCATGGTGAGC
>CAIRGA010000021.1 GCA_903877935.1 uncultured Hyphomicrobiales bacterium
GCTAACGCAGCCCATATGTCCTCATCTAAATTTTCTCTTATTTCAATGGCGCCGAGCAGTGGCTCAGACGTGTTAAAGCGCTCAATCATCCGAATATAGGAAAAGGCTGCAATTTCTGATTTCGGGTTGCAAAGCAACTGAAGAATTGCCTTTTCATCGCCCATTTCTGCCAATGCGGCCGAGACGGGCGCTTTGACCGGATTTGATTGCGCAAGCGCCGCATGGCACGGCTCATTTCCGATCATAACGAGATCGACGAGAGCATCGATGGGCAAATAAGGAATGAGCACGGCGAGTTGTTGGGCCGCCTCATTCGAGCGGGCGGTGTTCTCCTTATTCATCGACGCTCTCCTGTTTTGTAAACTGAGTTAAATCAAGCGGCTTGGAATGATGTTGCGGCTTTGGATTCATCGTTTGAGGTTTTGTTGGCGGTGAAGGCGCGAGCGCGGAATTGGAGTTGGTGCTTTGTTGTTTATCAACGCCTGGAACACCGATTACATTCTTCGGAAAATAGGACGGGGAATCGGAACTAAATTTTTCGGGCTCCGTCCATAACGCACCAACGACCGGATTAAGCGGTGCAACATTGCCGACATTTCTAAACAGGCTAAAAAGTGCAGGTCCGTCGGGATGGGCATAGGCCAAAGGTGCGACGGGTTGTTGATCGGCATCATCGACAAATACCGTTGCAGGAAGGGGTGCGTTGGCAGCCTTTGTATGCAATTGCGATAATATTTCTTTCACATCGCCTACACTTTTTGACTTGCCTGATGCTGGATCAAAAAACAAAGCCGGATTTGATTTGGCAGCCTCCGGAAAAAGCGTCGACGCCGCAGTATCAGGATTGGATTCATTGTTGCGCAAAAGGCCTGCGGCACCGTTCGCGCCTAAGACATGGGCGATGTATAAATCTGCCGCATCGGGCTTGCGACCCAAAGCATCAGACAAAGATGCTGCATTCGACTTTGTAAGGGCGCCGGCCATCAAACTTGCAATTTTGGGATCCGAGCGTAGCTTTAAAATCTCATTCCGCATTGCAGGATCAGGTACGTCGAACCGCCCTGACTTTGTTTCCACAACCGCAGACGCATAGCGCGATAGACCTAATTGCGGGCCGGATTCTTTTAATGTTTTAAGCCATGTCTGCTCGACAAATTGAAACAGACCCGTTGCACTGGAGCGCGCAGATTTTGCCTTTGGATCGAGGGACGATTCCTGCCGCGCCGTTTTGAGCAGATAGGAAAAATCCGCGCCGCTCTTTTGCGCTCCTTCGCGTATCGCATTAATGACCGTATCACCGCCCTCTTTGATACCTGTTTTTGGTGCTGCCGGCGTCGTGAAAAGCATAAACATGAAGGCCCCGCATCTTTTCGCATTTTCGAAGAACGCTAAGCCTACAATCGCAAATTGTGGTAAATAAAGTATGAATCGGGGGAGAGCTCGCTTTTATGACGGCCAGTAATCTGATCTGCGGAAATCTGCAGGTTCCCTGCATCGAGGGACCCAATGATCCATTGTCGGAAGTGACGCTTCAAGCGATCATGGCGTCTGGTCCGCTGACAATCGCAATTCGTGGCCTTTCGGGCGTGGCGGACCTTCAACAGGTTACATCGCGCCTAGCCGTGCAAGAGGCCCTGATGAATATGCCCGACGGATATACCAAGCTTTGGGCCGTGATGGGTGAGACACCGGCGTCCATTCGCTCAATGACCGTTGCGTGGCCGCTTTTGTCCCGCTTGAGCGCGCTCGTCTTTTCGCCTGCTCGGATGTTGAGCGACTTGAAATGCGCTTCAGACACCGCTCTAGAGGACTGGCCGGACACGCTTCGAATGGGACGAAATTTGACGGTGCTGATGGCGTCGGAATTGAAAATTCCAGCCTATGAATGGATCGCTGCTGAGGGCGACCATCGAAAGGCCAAAGCTTTGGCGTTGCGTGACGGATTTAGTGACGTCGTGACCCTAAAAAGTCCGATTAACCGCCTTGAGGGCGTGTGATTGAAAACACATCATCGACAACGGCATAATCGGTGTAACCGCACCGTGCGATGGTACCCGCGGCCAAAATATCAAATCGGCCATCTCTAATAAAAGCCTCGTCAATATGAATGCCAACCACGTGGCCAAGAACAAGAAAGGAATTAACCGAATTTCCGTCTGAATCGCTGAGCTGTTTAATTTCGATCAATTTACATTCAAGAGCTACGGGGGACGCTTTGACACGCGGTGGCTTCACCATTTTGGATGGCGCTGTTTCAAGGCCTGCGTTAACAAACTCACTCGTTCCACGCGGCAAGGGTGCGGAGGTTGCGTTCATCGCATCGCGCAAATCGAAGGTCACGAGATTGCAGACAAATTCACGGGTCTCGGCAATGAAGCTGACGGAATCTTTGGGGCCCTCGCTTGCAAAGCCAACGATCGGCGGACGCGAAGAGAAGGCGTTGAAAAAGGAATATGGCGCAAGATTAACAGAACCGTCAGCCCCCATCGAACTGATCCAACCGATCGGTCTTGGCGCGACGATGGCCTTGAATGGGTCATGAGGCAATCCATGGCCATTTGTTTTGGTATCATAAAACATGGTTCAATCCTTCAGGGAGAAATGCGAAACACTATCTTCGAGAGCGGGGCGCGGCCGATCAATTGGCGCTTCGCTTGCCCGCCCGATATGGATAAAGCCCGCTATTCGTTCGCCCTCCGATAGTCCAAACTGTTCAAGAACAACGCGATCATAGGCAAACCATTCGGTAAGCCATGCCGTGACAAACCCCATAGCATTGGCAGCGAAGGTCAATGCCGTGCAGACAGCGCCTGCCGATAGTTCCTGCTCCCATTGCGGGATTTTGATGTGCGGTGCGCTTTTACTGACAACCGCAATGACCAACGGCGCCCGAGCGAGCCTATTGCTCTCGACTTTCACCATATCGTCCGTTGCCAATTCATTGAGCGCCTTAAAGCGGCTACCAATGATGTGCCCTGCCCTCACCCTCGCCTCGCCTTCAAAGACGATGAAGCGCCATGGCGCTAATTTTCCGTGATCTGGAACCCGCGAGGCGATTTTTAGCAGGCGATCGCGTTCTTCGGGCGTAGGCCCGGGGCCAATCATCAGATGTGGCGCCACCGAACGGCGTGTTTCAAAAAGGCTTAATAGATCGGTCATGCGTGCAATCCTTAACCAGATCCCTGTTCAGTTGCCCGATCATTGGCGGACGTCAAGGGCGTTTCTATCGGATTGACGGGAACGCTTGGCTTATGCTCTTGCTCTTTCCCATGTTGAAGTTGCTTTTGCGGATCGTCTTTGTCTTAACTCTTGGGCCTATCGTTCCGGCGATAGCTGATGAAGCTATGCCAGATAGCTCGCTGACGCTCTCCGCCCACCTCGAGAGTGACCGTGCGATGATCCGATCGGGCCTGATCTGGCGGATTTATGCCGACCCGACGGATGGGACGCCGGCCCGCTTTGTCCAGCTCTCTGAAGCAGCGACGCCTAGCTTCTCGCTTAAACCAGGCGCTTATATTGTGCATGTCGCCTATGGGCTTTCCGGCACCACGCAACGCATTGTGCTCGGATCCAACCCGGTTCGCGAGACCATTTCCATCAGCGCCGGGGCCTTGGTACTTAATGCGCTGGTTGGCGATACGCCAATTCCCACCGAAAAGGTACGATTCAGCATTTATGTAGCTGTCGGTACCGATCCCGAAGGGCGATTAATTGCAGATAATTTGAAGACTGGCGTCACCATTAGGCTTCCCATTGGAATTTATCGCGTCGTCTCGCGCTATGGCGACACCAATGCGGTAGCCAGTGCCGACCTAGCCGTTGAGCCCGCAAAGCTCATCAAAGCCACGCTCCGACACCGTGCGGCGACGGTCACGCTGAAACTGGTCAATAATCTTGGCGGGGAAGCCTATGCAGGCACCAATTTCAGCGTCTTAACGCCGGGCGGCGACACGATCCGCGACCTTTTTGGGGCGTTTCCATCGCTTATCTTGGCGGAAGGCGATTATATTCTGATCGCGCGGAATGCGGGGCGCGTTTACACTAGCGAATTTAAGGTTCGTAGCGGTGTTGACCAAGACATCGAGGTCTTAGCCCGTTAAGGGCATAAGCAACCTCCCTCGACCAAGAGAGATTGCTTTATTGCCTTAATCGCGACGTTGATCGGGAGGAACCGCTTCTGCCTTTAGCGCAGCAATCGCCTCGTCCAGCGTCATCATGGTCTGATCCGGCGATCCAAAGCGACGGATCGACACGGTTCGTCCATCCGCTTCCTTGCGACCAATAACCAGCAAGACAGGTACCTTGGCCAGCGAATGCTCGCGGACCTTATACGTGATCTTCTCATTGCGAAGGTCAGACTGCACCCGGATGCCTGCTTTTTTAAGGGCTTTAACCACTTCAAGGGCATAGGCGTCGCCATCATTCGTGATCGTCGCAACGACCGCTTGCAAAGGCGCGAGCCAAAGTGGGAAATGACCCGCAAAATGCTCGATCAAAATGCCCGTAAATCGTTCCATCGAACCGCAAATCGCCCGATGGATCATAACGGGTACCGTCTTGGCACCATCTTCACCAATATAGAACGCACCGAAGCGCTCTGGCAGGTTGAAATCAACCTGCGTCGTGCCGCATTGCCAATCCCGACCAATGGCATCTCTTAGTACATATTCGAATTTGGGGCCGTAAAACGCACCCTCGCCCGGATTAATCGAGGTTTCAATCAGGCCGCCCGATTGTTCTTTAATCTGATGCAGTACTTTGGTCATCACCGCTTCGGCACGATCCCATAACGCATCGTCACCGACGCGCTTTTCTGGCCGCGTCGAAAGTTTCACGACGATCTTATCGAAGCCAAAATCTTTGTATGTCGTGAGGATCAAATCATTGATGGCAAGACACTCATCCGCCATCTGCTCGTCCGTGCAGAAAATATGAGCATCGTCTTGCGTGAAGCCGCGCACGCGCATCAAACCGTGCAATGCGCCTGACGGCTCGTAACGATGAACCGCACCAAATTCGGCCAAGCGCAATGGCAGATCACGATAGGATTTCAAACCATGTTTAAAGATTTGCACATGGCCCGGGCAGTTCATGGGCTTGATGGCAAAAACGCGATGCTCGGCTTCTTTATCATCCGGATGCATAAACGCGTAGGCGGATTTAACCGCGAACATGTTCTCCTGATACCAGCCCCAGTGACCGGATGTTTCCCAAAGCGATTTATCCAAAAGCTGCGGTGCATTTACCTCGTCATAGCCAAGCGTGTCGAGGCGGCGACGCATATAGGAAATCAGCGACTGGAACAACGTCCATCCCTTTGGATGCCAGAAGACAGTACCGGGACCTTCTTCCTGGAAATGAAAAAGATCCATCTCGCGGCCTAAACGGCGATGGTCGCGTTTTTCGGCTTCTTCCAATTGGTGCAGATAGGCTTCCAGCTCTTCCTTTGTGCCGAAAGCGGTCGCGTAAATGCGCGTCAACATCGGATTATTGCTGTCGCCGCGCCAATAGGCTCCCGCCACTTTCATGAGTTTGAACGCGTCGCCAATTTTACCCGTCGAGGTCATATGCGGACCGCGGCAGAGATCGAACCAATCGCCTTGACGATAGATTTTTAGATCTTCACCGGGCGGGATCGCATCAACGAGCTCGACCTTGAAAGCTTCGCCCTTGGTTTCGAACAGCGAACGGACATCTTCGCGCTTCCAGATTTCTTTCGTGAAGGGTTTATCACGCGCGATAATCTTGCGCATCTCGGCTTCAATGGCCGGAAAATCTTCTGGTGTGAATGGCTCCGCGCGGTAAAAATCGTAGTAGAAACCATTTTCAATGACAGGACCAATGGTGACTTGGGTGCCCGGCCACAGGGTTTGCACCGCTTCGGCCAAAACGTGGGCGCAATCATGACGGATCAATTCGAGTGCGCGCGGATCGTCGCGACCAACAAATTCAATTTTCGCGTCGGTTGAAATCGGATCGTTCAGATCCGTGACAACGCCATCAAGGGCCATGGCGACCGTGCGTTTAGCCAGCGAAGGCGAGATGCCCTTGGCAATCTCAAAACCGGTAATGCCGGGCTCAAATGGCCGTTGAGCGCCATCAGGAAAGGTCAGGTTTATCATCACAGCACACTCCTTGCTCACTCCCGCGAACCACACGGGTAAGCCTATTCCGGGGCAAAGGATCAGCGAGACGCGCTATCGCCCGGCTCGATAGCTTCGCAGATATAGGCCGGGCCACGATTACATGTCCGCCATCGACCATAGCGCCACGGCATATACCAGCGCGCCGCAATCGGCAATTCTTCCGGTACGAGATCCAGACCGGATGTTCCAAACGGATGACAACGGCACAAACGGGCCAGACCAACCCAGCCACCTTTCCACAGGCCATAACGATCTATGGCTTCATCCATATACACGGAACACGTTGGCAAGTGTCTGCAATGTCTACCTAAAATGCTGGACAGTGTCAGCTGATAAACACGGATCAAGATGCGCGCAATGCGTGCCGGTAACCATAATAGACGCGCAAAAGGTGCATAGGGTTGCATCCGGCTTAACACTTTCGTAATAAAGGCGCTATCGGCGGCATCGTCCGCGGCCAGAGACAGATGGATGACATTGGCGTTTCTGACAAATAGAAGCCTTGGCGGTATGGCAAAGGCAACTGTTTTACTAGCCGCCCTTATGGCTACATCATCGCAAGCGGCTGAACGGGTCAATCCCGGTTGGTTGATGTCGGTGAACGGTGCGACCATTGCTACGCCGAGCTTTCCGGGTGCGGATCGCTACAGCTTCGTGAATTTTCCTGCCGTCAGCGTTGAAACGCCGAGCATGTCCGATCATTTGGTCGGAAAGGACGAAAGCTTGAGCGTCGTACTGTTCAGTCCAAACCCATCGGTAGCGATGGGCGCGGTCGGACATTATGATCCGCTTCGTGCAAATCAACAGGGCTTTGCCTCGAGCGATACACGCTGGGTCGTCGAGCCGGGTGTGTTTGCCGAATATTGGCCGTCCCCTGACGCGCTGCGGATCCGCGGTGAAATTCGTTTAGGAACGGACGGCGTAGCCGGAATGACGGGCACTCTGGGTGCCGATTATGTCCAACGGGTTGGCAAATTTACCGTTTCTGCGGGTCCTCGCTTCGGGATGAGCGGCACGAATTATACGGCGGCCCAATATGGCGGCGACTATTCCGCGCTGGCCGGATCGGGCGGAGCGATTGACGCGCGTAGTTTTGGTGCAGCTGGCTTGGTTAAATTTGCTGCAGGGAAAAACTGGTCGACCTCGGTATTTGCCAATTATGACCGCGTGATGCTTTCAAGCGGCGCTTCGCAAGGCGCCAAGCCCACGACCTTTAATGATGAAGTGCGCGTTGGCGCCTCACTCAATATTAATTTGACGCCGCCTGCTCATTGATAGCCTCGCGGCCTTCAATCACTTCGATAGCCTTTACCACCGCATCAAACGTCAACAGAGTTGATGCGTGGCGTGCTTTATAGTCGCGAACCGGCTCTAATACGGCCATGTCAGCCCATTTTCCGGTGGGAGGCGCGCCATTTTCTTTGAGCATCGCGCGAACCGTCGTCCGAATAGCCCGCAACTCTTGCGGAGTTGCACCGATAATATGCCGCGCCATGATCGAAGACGAGGCTTGGCCCAGCGCGCAAGCCTTAACCTCGTGGGCAAAATCGACAATTTTACCGTCCTTCATAGCGATATCGACGGTAACCATTGAACCACAAAGCTTAGATTGCATTGTCGCCGACGCGTCGGGTGCGGCTAAACGACCCTGGTGGGGAATGTCGGCTGCCAGCTCAAGAATACGCTTGTTATAAATTTCGTTGATCATTCAGAACCTAAAAAAGAAAGATACTGGCGGAATTAGGCACGCCATCCCATATAAACGTCGTCATGGTGAATTACGAGGGCCGGACTGAAATCGATCGTTTTTCACGCTGATTATTATTTTTTCATGGTCCACTTATCAATCATGGCCGTAAACTGCACAACTTTACTCAAATGGAGGCACCATGGACGCCGTGGTTAAGACCCTTTCTATCAAACATATGCAGCAAACGGTTGAAAAGCCTATGCCTGTGATCCGCCCCTCCCGCGAGGAAGCGGAGGCAGCCGTACGCACGTTGATTGCCTGGGCGGGCGATGATCCATCCCGCGAGGGGCTATTGGACACGCCGAAGCGGGTGGTCAAAGCCTATGACGAATTCTTTCAAGGCTATCAGTCAAACGGTACCGATGTTCTCGATAAAGTGTTCGAAGAAGTCGCTGGCTATGACGACATGGTTTTGGTTCGTGATATTCCGTTCTCCTCCCATTGCGAACACCATATGGTGCCATTTGTTGGCAGCGCTCACGTCGCCTACTATCCGTCAGAGGGTGTCGTAGGCCTCTCGAAGCTGGCCCGTGTGGTGGATGTGTTCGCAAAGCGTCTTCAAACCCAAGAAACAATGACGGCACAGATTGTAGACGCCATTGATGAGGCGCTGCATCCTCGCGGCATTGCCGTATTAATCGATGCCGAGCATATGTGCATGTCGATGCGAGGTGTACAAAAGCAAGGTGCATCGACCATCACAACGCGCTTTACCGGCGTATTCCGCGACGATCCAGCGGAGCAGGCTCGGTTCATGACCATGCTGCAGGGCTATCGCGGGCGATAGTCCGACCTTTATTGATGGTCATACTGTGATAAAAAGCCCTGCACCTGCGGGGCTTTTCTTTTGGGACTGGAGTACGACCGATGACCACATCTCCTCTGCTTTCGCCTCAAGGCAATCAAGAGGATGTGGAAAATGGGTTGGTCTTAACGCCTAAATTCGACGCATCGGGCCTGATCACGGCTGTAACGGTTGACGCTAAAACGAATGTCATCCTGATGGTGGCCCATATGAACGCCGAGGCTCTCACCAAAACGATTGAAACCGGCCAAGCATGGTATTGGTCGCGCTCGCGCGGCGCGCTTTGGCTCAAGGGCGAAACCTCCGGACAAATTCAGACCGTTAAAGAAATCCGGGTCGACTGCGACCAAGATTGCCTTTTACTGCTTGTCGATGTCGGCGGCGATGGCGGGTGCTGCCATACCGGAAGACCACAATGCTTCTACCGCCGCGTCGACGGGGTGTCCGATGACGGTACAATAAGACTTAACTGGATATGACCATTATCCTGCGGCAATATAGGCGATGATGGCGCTCTTCTCACTTTCCATCTCCGCCAAACGGTGTTTGACGACATCTCCGATAGAAATGATGCCAGCCAACTCATTATCGGCCATCACAGGCACATGCCTAAACCGCCCGCGCGTCATCATATCCATGACTTCGGCGACCGAGGTTTCGAGTGAACATGTGACAACGGTTTCTGTCATATGATCGCGGACGTGATCATCAAGCGCATTAGCGCCTGCGACCAGCGCACGAACAATATCGCGCTCCGACAGAATACCAACGATGCGATTGCCTGCATCAATAACGAGTAACGCACCGATCCGCTTTGAGGCCAAATGCAGAATGGCTTGAGCTAATTTTGTGTCCGGACCAATAACTTCGATTTGACGGCCTTTTTGGGCCAGTATGTGTTTTACACTCATGACCTACCTCCCCGTATTTTTATACGATGTGAGGCCATGGAAACGAGAGGCCATGCCTCACCGATCCGCGCATTGGAAACGCTAGCTTACCGCGCATCCTACGCACGATAACGAGCTTTAAGATCACTCATCTTCAATCAATATGCAATCAGGCATTTATAAGGAAAGTGACTTATCTCACGCCAAGCTTAAGCCCTGCCATCAATTGTCTGAAGCGGCGGATCAATCAGCGAAAAGGTCAACAGGCCGATCAGAAAGCCGCCGAGATGCGCTTCCCAAGCAATTGACCCTTCGGTGAGCCCTAAAGGCACCCCGGCAAGACCTGTGGCAATGTTAATGGCCAGCCAAAGGATGATGAAACGTAACGTTCTCCGATCGCGAAATGTTTGAACGAGGGGCAACGCTGGCGCGCGATAAGAGCCGGCCGCATTAAGCGAAAAGCCCGATAAAGATTCCCCCGGTTGAAAGACAAATCGGATCGCCGCAGCCATAATGCCGGAAACGGCCCCCGAGGCACCGATCATGGGCATGACATCTTCGGTGTGACTAAAATAATGAGCAACGGCACCGCCGAATGCGGATAAAGCAAATAAACATAAAAATCTAACCGCCCCCAAACGCCTCGCAACGAGACTTCCAAAAGCGAGTAACCAAGCTGAATTCATCAGGGCATGGGCCCAACCGGCATGCAGGAAAGCATAACTGATAAAGCTCAGTGGCAGGGCGCTTGGCTGATTTAGTAAATATTCCGCGAGTTCAGATGAGCCTGTTAGGGCCATATCATCCGGCTTATCAGCGGCAAGGTCCATCAGATGGTGTAAGACGCCGCCCGACAGCCGCTCCGACACATCCGCGGGAATAAATCCGTAGGCCATA
The DNA here is from genome assembly GCA_903877935.1 of uncultured Hyphomicrobiales bacterium. Lineage (GTDB taxonomy): Bacteria > Pseudomonadota > Alphaproteobacteria > Rhizobiales > Beijerinckiaceae > CAIUPE01. The sequence goes on from CAIRGA010000021.1 coordinate 10,489, forward strand.
ATCAATTCGCTGGCCGTATCGGCATCAAGCCAATCCATCACGGCTTGAACCGCGATCATGACGATGATTAACCCGAGCACCACCGCGGGTACATTAAAAATAGGTTCCCGCTTCACGCATTACCCCTTTATCCGCCAACAGGCTCTTGTCTCTGCACCAACCCTAAAGGTCAAGCCATCTCGGTCTATCGCCGCCAGCATTCAGGTTCGGCGGATGATCCGTTGGCGTCTCGAATTTTTAAAATTTATTTCAAATTACAGAAGATTATCTAAATATAAATTGTTGATATAACTGTAAAATTTTCCAAATTATCTTTGCAAGATCAAAGTCTTTTCCAGTCACATTACCCTCACTTAACTGCAAATCGCCGAAAGCTCGGTCAAATAACCTTGCTCTGGGCGGACCTGATCCCGTTCATGTGGCCACTATGCAAAGACAGATTGTTTTATTCCTCAGTGTCCTGTGCTCCTGCACGCTCCTGTATGCAACTAAGGGTTTTGCAAAAGATGCAAACATTCCAATGGTTGTAACTTCGGCTGCAGCAATAGGAGAATTGCCGGCTCCTTTCGGCTGGCGGGATTTTTGTCGGAAATTTCCGCAAGAATGTGATGATCGAACGCCGGGGCCGCCGCAAATTGAGCTCGCGCCAGATGTCTGGCAAACGCTTCGCACCGTTAATGAGTTCGTCAATCATGACATTCAGCCGGTTTCGGATCTCGACCATTGGGGCGTCATTGAATCATGGGATATTCCCACCGATGGAAAAGGCGATTGTGAAGATTACGCTCTCTTAAAACGCAAAATGTTGATCGCGCTAAAGCTATCACCTTCAGCCCTCCTGATGACCATCGTCTATAATCGCCGACATGAAGGGCACGCGATCCTTACCGTCGTTACTGACCGCGGCGATTTCATCTTGGATAATCAAACCGACACGATTATGGGTTGGGAACAAACAGGCTATCGGTTCATCGAACGCCAATCGTCGCGCAGTCCAAATATTTGGGTACGGTTAAGCGATAGCCCTGCGGAAATTGTGGTGTCGTCGCGGAAATAATTCCGATCATTGGCTTAGAGACGGCGAGCAATAACCCAATCTGCAATTGCAGGAGACAATTGTGAAATCGATTTATCAAATCCTGCCGCAATATCGGCACCTGACAGGCTTTCAATAGCAACCCGATTTTGAAAAGATCGACTAGCGACGAGTTTTCCCTCCCTCGTGTCGATCAGCCGCATGACCAATGAAATCTCAGCCTGGGTTGGCGAGCCCGGCACAAGATTAAACGATAATATTTCGCTGCTAAGTTGAAGTTCGCCTATAACGCCCGAGCCTTCGCGCGCGACGGAATATCCTTTTTTCTCAATCGCTCTTATCAGTCTCGTTTGTAGGAGCGCAGGCGCCCTATCGGACCATTGCGCACCAGAAACAAAGCTGATTGCCCCATCGGCCTCTCGAACAATCATCCGATCCGTATCGAACGCTCGTGGCGCCGTCGGTTCAGAGATGACAAGACTAAGCGGCAAGGGCTTTAACACACCCATCGTAGCCGGCGATAAAAGATCATAGGTTGCCGGCGGGCCGGATGCGCATCCGCTTGCTATAAGGCCTATTAAAAAAACGACCGATAGGCGCGAAAGGCTGATCATATTATTGCCCCGCATAGGCTGGCACCGGGGGCTTGGCACCGGTAATCAATTGCTGCGGGTTTTGTCTGAATTCACGCACAGCTCGCTCTATTTCTGCGAGCGTACGGCGACTATCAACCGCCATGCCACTGATTTGACGCAACCCATCCGTTGCCACTAACCCGAACCGATCGGACAAATCGGCCGTTCGACTATCGAGGTGATTGGCAAGCTCACGAATAGATCGGGCCGCATCGCCAATCTCGACAATTGACCCTTTAATTTCACCCGAGCCAATCGCCGTTTCTGCACCTGCAAGAACATTATCGAGGCGATCTGCGGCTTTATTCAAGCGCTCGACCAAATCGCCTGTCTTGACGGAAACATCGGCGATCGACGCGGTCGCTTTTGCCGTTGAGCCAAGAATTTTTGAAATAGCATCGGGATCGGAGACAAGACTACGCGAAAAGGTTTGAATGTTTTTAACGGTTTCTGTCACAGGCGCCTCGCTATCCGCGAATATTTTTTCAGCGTGGCCTAAAACCTCATCAGCGCGGCGCGACAGGCGTTGCGCATTCTCTAAAAGATCCTGAAAATCAGACCGATCGGCAATGATCAATGGTGGTGTGGTAACGTCATTGACCAATAGCCGTTTCGAATTCGGAGTACCGCCGGTCATTTGAATGGAAGCAACTCCCGTTAAGCCCTGAAATTCAAGCCGAGCCCGTGTATCCTCGTTAACGGGCGTTGCGCCATCCACCGAAATCCAAGCAATGACCTTGCCGGGATCGGACGTTGAAAGGGCGATGGATGTGACCTCGCCAATCTTGAGACCGTTATAAAGTACAAAAGAACCGCGCGAGAGACCCGACACCGAACCGGTAAATTGGATACGATACGGCAACTGGGATCGCGTATCGCGACCCGCAGCCCACCATACAAATAAAAAGGCCGCTGCAATGACGCCCAAGGTAAAAAGGCCTATCATGGCATAATTCGCGCGCGTTTCCATTTAAACGTTGTGTCCCCGCATTACCGAATCGATCCTGCTCGTTTGCTGTGAAAATACGATCTTAACCACGGTTGATCAGATTTTAGCATCGCGTCAATATTGCCGTCAGCGATGATGCGCCCATTTCCCAACGCCGCAATCCGGTCGCATACCGTAAAAAGGCTACCCAAATCATGGGTCACCATAAACACAGATAGGCCCAGCGTATTACGTAGTGTTGCGATCAACTCATCAAATTCACCGGCGCCGATTGGGTCTAACCCCGAAGTAGGCTCGTCCAAAAACACGATTTCGGGATCTAGTGCCAATGCGCGGGCAAGGGCTGCGCGCTTTATCATGCCGCCCGATAATTCGGACGGGTATTTCGACGCCGCGTCCGGCTTTAATCCGACAAGGGCCAATTTGGCATAGGCTAGCTCGTCCATGAGACGAGGTGACAAATGCCAATATTCCCGCATCGGGACCTGCACATTTTGCAAAACGGTGAGCGAGGAAAAAAGCGCGCCTTGTTGAAACAGCACGCCCCAGCGGCGTTCAATAAGCCGCCGATCGGCAGGGGTTATTTTATCAAGGTCTGAACCAAAAGCGGTAATCTGCCCGGCTGACTTTTTAATCAGTCCCAAAATACTGCGCATGAGGACTGATTTGCCGGAGCCCGATTGACCAATAAAACCCATAATCTCGCCGCGGCGCAGATCGATGGTTAGACCATCCATCACTCGCTTTGGGCCGAAAGCAACGACGAGATTTCGCACGGAGATGATAACCTCCCTGAGGGAATCGCGCTGCTGAGACGTTGAAGGATCGGTCATCATCACCCTTAAAAGCGGATCGCCGCAAAAAACATTGCGAAAATTCCATCAACAACAATGACCATAAAAATCGACTTGACGACGGCATCCGTTACTTGGCGGCCAAGGGATTCAGCCGACCCTCTTACCGAGAGGCCATCCCCGCAGGCAACAAGCGCAATAACCAAAGCCATAAAGGGAGCCTTGATCAGGCCCGCAAAGATCGTTTGAAGTGAGATCGCGTCCTTAAGCCTCTCCATATAAACATCGTTGGAAATACCGGCATAAAGCCATGACACGACGCCGCCTCCAAATAGAGCGGAGAGATCGGACATAAAGGTCAAAAGGGGCAATCCAACCAAGAGAGCGATGACGCGTGGCAGAACCAAGATTTCAATCGGATCTAAGCCCATAACGCGAAGCGCATCTACTTCTTCACGCATCGTCATTGAGCCCAATTCAGCCGTAAAGGCCGAGCCTGATCGACCTGCAACCATGATGGATGTGAGTAACACCCCTAATTCGCGAAGGACAAGGATGCCAATCAGATTGACCGCGAAGGTGGATGCCCCGAAGCGGTTTAATTGAAAAATGCCCTGCTGAGCAACGATGGCGCCAACCAGAAAGGAGATCAGCATAATGATCGGCACACCGCGAAAAGCGACTTGCTCAACTTGAGCAACAATCGATGTGAACCTGATCCGATGGGGTGAAAGCACAAGCTTGCCAAACGTCGCTATGACCTGCCCAAGAAAGCTGGTGGACCCCATAAAATCCCGACCGGCCAGAACAACGCTTTCACCAATATCAGCGAAGATACTAACCGCTCTATTGCCGCTGAAGCTTATGATTTCTGGCGCTTTAAGAAGGCTGACGGCTTCAAGGAGGACATTGGCGGCCTCGCTGGTGCCTTGAATGGAAATGACGCGGCCAGAAGCCTGCCATTCCCGGATGGCCCGATTAACCAAAAGAGCCCCCAACGTGTCAAAGGACGTCAATTTGGCAAGATCAAGCACCAATGGTCCGGTTCCTGACGTCTTCTGAAGGAGATCTGCGGTCCGCTCAACATCATCCGCAAAGGCTGACGACCAGGCCCCTTCTAACAAGAGAAGGCGTCCGCTGGGTCCTGTTGAAAACGTAAATCCAGGCCTTTCAGCCATCTTTTCGCCCATTCAAATGTCTAATTGCGCCACGACTTCCCCAGATATCACGCTCTAGAGCTGCGCCGCGATGAGCGTTTGGCGTTCGTCAACAGATTCGTTTAGGGGGAATTTCCACTAATTCTCGGTAACGATCCGTTGAGACAACGCGATTATAATCACATCCGTTGCGCGTTATTGTTGGATAAACTTAAGCTCAGGACACTTTAAAAGATGGATGACCGGTCGCAGGCCGCCTTGGCTGACGAAGAAAGCTTTGAGGCTATTGAACAGGCGGTCATGGAAACCGCCCGCGGGCGTTGGTTTCTGGCAGAATTTGCCGCTCGCAACCGGAAGGATGAAACAGTAACCCTATTAAAGTCGATTGTGCGCTTAGAACGCGTCATCGCCCGTTCCGGTCCGCTTGATGGCGGCGTCGAAATGCGAACAAAGCTTTCCCGTTTGAGCAATGATCTGGATGTGTTGATCGCAACGCTCACGGGAGACCCTTCAAATGCAAGCGAGGCTCATCAAAAACTGACCGAGTGCGTTCTCGACAGTGAAAAAATCTGCATTGAAATGGCCGTTGTCGCCGATACGGCCCGAGACCTTGCGGCACGGCTTGCATCTTCAAACAGCGAAAATGACGCGTTGGCCGAGCTCGACTACCAGCTCACCGAATTGGTACGGCTATCATCGGAACAAATGACCTCTATGCGGCGGTTCGAAGCGCTCACGGAAATTCAACGCCACATCAAAAGCCGATTAGCCGATATCGTACAATCCTTTGGACCTTCTGCCCTAAGTGAAGCTCCTCTTGGGCCAGCGGCTAATGATCAAGCTGACGTCGTTTCAGGCATGGAGCCAACCCCATCGGCCGACATTGGTGCTTAGGCCACCTTCTGTTTGAGAATGGCTGGTGTCCGCGATTGGCTCTTGCTTGGCGGATGACTATAAAGTCTTATCCAAATTGAAGCGTAGATAGGGAGTAATCGTCATGGATCTCGGAATTGCGGGTCGGAAAGCCATTATTTGTGCCTCCAGCAAAGGTTTGGGCAAGGGGTGCGCCATGGCGCTCGCAGAAGCGGGCTGTGAAATCACCATCAATGGACGCCAAATCGACATCCTTGCGGCGACCGCAAAAGAAATTCGCGAGAAGACGGGGGCCGTCGTTCACGAAGTGGCCGGTGACGTATCGGAGCGCGCTGTGCAGGACGCCCTCCTTGCCGCTTGCTCCGAACCCGATATTTTAATCAACAATAATGGTGGACCAGCGCTGAAGGATTTCCGGACCCTTGATCGCGATGCGATTATCGGTGGTGTTGTGCAAAACATGGTAACGCCGATCGAACTGGTGCAGCGGGTGATTGACGGGATGGTTGCACGGCAATTTGGCCGTATCATCAATATCACTTCGGCGTCGGTTTTGACGCCACTCAGCGGGCTTGATCTTTCCTCCGGTGCACGAGCGGGACTTACAGCCTTTTTAGCCGGCGTTGCGCGCGATGTGGCGCATGCGAATGTGACGATCAACGCCATCCTGCCCGGCATGTTTGACACCGACCGCATCCGCAATAATTTTGCAAACGCGGCAGCGCGGCAAAACGTATCTGAGGACAAAATTAGGGCCGACCGGATTGCCAATGTGCCAGCCAAGCGATTGGGTGAAGCAGATGAATTCGGTAATCTTGCAGCGTTTCTTTCAAGTGCGCACGCGGGCTATATTACCGGGCAAAATCTGTTGATTGATGGTGGCGCCTTCCGCTCCGCCTTCTAATCGCTGAGGTAAGGCAGTCGTCCATTGAATCCGCTTATCGGCATCGGGCTTAAAATCATTTCGACATTCGCGTTCTTAGCGATGTCGACTTTGGTCAAACTCGCCAGTTCCGATATGCCGATTGGCGAATTAATGTTCTTTCGTGCGTTCTTCGCACTCGTTCCGCTTGGCCTTTGGTTGTGGTGGACCGACGAGTTACGCAGCGCAGTGAAAACGACGCGGCTATCGGGCCATCTTGTGCGGTCCATATCCGGCTCAGGCGGAATGTATTTCGGGTTCGCCTCGCTTGCCTTGCTTCCATTGCCGGATGCTACCGCAATTGGATATCTCGCTCCGCTTGTTGCAACCGTACTCGCCTCTTTTTTATTGAAAGAAGATGTTCGATCCTATCGGTGGTTTGCGGTGGGTGTAGGCTTTCTTGGTACATTAGTGATGGTGGCGCCGCATATGGCGAACCATGACGTATCGGCTTTTCTAACCGCGGGGCCGGCACTTGGGGCGCTTGCTGGCATAACGGCATCAGCGTGTAATGGATTTTCATCCATTCAAATTCGGAAGCTGGCGCAGCTTGAGCGAACCGGGACAATTGTTTTCTATTTTCTGCTCGTCACGTCCTCAATAGGGCTTTTCCTTTCGTATTTTAACTGGCGTCAGCCAACACCCCATGAAGCCATATTATTAATTTGCTCGGGCTTTTTAGGAGGGATTGGACAAATCCTGATCACATCAAGCTATCGCTTTGCGGATGCGTCGGTGATTGTATCCTTCGAATATACAAGCTTGGTATGGGCCGTTGCGATTGGCTTTTTCTTGTTTGGTGATATTCCACATCCGGCCGTATTTGCTGGAGCTGCAATCGTGATTGTATCGGGCCTTTATGTCGTTTATCGCGAACGACAAATAAACCAAGCACGGCATGCAAGCGATGCCGCTCTAACGGAAACCTTGATCTGAGTAAGCACCTATGACTTCCATCGCTGTTACCATTGCAGGATCTGATTCAGGAGGCGGAGCGGGCATTCAAGCCGATCTGAAAACCTTCTCCGCTTTAGGTGTTTATGGCGCAAGTGTAATCACCGCGCTGACCGCTCAAAACACATTGGGCGTTACAGCGATCCATGATGCGCCTGCCGATTTTGTGTGGGCCCAAATCGACGCGGTCTTTTCTGATCTTCCCGTCAACGCGGTAAAGATTGGCATGCTCAGCCGTACCGATATTATTCACGCCGTAGCAGACGGCCTTGCGCGGTGGGAACCAGCCTTTACTGTGCTTGATCCCGTCATGGTGGCCACAAGCGGTGATCGCCTCATTCGCGAAGATGCTGTTGGTGCCATCGTTGCAAGGCTTTTTCCAAAGGCGATTTTAATAACGCCAAATTTAGCCGAAGCGGCAACGCTCTTGAATGAACCAATAGCGCAAGATGCCGCGACGATGGAACGGCAAGGTAAAGCACTCCTGGCGTTAGGGGCTAGAGCCGTCTTGATGAAAGGCGGCCATGGCACTGGACGTGAAAGTATCGATATTTTGGTAACTCCGAAGAGTTCGGAAAATTTTACAGCGCCGCGAATTGCTACAAAAAATACCCATGGAACCGGTTGCACCCTATCCTCGGCGATTACGGCTGAACTTGCTAAAGGCCATTCGCTTTCGGATTCGATCCACGCGGCAAAAATATATGTAACGCAAGCATTAGCTGCGTCTGAAACGCTTAACATCGGCAAAGGAAGCGGGCCAGTGCATCACTTTCACCGCTTTTGGAAATGATACCGCATTGGCTGACGCCACGGTTGCGGCTGCGCTTATCGGCACTCGGCTTTGCTCAAATTATTAATTGGGGCGTCCTTTATTACACGCTGGCTTTAATCGGACCGCACATTGTGGCGGAGATGCGATGGTCGGACGCGTTTGTCTATTCTGGATTTGCCGTTGCTACTCTTGTGACGGGCTTTCTATCACCTCTGTCGGGCAGTCAAATTGATCGGTGGGGTGGATTACCCGTTATGCTTATTGGCACGGTTGCGGGTGCAATCGGTATGTTCGTTTTAAGTTTCGCCAAAGACAGCGTGACCTACATGGTGGCTTGGGCGATAATCGGTGCGAGCATGTCAACCTGCCTTTATGATTCAGCCTTTGCCTCGATTGCTCAATTTACCGGTGACTCAACACGAAAATCGATCTCGTTAATTACGCTTATCGCCGGCTTTGCTTCAACACTCATCTGGCCGACGACATCCGCTCTGCTTCAGATCATCGATTGGCGGGGCATTTGCATGATCGACGCAGGATTGATTATCTTTGTAAGTGCGCCGCTGATCGTCATCGCGCTCAGTGGAACGAAGGTTAGATTACAAAGCGTCAAAACGACGACGGATGAAAAAGCGACCCTTCAAACGACACTCTCGATTGCCTTAATTCCCGCCCAACGCTTTCCGGCGGCTATGGTTCTGTTTTCAATTGTGCTCGCTGCATTAGGGTTTGTGGCCAACGCCCTTTCGGTCCACGTAATTACCCTTTTCCAGGCCCTTCATATCGATCTTGGATTAGCAATATTGGCAGGTTCTTTAATTGGACCCGCGCAAGTTGGCGCGCGAATAATCGAACTTGCCTATGGACGTCGATTAAGCGCCGTCGGGCTCGGAATGATTCCCGTTATTTTGATGCCGCTCGCCTTTGTCATTCCGCTTGCTTTAATGGCGGGGCCGATGGTCGCCATCGGCTTTGGCCTTGTCTATGGTGCTGCCAATGGGTTGGCGACAATTGCCCGCGGTGTTGTCCCCTATGCCCTTTTTGGATCGGAAGGCTATGGCAGACGGTTAGGATTGGTGGCGGCTCCCGCTTTACTCATCAAAGCTGCTGCACCCGCCATTTTTGGTGCAATTCTCGCCTCCTATGGCGCCTCAAGCGCTTTATCCTTCGTGCTCGCCGTCAGTTTGCTGGCAACTCTTGCCATGTCCGCCCTTTTCCGACTGGCAAAACAGGTTAATTGAAATTCACCTTGCCAATTTGGACCGTTTTAATTAACAAAAGTGTTCTTAGTATCAAACGTTTGCCGTACTGATCGGGCAAGGCTTTTAGGAGTTTCTCCGCTATGGGCGTCGAGGGTAAAGACAAGGTACGGGTCCTAGAGAGTGGTGCGCACGCGCTTTCCGGCCAACTTGGCAAAACCATTCAACGGCTTAGAAAAGCCTATCATCTTTCACTGTCCGAGCTCGCGGAACAATCTGGTGTTGCAAAATCGATCATTAGTCAGATCGAGCGGAATGAAACCAACCCGACGCTCGCGACCATTTGGCGTTTATCGCAGGCGCTGGATGTTTCGATTGAACGCGTATTGTCGATTTCTGAAGATGAGCCGTTTATCGACCGGACGTCACGCGGCGATACGCCGATCCTCTTGTCCGATGATGGCAAAGTGCGCCTCGGGATCATTGGCTGGATCAAGACCGTTGAATGGCTGCAATGGTACGACGTTCATGCCGAACCAGGCGGCGTACTCGAATCCGACGCCCATCAACGCGGCTCGATTGAATGCCTATCCGTCTTGGAAGGTGAATATGAAGTTGAAGTAGCAGGCGTTGTACAAACCGCCAGAGCCGGTGAAACACTTCGTTATCGGTGTGACCGACCGCATATTGTCAGAAATGTTTCAGATGCCCCCGCCCACGCAACCATGGTGTGTATTTTGAAAGCGGCTGTGATGGAATAAAAAACGGGCCGAAAGGCCCGTTTTTCATATCGTCGATTGGCGCTGTCTTTCGTCTATTCCGCGGCCATCTTGCTCGCTGCCTGAATGGCATCAAAGATACGCGATGGCGTAGCCGGCATTTGCAGATGATGAATGCCATAGCCATGATCGAGCGCATCAATCACCGCATTCATAATGGCAGGTGTCGAGCCAATCGAGCCGGCCTCGCCTGCGCCCTTAATACCAAGCGGATTGGTCGTTGACGGCACGTTCTTTGTTTCGAAATGGAAGTTCGGCAAATTATCCGCGCGCGGCAAGGTATAATCCATGAGGCTTGCTGAAATAAGCTGCCCGTCTTTGTCGTAGACCGTGTGTTCCATAAGGGCTTGTCCAATACCCTGGGCGACACCCCCATGGACTTGGCCCGCAAGTAATAGCGGGTTGATAGCGATGCCGAAATCATCGCAGATCGTATAGTTTACGATCTCAACAACACCCGTCAGTGGATCGACTTCAACTTCCGCGATATGCGTGCCGTTCGGATAGGTCGCGTCCGGTGGCGTGAAATCACCAAGGCCACGCGTCATATCAGGGGTTGCACTTGGAAGCTTGGCAAGATCGGCAAAAGTGATCTTCTTATCAGTGCCGGCGACCCGAACCGTGCCGTCAACGATTTCAAGGTCGGAGACGTTTGTTTCAAGTTTATCAGAAGCCAATTTCTTGAGCTTCTCGGATAGGTCCTTTGCAGCCACAAAGGTCGATACACCACCGACAGGAATTGAGCGGGAGCCGCCTGTACCATGCCCGGTTGCAACGCGCGCCGTATCACCCTGAACAACTTTAATTTTATCCAAGGGCAAATCGAGATGCTGAGACGCAAACTGAGCATAGGCCGTTGCATGCCCTTGCCCATTTGATTGCGTGCCGGAATAGATTGTCACTGTGCCGTCTTTCTCAAGATCAACGGCAACTTCTTCGCCACTGCCCCAGGCTGTGCATTCGATATAAGTCGCCATACCGATGCCACGCAGCTTGCCTGCCTTCTTCGAAGCCTTCAGTCGATCCTTAAACGTAGCCCAACCCGACACGTCCATAGCTTGCGTCATGTGCTGATCAAAATCGCCCGTGTCATAGGTGCGATTGCCGATTGGCGTCTTGTACGGCATCGCGGACGAAGCGATGAAGTTTTTGCGACGAACCGCTTCTGGCTTCATTCCTAATTCGCGCGCAACATAGTCGACCAAACGCTCAAGGTTATAAGCCGCTTCTGGACGTCCCGCGCCACGATAAGCATCAACCGGTACCGTGTTGGAATAAACCGCACGCAACCGAACCGATATATCCGGCGTCTTATAAACGCCCGTCATCATCGAAGCGCAGAGATAGTGAATATAAGGACCAAATTGCGAGCAATAGGCGCCAAGATTTCCGATCACATCGGCTTTCAGCGCCAAGAACTTACCCGATTTATCAACCGCCAATGAGGCGGTCGTGATGTTATCGCGGCCATGCGCGTCGCCCAAGAAGTGATCAGCACGGTCGGCAATCCATTTGACCGGACGCTTCAATCGACGTGCAGCTTCAAGGACCAACGGATATTCGCGATACATGAAACTCTTTGTACCAAAGCCACCACCAACATCGCCCGTCATGACGTGAAGTTTATCTGCGCTTACCTTCATGACCTTTTCAGCAAGCGTGTCACGCAGACCATGAACACCCTGGCTTGATACTGTAAGCTTCATGACTTTAGTGGCGGCGTCATATTCGCCGACAGCGCCGCGTGTTTCCATATAATTTGTGATCAAGCGATTATTCTCGATCTCGATCGTTAGAACACGATGGGCCTTCGCAAAAATCGTGTCGACTTTTTTATGGTCGCCCAAATGTTGCTCATACGCCAGATTGTCTTTCATTTGTGACCAGACGAGAGGCGCACCTTTGGCCAATGCCGTGCGAATATCAGAAACCGCCGGCAAGGCTTTAAACTCGATATCGATCGCCTCTGCTGCCTCTTTCGCCGCATTCAAGGTGTCCGCTACAACAAAAGCAATGGCGTCACCCACAAACTTCACCGCACCTTTGGCGAGAACGGGAATATCGGCCACGTGGTTTTGGGAGCCATCATCATTGGCAAGTGGCGCCAAGCAAGGCACATCGCCAATATCGGTAATATCTTCCGCCGTTAGGATGAGCTTTACGCCCTTAACCGCTTTGGCTGCTTCAAGATCCTTAATCTTAAAATTGGCATGCGCGTAGGGGCTGCGCAAAACAAACGAGACCAATTCTTTATCGGGTGAATAGTCAGCCGTGTAATTACCCCCACCGGTTAGAAGTCGAACATCTTCCACACGACGAATGGGCTGACCGATACCGAATTTTTTGACGTTCATGTCTTCTTCCCCGATTCAAAATACTTTGCACACTTTATACGAATGTTTGTGACCGTTTGGCGAGGCCTTACGCCTGCCTGCGGCATTGCGCCTCCGGCCTAAATTCCGGTCTCAACGGGTTGGTTTTGCGCTACCCAGTCCAAAAAGCCCCCGGCATAATGGGCGTCAATGGGAAGTCCCTGCTCAAATGCCATTTCAGCCGCTGTGAGCGAGCGCCGCCCCGAGCGGCATGACAATACGATGCGACGTCCTGCCGCATCCGGAATATCGGAAATGTTGAAGGTTGAGAGCGGTACCACGATCGAGCCAGGAATGTGCCCTGCTTCAAACTCATGGGCCTCCCTTACATCCACCAATAGAATTGAAGAAGACGATAGGCCGGAGACGATATCGTCAACCATCAGATTTTCGACCGGCGGAGGGCTCGCAGAATTCATCTCAGGGTTCCGTTCCAATGTAATCAATTCAGCTTGTAAACGGCATCATTAACGCATGGCAAAAAATTTGGAAGTCCAAGTCAACGCAACGCCGATATTCGCCCCCAGCTCGAAAGCACCTAGTCCGCGTGGACCGTAGGGGCTGGCGCTGACGGCAATTCGCTTGGCTTTCGGAGCAAAAACACGAGCGGAATGGCCAAAAGTGTCACGAAGAACATCAAGAGATAGTCGTTGCTATACGAAATGATCGTGGCTTCGCGCATGACAAGGCCTTCGATCATCCCCTGCCCTGATGCCGTCGCCGGATCCAGCAGGTCTGAAACCCCGCTCAAAGGCAGACCGAAGCTGAAGGGGGACAGGCTCTCAGCCATCCGTGTCCGGTAAAGTGACGTGCCCGATACAAGCTGGGAAATAACAATCGACACGCCAATGGAGCTGCCGAGATTTCGGATCAACGTCCAAAGCGCTACGCCATCCGTGCGCAAAAATGCCGGCAAAGTTGCGAATGCGGCGCTGTTTAACGGCACAAAGATGAAACCGAGACCAAGTCCCTGAACGATACTGGTTTCAGCAATCCACAAGGCCGAGGTATCGGGTGAAAAATAGATATTTTGCCAAATCGACCAGAGCGACATCAGCAGGCCAAGCGCTACGAGTGGACGCGAATCAATCGACTTTAAAAGACGGCCAACCACCATCATCGCCACCAATGTTCCGATGCCGCGTGCGCCTAATAACTCACCCGCTGCAAGGACCGGATAGCCCATCACATTTTGAATAAAGGGCGTAATTAATGCCATCGATGCCAGTAAAATAATGCCAACAATAAACATCAAAAATAGTGCGACCGTAAAATTCCAATCCGTGAATACCGCCAACGGAATAAATGGACGTTCGGTGGTAAGAGCATGCGCTAAAAAGATATAAAGGCCGGATGCGGCAATGGCGGCCTCGGCAATAATCTCAAGCGAGCCAAACCATCCCACTTGCTCGCCCCGATCGAGCATCAGCTGGAAAGAACCGATTGCAATTGACAGGGCGATAAAGCCTAGCCAATCAAACGGAATATCTTTTCTGGCGGACGTTTCTTCCATAATCGCGGAAAGGCCCAAGACGGTTAGAATTCCAAAAGGTAAATTGACAAAAAACACCCAGCGCCAGCTTAGCGCTTCTGTTAGCCAACCACCGAGGGTCGGCCCCATAATCGGCCCAAGCATGACGCCCATGCCCCAAATGGCCATGGCCTGTCCGCGTTGCTCGATAGGGTAAGCATCGAGCATAACGGCCTGCGATAACGGTACAAGCGCTGCACCAAACACGCCTTGAAGCAATCGAAACAAAACCATCTGTTCAATGCTTTGCGCAATGCCGCATAACATCGATGCAAGGGTAAAGCCCGCGGCACAAACAATGAATAATTTTTTCCGTCCAAAGCGCATCGACATCCACCCTAGTGGCGATGTCATGATAGCGGCTGCGACAATATAGGAGGTCAGGACCCAACTTACTTGATCTTGAGTGGTCGCCAGCGAGCCTTGCATATAGGGTAAGGCAACATTCGCAATCGTCGTATCAAGCGCCTGCATAATCGTTGCCATCATCACGCAAATGGTGATGGCAATACGCTTAAACCCTTCCGAGCTTTGATCAGCCATTGTGGTGTTATTGACCCTCGGCGTGAGCGGACGAGACAAAACCGAAAATGGATGCGATGGAACGAATATGGCCTGAATCGATTTCGACCTGTGCGCTCATTCCCGTGCGCAACATTGTAAGATCAGCGCCATCGGTGAACTCAATACGAACGGGAACGCGCTGAATGACTTTAACCCAATTGCCACTTGCGTTTTGAGCCGGAAGTACCGCAAATTCCGCACCTGTCCCTGGGCTGAGGGACGCAACTTTCCCATGCCATACTCGACCTGGATAAGCGTCAATGGATATCGATACGGGTTGGCCCTCATGAAGGAAGGTCAGGTCCGTTTCTTTGGGATTGGCCATGATCCACGGATGCTCATCGGCAACCAGCGCAAGCACCGGCGTACCGGGCGTTAAATACCGTCCGAGCTGGATGGAGGGAACTTGCGTCGCAACGCCCGCAATGGACGCACGAACGGTTGTTCCGTCAAAATCGCGGATCGCACGATCTCTCGCTGCTTTTGCTTCGATATAGGGCGCATAGTCTTCAATGACGAGATCTGCTTTTCCCTGCAATTGGGCAAGCGTCGTAGCCCGCTGTGCCACTAATGCTTCAAGGGCATTTCGTGCATTGGCGAGCGCAATATTCGCACTATCGACATCATTTTTTGACGTTGCCTTGGTTGCCAACAAATCGGTCTTTCGATCGGAATCGGCCTGCCGAAGGTTGAGCGTTTCTTTGGCAAGCTCCATTTGACGATCCGTGCTTTTCAGCGTGATGCCGAGGCTTTCAAAACCGGTAATGGTTTGCGCGAGATGGGCATCCGCTTGTTTAACGGCAAGCTCGTAGGAACCTGGGTCAATCACAAACAAAGCATCACCAGGCTTTACCCGTTGACCTTCTGTAACAGCAATCGAAATAACACGACCCGCAACCGAAGGCGTCACGATGATTTTTTGGGCAGCGACATAGGCGTTATCCGTGGAGACATAACGTCCACCCATCAAATAGGCTGCGGCTGCTCCGATAATCGCTACGGTTGGAATACCCACGAGTAAAATCATGCGGCGGCTCAACTTTGATTGGCGCTCCGTCATTGGGGGCGTTGAGTCATTCATGATCGTCTCCATGTTCATTCGAGAAGGCGGATGGCTTGTGGCAGGTCTTTAAATTCGTTTTGATGTTCAGCAATTGCAGCGATAGCGCTTGGACTGCGTGGTCATCAAAACCCGCAAGCGCCTCCTGCATGACGCCCTCACCCGTCGCCGCGAGATTTTCCAAAACTGGAAGCGCAGCAGGCAAGAGGTAAAGCCGATTGGCCCTGCGATCCTCCGGATCATGCCGCCGCTCAACAAGGCCGGTGGCACTCAGCCGATCAATAATCCGCGCTAAGGTAATGGGAGCGATCTCAATCTGGGCCGCGAGATCTGACTGTTTTAGGCCTTCGCTGCGCTGAATACGCGCTAGAACCGACCATTGTGCGCGGGTCATCCCGAATTCACGTGCCCGCTGATCGACGACCGTGCGCAAGGCTCGGGCGGCATCCGACAATAAAAAGCCGAGTTCACGGCGGGGCGACGAATGAAGAGGCATTGAACAACCATGCTTATAATAAGCATGCTTATGATTTATTGGAGAAAGATACGCAAGCTCAATCTGGGTAGCTCAGCCTTGCAAAATTAGCGCAACAGGCCGGAAATCCACGCCCGAATAGGCAAAATGCCGCGATAGGCCGCTTCCATCAGCCGAAGCAGGGGTGGCCAAACCGCTACTCGGCCAAGGAGCCGAAAAGAAGGCAAGGTTTGCCACACCATCGCAAACCCCTCGGCACCCGAGACAAGCGAGCCGTCCGCGCGGCGCACGTGAAAACGCGCCAAAGCGGTAGGCCGATCAAGTCCCTCGCCTAAATCGGGAATATTTTCGGCAGCGACATCGATAAACGCGATATTTTCGCTCCCCGCACAGCGCTGATACTGCCCAATTTCGAAGCGGCAAATGGGACAGGCGCCGTCAAAATAAACGGTCAATTGAGGTGATGGGTTTAAATCGGTCACTTAAAATTCCTTATGCTCGCAAAAAGTATACGGTGGACTAGGCCCAAAGGATGTCCCGCAAGGCACAACTTGTTTTCATGCAAACGGGAAAAGCTTTTGTTTATTGGTCTGCACGTCCATATGGTGGGGAAGAATTCGCAATCGGAGAGCGCATTATGCAGCTTCAAGGCATCCATCATCTGACCGCCGTGACCGCCAATGCAAAAGGCAATCACGATTTTTACACGCATTTTCTTGGCCTTCGTCTTGTGAAAAAGACGGTTAATCAGGACGATGTTAGCGCCTATCATCTATTCTTTGCGGATGGCAAAGCATCGCCCGGTTCCGATATTACCTTCTTCGACTGGCCGGTTGGCCCTGAACAACGCGGCACCAATTCAATCTCGCGGACTGCATTGCGCGTGAACGGTTCCGCGACGCTGAGCTTTTGGGAAAAGCGGATAGCCGACGCCGGACTAACGTATAAAAAGACGGCCGTGCATGATGGTCGCCTAACCTTGCTCTTTGAAGATCCCGAAGGCCAGCGTTTAGCGCTCGTTGACGATGGTGGTACAGGTGAATCCCACCCGTGGGAAAAAAGCCCTATCCCTGCTGAACATCAAATTCGCGGCCTTGGTCCGATAACCCTCACGGTCGCCGACCGTCGCTATACGGATCTCGCACTGACAAAAATTTTGGGGATGGAAGAAGTGCGCGATTACAAATCGCCAGATAGCCCCGATCATCGCGTACATGTTTACAAAATGGGCCCCGGTGGCGCTGCCGCAGAAATCCACGTCGTTGAACGCCAAGATTTGCCAATGGCACGCCAAGGCGCGGGCGCGGTGCATCACGTCGCCTTCCGTACGCCCGATATGGACGAGTACCATGCTTGGACGGAGCGTTTAAAAGCGCTGAAAGTTCCGTTTTCGGGCGAAGTAAACCGGTTCTATTTCCATTCGCTCTATTTCCGCGAGCCAAACGGCATTCTCTTCGAAATTGCGACCGACGGCCCGGGCTTTGATGCTGATGAGCCAATGGACAGCCTTGGCGAAAAGCTCGCTCTACCGCCGTTTTTGGAAGGTCGCAGGGCGCAAATCGAGGCTGGTTTGAAGCCGATTTGATCCGTGGATGTCGCCGATCGCTGATTGACAATAATCAACGAGCCCATGGTTAGGCTCGTTGAACGCCCGTATGATCAGTGGCAGCGGCAAGCTCATCCAATCTTTGGCCGTCGATAACCCAAGATGGCGCGATATCAGCACTTGGAATGAGCACAAACGCGCGTTCGCGGAAGCGTGGATGGGGTAGCGTCAATGCCTCAGATTCAATGGTACGATCATCATAAAGAATAATGTCGATATCGATAATCCTCGGTCCCCAACGTAGCGCATTCGTCCGGTCTCGTCCCATGCTTGCCTCAATGGCAAGGCATCGCTTTATCAACTCTTCGGGTTCCAGCGATGTTTCAATTCGAACGGCGCCGTTCACGAAATCATCTTGTGTGACGGGGCCAACAGGTGCCGTGCGATAAAGCGGCGATAAGGCTTTAACCGTAACACCTATTTCGTCATTCAACCGTCTAACCGCCTCGGCAATATTGGCGCGACTATCGCCGATATTACTTCCAAGGCTCAAAAGTGCATCAGACATTCCGGTTGGCTTCCACGCTAACTGCAACATCGTCAAAAATAGCCGCTACCGGAGCCGATGGCTTATGCACGGTGACGGTTAAAGACTCGATGCTTGGAAAACGCGCCATCACTGCATCCGATACCGAACGGGCCGCCCGCTCGATTGTCCTAAATTTCTCGCCACAAAAAATCGCGGAAACTTCTTGGATGACATGCTCGTATGAAATTGTACCATCGAGCAGATCTGTTTGGGTGGCGGACACCTGTCCTACCGTGAGCGCCAGATCGACATAAAAGCGCTGGCCAAGACGCTGCTCCTCGTCATTCACGCCATGATAGGCGAAAAGCGAGAGCTTCGTGACATTGATGCGGATTTTGTCCATCAGATATCCTTTAAACGGTCGGTCACACGGGCGGCCTGTACCGCCTCTTTTACATCATGCACACGAATAATATCGGCACCATTCAAAATGGCAGCGGTATGAAGGGCAAGCGTACCGGGTAATCGCTCATCGGTCGTGGAGTCGATGATCTTACCGATCATCGATTTGCGCGATGCGCCGACCAGTAAGGGACAACCCAATGCCTTAAGGCGGGGGAGCTCGGTAATCGCCGTTATATTCTGTTCGAGCGTCTTGCCAAAGCCGATGCCCGGATCAAGCGATATGCGATCAAGCGATACGCCCGCCTTTTGCGCGATGGCCAATGATTTTTCTAAAAAGCGTAGCATATCGTCCATAATATCGATCATCGGATCAATCTCAGCCCGATTATGCATCAGGACGACGCTTGCCCCATGAGCTGCGGTAATTTCGGCTAATGCCGGTTCTTTTTGAAATCCCCAGACGTCATTGACGATACTGGCACCCGCCTCAAGAGCAGCTTCGGCAACCTTGGCCTTTGTTGTATCCACCGAAATGGGACAGAATATGCGTCCTTTAAGTGCGTCCAAGACCGGAATGAGGCGGCTTATTTCAATATCGGCTGCGACGATTTCATGCCCCGGGCGGGTCGATTCAGCGCCAATGTCCAGAATATCGGCACCTTGTTCCATCATTTGAACACTATGGACAACCGCGCGTTCAACCGAGGCGAAGCGACCACCATCCGAGAAGGAATCGGGCGTTACATTCAAAATACCCATAATCAGCGTGCGGCTATAGCCGCCCAATCGGCGTCCGGCAGCGTCAAAAGCAGATTGCGTCATAAAATCCATGGCGGGCTTATAGGCTGGCGAGATGGTCATAGGATAGACTGCCATCGTCATGCCAAAGCACTTTCGCGACATGGTATCCAGAAATGAGTGCATCCACCCATTGATTTAAAGCGTATCATTATGACATTCAGTATAA
>CAIRGA010000022.1 GCA_903877935.1 uncultured Hyphomicrobiales bacterium
ATAACGACCGGACACCCGAGAAATATACTTCGCGAATGATCAGGGAGGCGCGACGGATCGAGACACCTAACGCGAGCAAGAGTAACCCAGCAAATCGCGCGGCCAACCCCAAGCGATCTATTCGGCTCGTTATCGAATTGCCTAGGTCATGAATAAAGTTGAAGACACGTGCGATCATGGACCAAATAGCTCCGCTGCATAGTCAGAGCCCGGATAATGAAAAGGCACGGGCCCATCCGGTAAGCCATCCGCAAATTGACGAATGAACGGATCATCCGTTGACCGAATATCCGCAGGCACCATGTCACGATGGATCTTGCCCTCAGAAAGAACCACGACCCGATCAACGAGGCGAAGAGTCTCGTTAAGGTCATGCGTTACAATAACCGATGTCATTCCAAGCGCGCGATTGAGACGTTTAATGAGACGTCCAATAATACCAACAGAAATGGGATCAAGCCCCGTGAACGGTTCATCATAGAGCATTACAGACGGATCGAGTGCAACGGCACGCGCAAGCGCAACACGGCGTGCCATTCCGCCAGATAATTCTGCAGGTTTTAGATCTTTTGCGCCCCGCAAGCCAACAGCTTCGAGTTTTAGCAGTACCAACGTACGGATCATGTCTTCCGGCAAATTGGTCTGCTCGCGATAAGGAAAGGCAATATTATCGAAAACACTCAAATCTGTGAACAAGGCGCCAAACTGAAACAACATCCCAATTCGACGACGAAGGCTATAGAGATTGGACTGGTTTAACTTTGGAACATCAAGGCCCTCGACGAGCACAGAACCAGATTGCGGCTTAAGGCGTCCCGCAATCAATCCAAGTAGCGTTGTTTTCCCGCCGCCGGACCCGCCCATGATCGCAACAATTTCGCCATTTTTTATCGTAAGATCAATTCCATTCAAAATTGATCGGTCCGCATACGAAAAGCGGACATCCTTCAATGCAATCATATCGGGATCATGGTGAGACGTCATTAAGTCCAATTCCAGCACAAGGGCGCCGATTGATGGCTAACCGTCATTACGCCTCGGAAGCATATTCGGCAATAAAAAGACCAAAAATCAGCAAATAATAAGGTTAAGCTCAAATAGCCTTTCGGAGATTAAGGCTAAAAAACACCCTTCAAGAGAAATCTACGATTAATTGGCTGAACTGGACGCGCATTCATTGCAAAAATAAGCTTGAAAGTATCAATGTCCGCCTGCGCCACCTCAAGAGGTTCGGCAAAAACGGCCCAATCCACATTTTCTGTGCAGGGCGGCATCGTGAGCGATCCACGATACCGAAAAAGACTGTGTGTTTTTGGAATCAAAACATTCGGATCGGCGGGAGCCTGCAAAGCTTGCGTCCCCAGCTTTCCAGGAGCCTTTGACATCAGAGCAAAAAATACATCATTCCGCTCTCCTGCCCGGACCAAGACAGAAACCATCAAGAGCTTTTTAGGACCCTGCGTATGGACAAATTGAATTTCCATGGCATGGCGTTGACCATCGACCATATGTTCGCTGGGAAGATGGAACACGATCTGTTTCAGTGAATAGTCATCGCCGCCTAGCTTTGTCGAACTGCCTTTGGCAACGTTGGCATAAACGGACCGCCCGCTATTCACCATTGAAAAAGGCTGCGGCTGCCAATTGAATTGAATAGGTTCGACTGCAGCAACGTAATATTTACTGAGATCAACTGGCGATTGTTCAAGACCCGCGGAACATGCCTGGTTAACCGGATCGATCTCCGCCCACTTTTCTGGCCCGTCGGCACCTTCATAGCTCCATTGTTTACCTTCCTGAGCACCGGCAATTGCCGACACGAAAGGTGTCGTCAATAAGCCTGCTACAAATCCCCGTCGATCAAGCGCCACATTCTACTCCACAAAACTACCAAAACCGGCTTTTGAGGCTAAACCTAGCCAGAACTGTGCCAATCGCTCTAAAAATCACTCGCGAGACCTTTTACTTCCCAGTCACCATAGCGGACAGGCTCAGGACCGTCCCGTCCATTAATCTCGCGAGGTAGTCCCGCCACCCCATTTTCAGCAAGGCGTCTCGCCTCGGCTTCAGCGAGGGCGCGCTGCGCATTTGATGCTAATTTTTTCCTGAATTCTTGCGCTGAGACAGCTTTATCCAACGGCTTTTGATCATCCATAACAAAATAACCTCTCATCAGTAAAAACTTGCAGCATGGCACCTTCTGGCGGCATAGAGGGAAATTGGTCAAGAACGATATCGACTGTACTAAACCAAATAGACCAATTGGAAAGCACCTTAAATGAGCGAAATTCGCGTCGAAGATACCCCCCAAATGGAAGAAACTCCCGGATTAATTGCCCGTCGTTGTGCCATGATGGCGATTGATGACCTGCTTGTTCGAAGCCTTCCTCTCGACGAATCACTCGACCGAATCCTTTCAGAACCAGACGGAAAGACCTTATCAGAGCGCGATAGGGGACTTGCCCGTGCCATCGCCATGTCGGCTACCCGCCGATTAGGAACGATCGGCGATGTTCTTATGTCACGCCTAGAAAAGGGGTTGCCAAACCATTCTGGTCGCCTTGAATCGATCCTCGTCGCGGGAGTTGCCCAACTTCTGTATCTAGACGTGCCGGACCACGCGGCGGTTGATCTGTCCGTTCGCCTCGTTCAAGCGGATCCCGAAGCACGGCGATTTATTAAATTAGCCAATGGACTGTTGCGA
>CAIRGA010000023.1 GCA_903877935.1 uncultured Hyphomicrobiales bacterium
AAGGGGTAAATAACGGGAAGCGCACCAATCAAGACTTCAGGGGCACAATCCGCGGCGAGGGCGACAGATTTACCGGGCAACCATTCGAGCGTTCCGTGTGTGCCACAATGGATCATGGCGTCGAGATTTTTGCGCCGGGTTAGCCACAGATAAAAGGCAATATAGGCGTGGGACGGCGGCCGGGTTGCGTCGTGATATTCAGCTTTGATGTCGACTACGCTTCCACGGGAAGGTTGCAAGGCAACGATTAAATGGCCCGCCTCAATAACGCGAAAGGTAAAGGATCCGCCTTGAATGGTGGTATCGTGTTCAGCATCGCCCCAGATCGCCGTTACGCTGTCACGAAAGGCTTGAGGAAGCTTAACAAAAAGCGATAAATATTCTTTGAGCGACAGCTCAGCTGTGACATCGCCCTCCGTTAAGCGCGTCATCAGGGTCGCACCATCCGGCATTTCCGGAATAGAATATCCTGCGACGCGAAGATCCTCCGCAATCGCCAGAACGCTTTCGGGTGTATCGAGGCCAACGGCATAACCCGCGCGGCCGCCTTTATGCGGATAGTCCGAGAGGATGCACGCGATACGACGATCCGAAGCAGCCTTTTTCTGAAGACTAACCCAGTTGCGCGCTAGGTCGGCAACGAAGTCGATACGGTCCGGGGCCGGTTGATGAACGACGCGGGTAAATTCGGTATCTGAACGGCGCTCTAACTCAGCCTTAAAAGAAATTGCGCGGGTGACGATACGCCCATCAAGTTCGGGAAGTACGACATTCATCGCAATATCGGTTGCCGATAATCCGCGCGTTGATAAGGCCCACGGCTCTTGGCGTGTTGTCGCCAGCATCGCTTGCAAGACAGGTACATTCGCACGATCCAGTACCGTCATACCATCGTCAAGCTTAGCAGAAAATGCGGTTGTATTGAGAATAATATCGGGCTTTGATTGCTCGATAAACGCCGACATCGCCGATACGGCATCCGGATCTTTGAGACTGGAAACGCAGGTGCAATCAACGGCAAAGCCGCGCTTGGATAGGGCATCTGCGAGGGCTATGAGCGGGGCCGTGTCCTCAGCGATCATCACAGATCGATAGGCAACCAGAAGCGCACGGGGGGATAAGTCTGATGCTGTTCGCGACGCCTCCGGATAATGCATCAACGCTTTAATCGGTTGCGGGTCCGATACCGGCCGATCGTGACCTAAGTGGGAAGCAATCCAATCGAGACAATGGGTTAGGTTTTCACGGCCACCTTCATGAAAAAACCGCCATAATGTTTTCAAATAATCCGGAGAAAAACTTGATGCCGTGTCAAGGCGAGGATCGGCCTGATAATCTCCCGGAACGACGGCCAGATGGAAACCGAGGCTGCGCGACGCCCGGCTTAATTCTTCGACGCCGTAAGACCAATAATCCTTGCCGCCCAACAGTCTGACAAGAACAAATTTCACATGTGGCAAGAGTTTCTCGGCGATGAGGTCGACGGAGAAGGGGTGCTTCAATTGATTAAGATTTGCAACGCGCAAGCTTGGATAGACACCCTTGCCGCCCTCCCATGCCGCAACCAATCCGGCGAGGTCGCTATCGGTGAAGGATAGGAAAAGAATATCGGCCGGAGACAGGCCAAGATCGACGGCATCAGCCGTCTCATCTAGGGTAACTGTCTCGGCGCGAAGGAGGTGCATGGCGAATTAATGCAATCTCATGAATGAGAGCGTGCGAGGTCAGCCTCGAGGGCCGCACGATTGAGGCCCTTTTCGCCAATAAAGACGAGATGGCCGTGGCGGATGGCTTCCTTCGGCCAAACCGTATCGAAGTGATGCCGAAACCGCGTACCAACGCCCTGCACCAAAAGCCGCATCGGCTTATTTTCGACATCAAGGAAGCCTTTGATCCGGAGCACATCATGCTCTTCCGCCATTTTTTCCAAACGCGTCAAAAAGGCAGGGATGTCGGCGATCGTGGGAACAGGGAGAGCGAAGCTGTCGAAGTCGTCATGGTCGTGCCCTTCTTCAGCATCGTGATGCGAGGGACGGTTGAGCAGGTCGTCTTCCGCAGCCGCAGATAGGCCCAAGAGGATTTCAGGGGCGATTTTCCCTTCACTTGCCTCAATGATGCGGACGGCGCGGGGGACTGTCGAACTGATGTGTTTCGATATATCTGAAACACTGTTCTTATCTATCAGATCTACCTTGTTAAGTATCACAAGGTCCGCGCAGAGTAGCTGATCTTCATAGACTTCCTCGAGCGGATTATCGTGATCGATGGCGCCATCTTCCGCGCGTTGAGCAAGGAGGGCTTCAGGATCATCTGCAAAACGGCCAGCTGCAACGGCTGCGCCATCAACGACAGTAACCACGCCATCAACCGTAAGCTTTGCGCGTATGGGTGGCCAGTCAAAGGCTTTGACCAAAGGTTTAGGCAAAGCAAGACCTGATGTTTCGACAATAATATGCTCGGGCGGATTAGGCAGGCTCAGAAGCTTTTCTATCGCCGGGATAAAATCATCTGCGACTGTACAGCAAATGCATCCGTTCGCGAGCTCGACTATATTTTCATCCGGGCAATTCTCAATACCGCACGAACGCAAAATCTCGCCATCGACGCCAATATCGCCAAACTCATTGACGATCAGCGCGAGACGCTTTCCTTTAGCATTTTCAAGCACATGGCGGATAAGCGTGGTTTTTCCAGCGCCTAAAAAGCCTGTAATGATCGTAACCGGAACTTTGGTTAGGGGCGCAAGCGTGCTCATGATGTCTTCTCCGGTAGCGAAGGTGAGGTGAGGGAGGGGGGAAGCCGTGCGATAACGCCCTTTTTCAAGGCATCAGGCCGCATTTTCCATGGAATGAGGCCATCGTCAGCCGCAGAATAGAGCTCAGCACCTGCCAAAATGGTTTCAGGGGCAGTTTCGGCGGTAAAATCGCCATAGACATAGGTCCATTTGCCGGGTGAGGCGAAGGCTACCGTGCAGGGACGCTTGCAAACGCTTAGGCACTCAACGCCTTCAAGGCGAACCGATTGAGGGCGATCAATCAAGGAATTCTCTAACGCGGCCAACAGCCTAGCGCCAGCGCGGATCTCGGAGGTATCATCCGCAGCGCGACAAGTTGTGCATACATAAATCGTTGTTTCGGCCATTCGCTCACCATCTTTCGTACTGCTTGGTGCAATACTGTGGGCGCGCGCAGCGGCCAACATGCCGCGTCAATGGCCAATGAAGGCCGAAAACCGTTCCGAGGCACCCCGCCCGGATCATGCGTTCTTCGTCAGAGGGCAGGTCTCCTGGCTCACGGATCGATGCTTTATGCCACCTTCCCAGTCCACCTTTTTACAAGGTTTTCCAGTGGTTTATCTGGCACAAGGCTAACCGCTTACAGTTGCGGGGGCAGCCATGGAATGACCGTTTTAAGCGGCGTCACCACGTTCCCTTTTAACCCCTCTTGCGAGGGGGCCTTCTCACCATTCGACTCTGATGGAAGGCGATGGGGATGTCAATTTAAGAGATGATGGTTCTTATGGCATTTGCCACCGAAACTTCGTATGAGCACCCCTCATCCTGATAGAGAGAGCGCATCATGGCCGAGTTGAGCGAAGAAGAAATAGCCCGTCGCCACAGGGAAAAAATGGCTAAGCGCAAGGCGGTACAGGATGCCGAAGTCGCCTCAAAAACAATTACTGAAAAAGGGCTTTTGATCGTTAATACCGGCCCCGGAAAAGGTAAATCCACCGCTGCTTTTGGCTTAATCATGCGGGCTTTGGGCTATGAATGGCCGGTGGGAATCGTCCAATTTATCAAAGGCGCGTGGGAGACAGGCGAGCGTAAAGCCTTGGAAAGGTTCCCGGATTTGGTGCGTTGGTATTCAATGGGTGAAGGTTTCACCTGGGAAACTCAAGACAAAGCGCGCGATATCGCGGCAGCGGAAGCCGCTTGGGTGAAGGTCAAGGAATTAATGGCGGACCCGACCATTCGGCTTTTGGTGCTGGATGAGCTGAATATCGCGCTGAGATATGATTATTTGCCGCTTTTGGAGGTGGTTGAGACGTTAAAAGGTCGCCGACCGGATTTGCATATTGTAGTGACGGGCCGCAATGCCAAGCCGGAGCTGATGGAGGCGGCGGATTTGGTGACTGAAATGGGGCTCATCAAGCACCATTTTTCGGCAGGCGTTAAGGCGCAGCAAGGAATCGAATTCTGATGGTGGCCAAAGCACTTATGATCCAAGGCACCGGTTCCGATGTCGGCAAGTCCCTCATTGTTGCGGGGCTTTGTCGGGTGGCCCGAAACCGCGGTTTGAAGGTTCTGCCGTTCAAGCCGCAGAACATGTCGAACAATGCGGCTGTTACAGCGGATGGCGGGGAGATTGGTAGGGCTCAAGCGCTTCAGGCAAGGGCGGCTGGCGTTGCACCTACCGTCCACATGAACCCGGTTTTGTTGAAGCCGCAGAGCGATATCGGCTCGCAGATTATTGTGCAGGGGCGCGTCGAGGGAACAGCAAAAGCCAAGGATTATCAACTGCTTAAGCCACGTCTTTTAGCCTCCGTTCTCGATAGTTTTAACCGCCTGAAAGCCGAGGCCGATCTCGTGATTATTGAGGGGGCGGGCAGCGCTTCCGAGGTCAATCTCAGGGCCAATGACATCGCCAATATGGGATTTGCGAGGGCGGCCAAGGTGCCGGTGATCCTTTTGGGCGATATTGATCGGGGCGGGGTGATTGCGCAGATTGTCGGCACCAAGGCGGTGCTCGACCCTGAAGATGCTGAGTTAATTCAAGGGTTTATGGTCAACCGTTTCCGTGGCGATCCAACGCTTTTTGAAGACGGAATGCGGTTGATTGCGGAGAAATCCGGTTGGAAAAGCTTTGGGCTGATCCCGCATTTCAAAGATGCCTTCCGGCTGCCAGCCGAGGATGCAGTGGCCTTGGATCGGCGGCGGATTTCGAAAGATGCGCCGATAACAATTGCGGTTTTGCAGCTGCCGATGATATCGAATTTTGACGATTTTGATCCACTAGCGGCAGAAAAAGACGTTAAATTACTGATGGTTAGGCGTGGTGAGGTCATTCCTGCCAATGCCGATCTTGTGATCATTCCGGGCTCGAAAGCGACCATTGCGGACCTTGAGGCGGTGCGCGCCGAAGGGTGGGATATTGACATCAAAGCGCATGTGAGGCGCGGCGGGCGAGTGCTTGGCGTGTGTGGGGGCTACCAGATGTTGGGGGCACGAATCGAAGACCCGCAAGGGATTGAGGGCGTTGCCGGCGGGGTTGATGGCCTTGGCCTGCTCGATGTTTCCACCCTGATGGAGCCAAAAAAGACACTTTTGGCGGTTTCGGGCACTAAAATTGACGGAAATGCCCCGTTTTCAGGCTATGAAATGCATATCGGTGTAACGACCGGCCCCGATACGGCCCGCCCGGTGCTCCGCTTTGACACAGGCCGCGCCGATGGGGCGCGCTCGGCCGATGACCGGGTCCGGGGGGTCTATGTGCATGGGCTGTTTGCCGACGACCAACAGCGCGCCGCTTGGCTCGACTGGATCGGCGCGAAAACCTCCGATTTGGCCTATGATCAGGTGGTCGAGGACACACTTGAAGCACTCGCGAAGCATCTTGAGGTGAATATAGACGTGGTTGGGATAATGGGACTCGCTAAGTGATCGATAAAAGCGGGTTTGAGGTGGATATACGATAGATCGGGGGTCGG